>VEOW01000066.1 GCA_012026785.1 Chloroflexota bacterium | reverse complement strand
TGGATACGACGCAGCAGGCGCGCAGGTGACTGGGCAGCAGGCCGGGGGCGACGGGCCACAGCCCGCGATGCGCTCCGCGATGCGCTGCCGTCCGCCAAGATAGGGTCGTGACGCAACAGCCTCTCGATGTCCTGATCGCCCCGGACTCGTTCAAGGGCTCGCTGACCTCGGTCGAGGTGGCGCGGGCGCTCGCCGATGGCTGGCACTGCGCGCGGCCGGGCGATCGCGTGGAGCTGGCGCCGCTGGCCGATGGCGGGCAGGGCACGCTCGTTGCGATCGAGGCGGCCGGCGGCTGGGAGTGGCGGGAGACCGAGGTTCACGGCCCGGACTTCGCGCCGGTGCGGGCGAAATGGCTCAGCTCGCCCGACGGCCGTTCCGCCGTGATCGAGATGGCCGAGGCCGCTGGGCTGTCGCTCATCCCGTCCGAGCGCCGGCGGACGACCGACTTCACCTCGATGGGCACCGGCGAGCTGATCCGGGCAGCGATCGATGCCGGCGCCCGCGACATCACGCTCGGCATCGGCGGCTCGGCGACGACGGACGGCGGCGCCGGGATCCTTACCGTCCTCGGCGTCAGCCTCCGCGACGCGGACGGCCGGCCCCTCGCCGAACCACCCAACCCACCGGTCGCGATCGCGCTGTCCCGCGTGACCACGGTCGACCTGTCCCGCTTGGACCCGCGCCTCGCCCAGGTGGAGCTCCAGATTGCCTGCGACGTCACCAACCCGCTCCTCGGGTCCGACGGCGCGGCCGCTATCTACGGCCCCCAGAAGGGCGCATCGCCCGATGACGTCGAAGTCCTCGACAGCGCGCTGGCGACATACGGCAATGCCCTCGAAGCGGCAACCGGACGGCGCGAGCGAGCGACACCCGGGGCGGGGGCCGCCGGCGGCGTGGGATTTGGCCTCCTCTGCCTGACCGATCACTTCCGGTCCCTCGAGCTCGTGCCAGGCGTCGACGTCGTGATGGCCGCGGCAGACCTGGCCGGCAAGCTGGAGCGGGCCGACCTCGTCATCACGGGCGAAGGCCGGATCGATGCCCAGACAGCCTTCGGCAAGACGGCGCTGGGGGTGGCCCGAGCCGCAAAGGCCGCCGGCGTCCCTTGCATCGCGGTCGGCGGCGGCGTCGAGCCGGGCGGCATCGAAGCCCTGGCCGACCTGGCGATCGTCGTCCCAGTCGTCGAGCGCCCGATGTCGGGCGAGGAGGCGATGAGCGCTGGACCGGGGCCCCTTGAGCGCTGCGGCGAGCGGCTCGCGCGGCTTGTGGGGCTCGCGAGTTGACTAAGGCATCGGACTAAGTCATGCTGGCACCATGAGACGAGTCGTCAACATTCACGAGGCGAAGACGAATTTCTCGCGCCTCGTCGCGCGAGCCCGAGCCGGTGAGCGGGTCGTCATCGGTAAGGCTGGGGTGCCCGTTGCCGTCCTCGGTCCGGTGGACGGGGCGCGGGAGAAGCGTCGGCCGGGCAACGATCGAGTCGTCATCCACCCTGACTTCGATGCTCCGCTCCCCGAGTGGGAACCGGATGCCATGCACCCACACGATCCGATGCGCGACCTGGAACGGTGAAGGTCCTGCTGGACACCCACGCGTTTCTCTGGTGGGCCTCTGATCGAGGACGGCGCCTATCGCCCATCGCGCTGGCCGTCATCGAGGACCCGGAGACCGATGTCTTCGTGAGCGCAGCCACGGGCATGGAAGTCGCCACGAAGGTCGCCCGGGGTCGGCTCGAGCTACCCGGACCACCGGCGACCTACGTCCCGAGCCGGCTCGCACGCCACGGATTCCGCGCGCTGCCAATCGAGATGAAGCACACCCTGCGGGCCGGTTCGCTCCCGGATACCCATCGAGACCCATGGGACCGCATCCTGGTCGCCCAGGCCCAGGAAGAATCCATGCCAATCGTGACCGCCGATCCCGTGATCGGCCAGTATGACGTCGACGTCATCTGGTAGCCGCGTCTCGGCACGCAGGAAGCCGAGGCGGCGAAGACCCAGTCCGTATACCGGCTGGGCCAAGCGGCTTGCCCGGGCGAGGCCGGGTCTCGTGCCGTTCGTTCTCGACGGCCTCGCCGATCTCTACGGCCATCAGGCCTGGGAGCGCCGCCTCGACCCCACCTCGGAGCTGGTCCTGACGATCCTGACCCAGAACAGCGCCGACGTGAACGCCGAGCACGGCTTCGAAGCCCTTCGGCGGGCCTACCCGACGGCAGGGCCGATCGAACGACACGTCCCGGGCCCGGGCTGGGGCGGCGTCGGCCTGCCCGACGGCGCGGCGCCCGACTGGTACGCGGTCGAGGGTGCCCCCTATCCCGAGCTTGTCGAGGTCATCCGGCCGGCCGGGCTGCCGAACGCCAAGGCCAAGGCCATCCAGGCCGCGCTCCGGGCCATTCGCGAGCAGCGCGGCGACTACTCGCTGGAGTTCCTCGGCGACATGCCGGCGCTCGCGGCCCGCGCCTGGCTCGTGGCGATCCCCGGCATCGGCGTCAAGACGGCGTCGGTCGTGCTGCTGTTCTCGTTCGGGACGCCGCTGATGCCGGTCGATCGGCACGTCGAACGGGTGGCCCAGCGGGTCGGCCTGCTCCCCAAGAAGGCCACCGCCGTCGAAGCTCACGACTACTTCCTGGCGATGCTCGAACCCGACCAGATGCACGAGGCCCACGTCAATCTGATCCACCACGGGCGCGCCGTCTGCCACGCCCGCCGCCCCGACCACGACGCCTGCCCGCTCCGGCCCCGCTGCCGCTTCGTCGACCCGAAGGCGCCGTAGCAGAGCGGTATGCTCGGTTCATGCTGACGGGGTCGTGGCGAGGGGATGGGGCGCCGCGAATCCTCATCGTCGACGACGATCCGAACCTGCTCGTGCTGCTGGCCGAGCAGCTTCGCAGCGACGGCTTCGAGATCCAGACCGCGCGCGACGGCCTGGAGGCCCTCCGCCGGCTGGACGGCGGCTGGCCGGACCTGCTGATCGTCGACATGATGATGGCTCGAATGGACGGCCTGACCCTGGCCCGCGAGATCAAGGCCCGGGCGGACCTGCCGATCATCGTCCTGTCGGCGATCGAGACGGCCGACTCGAAGGCCGACCTGCTCGAGGAGTTCGCCGAGGACTACGTCACCAAGCCGTACCACTACCCGGAGCTCCGGGCCCGGGTGCTGCGGGTCCTGCGGCGGATCGGCGACAAGGTGCCACGCAAGGAGCTCATCGTCGGGCCCGACCTGCGCCTCGAGCTGCATCGCCGGACGGCGATGGTCCGCGGTCAGCGGGTCCAGCTGACGCCGACCGAATCGCGCCTCCTGTACGCCCTCGCCGCCAACCTCGGCGCGACGGTCAGCACCGAGACGCTGCTCGATCGCGGCTGGGGCGATACCGACGATGCCGACCCGTCCTACGTCTGGGTCACGATGCGGCGGCTCCGCCAGAAGATCGAGCCAGACCCGGACAACCCCGTCCACCTCGTGACGGTCCGCGGCATGGGCTACCGCCTCGTGCCCTCGACGGCCGATGCGGGCTGAGGGTCGTCGAGGCCGGCTGAGGCGGCCGATGCGGCGGCGGGCAGGGTGACGGGCCCGACGGGCGAACCGCAGCGCATCGGGCCCGCCATCTCGTTTCGGGCCAGGCTGACGATCGGGCTCGTCGCCGGTGCCCTCCTGCCGCTCGCCGGCTTCGGGCTGGTGCTCATTGCGGCCCAGGTCGTGACCTCGGGCGCGGCCGACCCGACGCTCGTCCGGGTCATCGTCTTCGTGTTGGCCGCGGCCCTCGTCGTGACCGTCGTCTTCGCGTACCTGCTCGCGGCCAACCTCACGGCACCGTTGCGAGCCATCTCGCGGGCCGTCGAGCGCGTGTCCGCCGGTGACCTGTCGGCCCGGGTCGAGGGCGCCGGCGAGGACGAGCTGGCGCGGCTGGTCGAGAGCCACAACCGCCTGGCGGCCAAGCTGGAGCGCCGCAACGTCGAGCTCGGCCGGATCCTCGTCGCGATCGGCCGGACCTCGCCGCGGGACGGCCTCGACCGCCTCGTCGCCGAGGCGACCGCCAGCGCCCGGACGGCATTCGACATGATCGACGCGTGGCTCCACCTCGGCGACCCGCTGGACGTGCCCGAGGAGGAGGGCGTGCCCGGCGAATCGCGGCCCGTGCGCGCGATCCTGGCGCTGCCGGACGAACGTCTCGGCGTGCTGACCGGCCGCCTGCCCGCGACTCGAACCTGGGACGCCGCCGACCAGGATCTGCTCGAGCTGTACGCCAGCGAGGTGGCCGTCGCGATCCGCAACGTCCAGCTGTTCGGGCAGGTCGAGGAGCAGGCCCGCCGGCTGCGCGAGCTCGATGCCGCCAAGGACGACTTCCTGCGCGGGATCAGCCACAACCTCCAGACGCCGCTGACGAGCATCCGGGCATACGCCGAGGCGGTCGCAACCGAGCGGCCCGATCGCCGCCTGGCGAGCATCGTCGAGCAGTCGGAGCGCCTGCACCGGATCGTCCGCCAGCTCCTCGCGGTGTCGCGCCTGGAGGCCGGCACCCTCAGGCCCCGGACCGAGGTCCTCGGGCTCGGTGCCCGCGTTCGTCGGGCCTGGGAGGCGCTCGGGGTCCCGGACGTCCCCTTCGAGCTCAGCGATTCGACCGACGGCTGGCTTGCGATCGCCGACCCCGATCAGCTCGACCAGGTCCTATGGGCCCTGCTCGACAACGCCGTCCGTCACGGCCGGGGCACCCCGGTCGAGGTCGTCCTCGGCGCCCGACCGGAGGAGGGCCGCGTCACCGCCACGATCCGTGACGCCGGCCCCGGAGTCCCCGAGGTCGATCGCGAGCGGGTCTTCGAACGCTATGGGCGGAGCGCGGGCTCCGCCCAGGTCGAGGGCACGGGCCTGGGGTTGTACGTCTCGCGACTGCTGTGCCGGGCGATGGGCGGCGACCTGGTGCTCGAGGCCGGCGGGCTGGCTTCGAGCGGGCCCGGCGGGGCCTTCACCGTCCTCCTTCCAGGCGAGGCGCCGACGACCGAGCCATAGCCGTTGGCGGTGCGGCCGCGCCCCACCGCCGATCGGGGGCAGCTCCCGCTAGTACGAAATGCCCGGCCAACCGTGACCACGGAGAAAGGCCGCGGGCAAGGAGATTGCGGAATGCTCCGGGGTGATGACCCGAGATCGGTTCCGCGTGTCCGCTCGCCCCTGCCCGCTACGGGCCGATCGGCGCGCCGGCCAGAGCCTCCCCGAGTTCGCGATGACCCTGCCGCTGGTGCTGCTCATCGTCCTCTTCGGCGTCGACTTCGGTCGGGTCTTCCTGGGCTGGGTGACGCTGACGAATGCGGTCCGGGAGGGTGCGAACTACGCCGCGGTGAACCCGACGGCATGGGGCGCGACTCCCAATCTCGTCGCGCAGGCCGAGTACCGCCAGCTGATCGTGGCCGAGACGGCCGGGATCAATTGCACGCTGCCCTCGCCGGTCCCGGCGCCGACGTTCCCGAGCGGCGCTTCGATCGGCTCGCCGGCCGTGGTGGCCATCACCTGCCAGTTCTCGGTCATCACCCCGATCGTGAGCCTGCTCGTCGGCAACCAGGTCGCGGTGACCGCGTCGTCGGCCTTCCCGATCCGAACGGGGACGATCACCGGGGTTCCGCTGGCGTCGAGCGTCCCGACGGCCTCACCCTCGCCAGTCCCGAGCGTGGACCCGTCGGCCTCGCCGGACCCCAGCGACCCGCCAGCCTCGCCAACGCCGACGCCCGACCCTTCGGCCGGCGGAAGCCCCGCGCCGTCGGTCGCGCCGACCCCGACGCCGATCCCGACCTGCACCGTGCCCAACATCAACGGCAACTCGCGCAACGCGGTCGGCCAATGGACCGCCGCCGGATTCACCGCCTCGAACCTGATCTTCAGCCCGCTCGTGCCACCCCATTACTCGGTCAAGTCCCAGACCCTCACCGCGTACACGTCCGTGCCATGCGACTCGACGATGACGGTGACGCCATGAGGATGCGGGGGGGCCGCGAGCGCGAGCGAGGCCAGGCCCTGCTCGAGTTCGCCCTCGTCTTCCCGATCATGATCTTCGTCCTCGTCGCTTTCGTGGAGATCGGGCGCGCCGTCCACGCCTACACGACGGTCACCAACGCCGCCCGCCAGGGCGCTCGGGTAGCGGTGGTGAACCAGATCGGCTACGCGACCGAATGCGACACCAGCCGGCCGATCGAGGACCCCGACGATGCCCACTGGTCGGTCGTTGGCTGCGCTCTGACCGCCGGTGCCACGCTCGGCATCGATGCCAGCGACGTCAGCCTCTCCTTCGCCGCGCCGGCAGGCACGACCCTCAGCTGCTCGCCGACGCTGCGCATCGGCTGCATCGCCAGCGTGACGGTCGACTACGAGTTCCAGCCGCTCACGCCGCTCGTCAGCGTCGTCATCGGCCCGTTCACGATCAGCTCGACCTCGCAGATGCCGATCGAGCGGGTGTTCCCATGACGAGCAGCTCGCCCGCGCGTGCGAACCCCGGCCCGGGACGCGAGCGTGGCCAGGCGATCGTCGTCATGCTCGCGGCGATCCTGGCGGCCATCGCGCTCCTGGCGCTGCTCATCGACGGCGGCAACGTGCTGGCCCACCAGCGCGTATCGCAGGCCGGCGCCGACGCGACCTCGGAGGCGGGGGCGATCATGCTGGCTCACCGCCTCGCCGGCGCGAGCGAGCCGGCTGGGGGCTGGGACGCCGCGATCGCCGCGAAGCTGACCGAGACGGCGACCGCCAACAACATGACGGTCGGCGTCGCGTACTACACGGACATCTGCGGCATCCCACTCCAGGCGGATGGGACGGCTGCTCTCGATGGCGACGGCCGCGAGGACCTCGCGGTCGCACTCGAGGTCGGCAACCTCGGCAACCTCCTGCCCGGCGGCACGGCCACGACGCCCGACTGTCCGAACAAGCAGGTCGGCCCCGTTGCCGGCGTCCTGATCATCGCCGAGACGGTCATCGACGCCTACGTCGCCCGCGCGGTCGGTATCCCGACCTTCACGATCTCGACCCGTGCGACCGCGGTCACCGGCTACCTGCAGGGCTTCTGCGACGCCAGCGAGGGCGTCTACTGCGCATTGCTGCCGCTCGCCATCCCGGTCAACGTGATGTCCTGCGACGGCAACAACCGCCCGATCGACAGCGGCATGCCCTGGACCTGGAACACCGTCATCAAGATCCCGCTCTGCAACAACAGCCCCGGCAACGTCGGCTGGCTCGACTGGGATCCGCCGAACGGCGGGTCGAGCGAGCTCGTCTGTTCGATCCTCGTCCCGGACAACCCGTCGGTCGACCTGCCCTCGTGGCAGTTCGTGACCGAGACCGGCAACACGAACGGCGGCGGCGGCTCATGCGGGGTTTCCATCGAGGACGCGATTCGGGAGTACGACGGGAAGGTCATCCTCGTTCCGCAGTTCGACCTGACGTGCAACCCGGCCAACAACCAGCCCGACCCCGACAGCTCCCTTCCGGCGATCGTCACAGGCCCCGACTTCGGCTGCCCGAGCGGCGCGCTGGGTGGCAACGGCAGCAAGACCTGGTACCGCATGCCGAGCTTCGCCTTCTTCGAGCTGTGCTCGCCTGGGACGGCCGACTGTGGCGGCCTGCACGGGGCCTACATCTCGGGCACGAACTCCGCGATCTGCGACACCGGCAACGGCGCGACGTCTTGCCTCGTCGGCAAGTTCCGGGACATCCTGGCGACCGGGACGGTCGGGGCGGGCGTCGGCTCCGGGACCGGCAGCAAGGCCCTCGGTGTTCAACTCATCCGCTAGGCCGTCGGTCGCCGTCATGCCGGCAGGCTTGGGGGCACCTCGTCGCCGGTTTCCTCGACCAGCGTGACCGTCCCGTCCGGCACGACATCGAACGTCCAGACGTGGCGATTGATGCAGCCGGCCGGGCAGTCGCCCCAACCGACGGTCATCTCGATCCGGTAGCCGCCATCTGGGAGCGAACTGGACGTCCACCACGTCGACTGTCCGACGAGGTCGGGGTTCAGTTCCATCGCGCCGGCGAACAGCGGGTTCGTCGCGATGACCAGGGCCGCGGCCTCCTGGGGGTTTGTCACGGGCGAGCCGACCGGCGTCGGCGTCGGACGCGGCGTCGGCGCGGGGGGCGGTGAGGCGGTCGCGCTCGTGCAGGCAGCGAGTGCGAGGCACAGGGCGAGTCCCGGGATCCAGGCTGGCATGAGCCTCCGACGGGCCGACCGGCGAGTTGGTTCCGTCACCTCGTCATGGTGCATCGCCGGCCGATGTCACGCTACGCTGCCGGTCATGCCGAGTCGTGACGATGCCTGGCGGCTGCTGTGCGAGTGGACCGAGGGCGATGCGCTGCGACGCCACGGGCTGGCGGTCGAGGCCGCGGTTGCCTGGTACGGCGAAGAGCGCTTCGGGATCGAGGCTGCCGAGCTGGAGCAGTGGCGCTGCGCCGGCCTGCTCCACGACTTCGACTACGAGCGATTCCCCGACACGCACCCGACGCGCGGCGCCGAGGAGCTGCGTCGGCTCGGCTATCTCGACGACGTCGTCGAGGCCGTGCTCGGCCACGGCGACCACACCGGCGTGCCCCGGACCAGCCTCCTCGCGAAGACCGTCTACGCCTGTGACGAGATGACGGGCTTCGTCATCGCCGTCGCCTACGTGCGACCGAACCGCAGCCTCGACGAGGTGGACCCCCGGGCCGTCCGGAAGAAGATGAAGGACAAGGGCTTCGCCCGCCAGGTCCCGCGGGACCAGCTCGAGAAGGGCGCCGCCGAGCTCGGCGTCCCGTTCGACGAGCACGTCGAGAACGTCATCGCCGGGCTGAAGACAGTGCGCGA
>VEOW01000218.1 GCA_012026785.1 Chloroflexota bacterium | reverse complement strand
TCCGGGTTCGAGGCTGGCGCCAGGCCCGGCGGACGAGCTCGAACCCGGCCCGCCAGCGACCCGCGTCGGCCGCGGTGGCCCCCGCCAGGACGTCGGCCGTCAGGCCGATCGAGGCGACCTCGAGGAAGGGCGTGCCGTTGGCCACGCCGACGTCGATCGGGCGGGGACGCCCGGTGGCCAGGACGTCGATCGCCGGTTCGAGCTCGAGCGGCAGCTCGAGGGCGCGGGCGGCGTTCATCGCCGTGCCGAGGGGCAGGATGCCGAGCGGCGTGTCGCCCCCGACGAGCTCGAGGGCGATCGGGCGGACGGTGCCGTCGCCGCCCGCCGCCACGATCGCCGCGAGACCGTCGCCAAGGGCACGTCGCACCCGGTCGCGAGCGTCGGCCTCGGAGGTGCTTTCGAAGATCTCGACCTCGATGCCGTGCTCCGCAAGGCGGTCGCGAACGAGCGATTGCCCATCGGCGTCGCCGCCGCCGGCCTGCCCGTTCCAGATGACGAGCATCCGGCGCATGGCGGGTCGGCGAGTCGGCCCGGTCAGGCCGGACGCGTCGATTCTCGCCCCCGTGGCGACCACAGGAACGGCGCCCGGCAGATCCAGTCCTGGGCCGCGACCTGGTCGACGAGGGCGACCGCGACGTCCGCCCGGCTGATGTGCGCCCCGAACCCGGGTGCGGCCTCCGCCAGCCGGTAGCGGCCCGTCCTTGCGCCGCTGAGCACGACCGGCGGCCGCAGGGCCGTCCAGGCGACGTCGCTCTTGCGAATGGACTCGAATTCGACCTGCTTGGCGGCGAGGACGTAGGGGGCCATCGAACCCACGAGGGCCCGCATGACGCGGTCGAACGGACCGAGCCGCTCGTGCTCGAGGCGCACGCCGGCACCGGACAGCACGACGAGGCGCTCGACCCGGACGCGGCCCATCGCGGCGAGGATCGCGCGGGCGTGACCCGCGAACGAGGCGACCTCGCCGAGGTGATTTCGGCGCGGGCCGAGGCAATCGATCACGGCATCGCAGTCGCCGATGGCCGCTTCGACGGTCGCCTCGTCGTCGAGGTTGACGGTCCACGGCACGATCCGCTCACGGGCGGTCACGGACGCTGGGTCCCGGGCTGCGGCGCGAACCGTCCAGCCCCGCGACGCCGCTTCGGCAACGACCTCCCGGCCGATTCGCCCCGTCGCGCCGAACACCACGACCCGCCGGACCGCCACTGTCTCATGCGTCGGCAGGTCCGGTGGCGTCGCGTGCTCGAGCAGGATCTGCGCCGGCTCCATGTCGAGCGATCCTCGCCGATCGAGCGCTACGCGCCCGTGCCCGCGCCCATCCGCCGTGATAAGCCGGCGTGAAGCGGTGACGCTCGAAGGCCAGCGAGCCCTCCCGAAAAGCCGGCGTGAAGCGGTGACGCTCGACGGCCAGCGAGCCCTCCCGATAAGCCGGCGTGAAGCGGTGACGCTCGACGGCCAGCGAGCCCTCCCGATAAGCCGGCGTGAAGCGGTGGCGGTCACGATGGTGCGATGGACATGGTCCGGTTCGGGCGCGCTGTGCGGGCGCTTCGCCATCGCCGAGGCTGGCGCCAGGAAGACCTGGCCCGCGAGGCCGAGGTCAGCCGGTCGACGGTCGTTCGAGTCGAAGGCGGCGAGGGCGATCGCGTCCCAGGTCGAACCCTCGAGCGCCTCGCGAACACGCTCGGCGCCCGGCTCAACATCTGGCTCGACTGGAACGGCGAGGCTCTCGACCGCCTGCTGGACGCCGGGCACGCGGCGCTTGTCGATGCGGTCGTGGCGTTCCTCCGAGCGTGGGGCTGGGAGGTCGCCGTCGAGGTGACGTTCGCCATCCGGGGCGAGCGAGGCTCGATCGACATCCTGGCGTGGCATGCCGCGACGCGCGTGCTGCTCGTGATCGAGGTCAAGTCCGTCGCGCCAGATCTGCAGGCCATGTTCCTGTCCTTCGATCGCAAGGTTCGCCTCGGCGCCGAGGTGGCCCGCGCGCGTGGCTGGCACCCGCGGTCCATCGTCAAGGTGCTCGTCCTCGGCGACACCCGGACGAATCGGCGGCGGGTGGAGTCGCACGGGGCGATGTTCGGCGTCGAGCTGCCGGATCGAACGGTGGCCATCAAGCGCTTCCTCGCTGCCCCAACCGCCGAGCAGCGGCGTCGCGGAGTGTGGTTTGTGTCAACCGCCCGTGTCGTGAGCGCTCGTCACCGCGTCCGGAAGCCGAGGGCCGCGGCGTGAACACGGATCACGGGGCGAGCACCCCCTCGATCTCGTCAAACGCCCATCAGCCGGTCCGTTGGCAAGATCTGGCGGACGAACGCCCGTGAGACGGGCATCTGGCAGAAACAGCGGCCGGGACGCGTGCCGATCCGGGGCACGCGGGGCAGGCACGGCGCAGGCGGGGCAGGCACGGCGCGCAGCGGCAGGGGCAGGCACGGCGCGCAGCGGCAGGGGCGCGCGGCGGAGTGTGGTTTGTGTCAATCGCCCGTGTCATGAGCGCTCGTCACCAAGTGAGGAGGAGAAGGCGGCGGCGTGAGCACGGATCAACCCCTCGATCTCGTCAAACGCCCATCAGCCGGTCCGTTGGCAAGATCTGGCGGACGAACGCCCATGAGACGGGCATATGACAGAAACGGCGGCCGGGCCGCGTGAGGAGCAGCGCGGCGTGAGGGGCAGCGCGGCGTGAGGGGCAGCGCGGCGTGAGGGGCAGCGCGGCGTGAGGGGTAGGCGCCGAGTGCCGAATCAGGCGCGCGAGGGGGCCGGGACGGATTCGGGATCAGAGGGAGTGTCCGAACCCGAGTCGGGCTCGTAGCCGGCCGAGAGGTCGGTGTCGGCGAGGACCCGCCAACGCGTCGCGAACAGCCAGGCCAGCGCGTACAGCGCCGCGACGATCAGCAGCAGCGCGCGGTAGCCCGAGAGCAGGGCCACGTACTCGAGCGCGCCGCCGACCATTGCGCCGAGGAGGTTGGAGGCGAAGGCCATGTCGGCCGTGGGCGTGTCGCGGAACGAGTAGGTGAACACGAGGTTGGCGAGGAACACCGGCGCGAACGCCACGGCGCCAGCCGCCACGTAGCGCAGCCACGGCGGATCGATCAAGAGCGATTCGGGCGGCAGCACGTAGGCCACCAGGAGCGCCACGAATAAGAGCCCGTAGAGGACGAACGGGCGTGAGATTCGGAACCGCGCGTTGACCAGGATCGCCAGCAGCACCGAGGCGAGAATCGCGAAGAACGCCATGGCGTTGACGAGCCAGGTCGAACCGAACAGCAGGCTGAAGCTGACGAGGCTCCGCGTCTCGAGCAACAGAAAGGCGCTGCCGAGGACGAAGAAGTGCGGGCTGAAGCGGCGCAACGGCACGCCGCCGACGCGCGCCGCGCCGCCGACGCCGACGACCGCGATGAGCAGCGCGAACGCCAGCGCGACGAGATAGTGGCCGGCGATGAACGGCGTCCGGAGGTACAGGAACGGCCAGTCGTCGGTGGCCGGCGTCGGCTCGGGTTCGCCCGTCGTCGGGATCGGGTCGACCGAATCGCCCGGTGGCGGACCGCCGCCGAGAGCCGCCACCGCCGGACCGGCAGCCAGGGTCGCCATTCGAGCGTTGTAGACCCGCAGGATCGGCCCGCCTTCGAACGTGTCGTCGAGCATTCGAGCCAGCTTCGCGATCAGCCAGTCCTCGCGGTAGTAGTTGTACAGGACGAAGATGCCGTCGGGCTTCAGGTGGTCGCGGACCGATTCGAAGGCCTGCTCGGTGAACAGGAACGACTCGAGCCGGATGTTGGCCGTCGAGCTGACGAGGGTCAGCGAATCCGGCAGGGCGAAGATCACCAGGTCGTACTGCTTGTCGGTGCCGCGCAGGTAGGCCCGGCCGTCGTTCTCGTGGCGCGACACCCGGGCGTCCTGGTAGGGCCGATTCGGGTGGTGGTCGATGCCGAGCTGCTGGATCGCCCGATCGATCTCGACCGCGTCGACGTGCTGGGCCCCGCGGGCCAGGGCGATCGCGGAGTCCGTGCCGGAGCCCGCGCCGATGATCAGGACGTCGTCGTAGGTTCGATCCGGGAACCACTTGTACAGCTGGTCGTAGAACGGCTCCTTCTCGGAATCGACCGGGTGCAGCGCCTGGTGGGGGATGCCGTTGACGTTGACGTACAGCTGGCCGTTGCCGCCGGTGTAGGTGTTGATCCGGTAGTACGGCGACCAGATCTCATCGGCCCGCGACTGGCCCGTGACGATCACCACGACGAGCAACAGCGCGCCGACCACCGGGACCCGCAGCCAGCCGAGGTTGCTGCCGACCGCCACGAGTGTCACGAGGACCGCCGCGACCGCGAACCACACGATCGGCGAGGTCCCCGCGGCCGACAGGACGGTGAAGCCGGCGATGCCGAGCATCGAGCCGGTGATGTCCCAGGCATACGCGTGGAGCGGCGGCATCGAGCGAAGCAGCGGCCCGAGCGGGATGGCCAGGGTCGCCATGACCGCCGTGACGAGGGCGAACATCAGCGGCAGGACCAGGAAGTTCGTTTCGGGCGCGCGGTTCTCGGCCAGCCCGAAGAAGATCTCGTCCTGGGAGCGGATCTGGATGTTCCATTCCATGCTCGTGACGAGCGCGACGACGGCCAGCAGCAGGAACGGGAACAGCGCGATCGTCGCCAGCTCGCGACGCCGGCCGAGCAGGATCCCGATGCCGCTGCCGAGGAAGCTCGCCATCAGCAGGAAGTTCGAGAAGAAACCGATGTAGCGGACCTCGGACGGGATCCAGCGGATCAGCAGCAGCTCGACGAACAGCAAGGCGCCGCTGGTCAGGACCAGGCGGACCCGGTTGCCGCGCAGGAGCTCGATCACGCGGTGCGCTCGATCACGCGGTGCGCTCGATCATCCGCGGAACGGTATCAGGCGAGGGCCGGGGTGCAGCAGGCGCAGGTCGATTCAGCCGTCCCGAGAACCGCGTCGGCGGCATCGCAGCACGGCGCCGCTGCCATCGGCAGGGCTCGTTCGCGCTGCGGCCCTGCTCGTGGGCGCGGCGGTGAGGCGGCCGCGAGGTGGCGCTCCAGGTCCGCCAGTCGCGCGTCGAGGGACTGGAGGCCGGCGATCCGCGAGGCGATCTCGGCGCGCCGAGTCGCGATCAGGGCCGGCAGGGCGGCGCTGGTATCTGCGCAGTGGCCCGAGTGACACCACGAGGCGATGCGGGCGGCGTCCTCGAGCGGCAGGTCCAGCCGGCGCAGGTCGATGAGCAGCCGCAGGTGCTCGGCATCCGCCTCGCCGTACTCGCGGTAGTCGTTCTCCCGCCGCGCGGGCCGTGGCAGCAGGCCCGACCGCTCATAGAACCGAACGGTGTCGGTCGAAACGCCGACGCGTCTGGCGAGCTCCCCGATGCGCATCATCGGGGAGCAAACCTTGGAGGCGTTCGAATGTCAAGCGCCGGTTGCCCCGGCGCGCTGGATGGCTCAGGCGGGAACGGCGACCCGCGCCTCCGACTCCAGCAGGGCCTTGAGCTGCTCGGCCTCCTTCGCCTCGCCGGCGGCCAGCTCCGACTTCAGCATCGGCTCGAGGAGCCGCCGCCAACCGTGGAGGGTCATCTCGCCGCCATAGACGAACTGCGTGCCGTCGCCGTCGGGACGGGTCTGGGCCGTGCTGATCCACGTCAGGCTCGGATGGGTCACCCGGAACACGACGCGCCGGTCCGGTTCGAGCTCGACGATTTCGACGTCCAGGAAGCCCTTGAAGGGGCTCTTCGGCAGCTGGAATCGACCGCGCGTGCCGAGCCCGACGCTCCCGTCCGGGGCGTCGAAGGTCATGTCCGTCATCGGCGTCCACTCGCTGTATCGCTTCGCGTCCAGCAATGCGGCGAACACGACCTCGGGTGGTCGTTCGATGCGGGTCGTGGTTTCGTAGCGAATCACCCTCTCACCTCGTCCTCACCTCGGCTGGCAGCCTGGCCAATCGGGAGCGCTCGCTCCGTGGTGACTGCCGAGGCGGGACGTTAGACCTTGGAGTCGCTCCAATGTCAAGGGGTCGGCGGGCCGACCTGGCGCTTCCACTGGGCCCTCAGCCGACAGCGCAGCGTCTGACGCTCGATTCTTCGCCTGAGCCTCCGGGCGACGGCGCTGCCGGACCCCGGGTGCCCCCTTCAGCCTTCGATTCGCGCGCGGCACGACCGATTCGTCGGCTGAAGCCCTGGCACAGGCCGTCCAGCCGAAGAATCGTGCATGACATGCACGGTCGGCGGGCGAAGCCCAGGGGAGTGGGCGCGCCGCCCCGCCGCTAGTCGATTCGGCGGCGGAGCTCCTCCACGTCTGGCTCATCCGAGGCGGGGCTCGGCGGCGGGGTCTGGCCGCCGAAGACGCCCGACGTGCCGACGACACCACCGGACGGCCCGATCGGCCGGGCGTTGACGAGCGGCGCGGACAGCCCGTCGTCATCGTCGATCTGGCCTTGGCCGCCGACCCGGGCGCCGGGCTCCAGCTCGGCCTCGTCACGGACGCCGGACATCACCGGGTTCTGACCCTCTTCGATCGTGTCGCCGTCGGGGGTCTGCGCAGCCGCGCGATCTCGTGCCATCTCGCGATCGGTCATGTCTCCTCCTGCCGGATCAGTCCGGCCGTCTCGCCGGCTCGCCGCCTGGTCCCGGCGCGCGGCGCGCGCCGGGACCATCTGCGACCAACTTCGCGGCGAACGATTAGCGAGCGGTGCTCTCGTAGTCGCGTGGTCGGTCGGTCTCTTCCTCGACCTCTTCCTCGGCCTTGTCGCCGAGCCCGGCGCCCGCTCCGGCCCCGACGGCCCCGCCGACAACCGCCCCGGGAGGGCCGCCCACGGCACCGCCGACGGCGGCACCGGCGACGGTGCCCGTCGCGCCACCGGCACCCGAGCCGGCCTCGCCGTCGCCTTCGGCTGCCTCGCCCGCGACCGCGCCGCCCGCAGCGCCAATGGCCCCGCCGACGAGCGCACCCGGAGGTCCACCGACCGCGCCGCCGACAGCCAAGCCGCCGAGCGCCCCGGCACCGGCGCCCATGGCCTCCGTGCCGGCCTCGTCGTCGTCCCCGAGGTCGCGATCCTCGACCCGCTCGTCGGTCACGACCGGTTCATCCATCCTGCGCTCGTCGCGCTCGCGATCCCACTGCGTCATCGCAGCCTCCTTCATGTCGGTCGCCGGGATGAGACCCCGACGCGGTTTCACGATGGCGGAGGGACCGTCGCGAGAGCGTGCGCGCCCGGCGCCGGCTCGTTACGGCTGTCAGCCACAGGGCGTGGTCCGGGGTACGGTCGTCACGCGCTCGTCATGGGCATGCACGTCTCCGCGCGCTCGGCGGCAACGCGGCCAGGGCCAGCATCGTCGCGGGAGGTCGCGCGACCGCGCGCCACCAGGCTGCACCACGACCGGAGGCACCATGGACGCCCTGACCCTGCTTCGCGACGATCACGACAAGGTGAAGAAGCTCCTCACCGAGCTCGAGGACACGACCGAGCGAGCGACGAAGACCCGCGAGGAGCTGTTCACCAGGCTCCACGACGAACTGACCGTCCACGAGATCATCGAAGAGGAGATCTTCTATCCGACGCTGCGCCAGCACCCCAAGGCCAAGGAGATCGTGCTCGAGGGCTACGAGGAGCACGACGTCGTCGACACCATCATGGGCGAGCTCGAGGACCTGCCGACCGACGACGAGACCTGGGGCCCGAAGGCCAAGGTCATGATCGAGAACATCCGCCATCACATCGAGGAAGAGGAGGGCGAGATGTTCGAGAAGGCCCGCCAGGTCCTCGACAAGGACGAGCTCGAGACGCTCGGCACGACGATGGCAGATCGCAAGGCCGAGGCGCAGAAGGACGTGACCGCCGGCCGCATCTGAGCAACGGAATCCCCCAGACAGCCGCACCCAGCGGAGGCTGCGTACCACGCGGCATGACCCAATCGGGGGATACAGATGGTCCGGGGGCGTTGGGATATTCCAACCCGGTGAGCCGAACCGCGCTCGCCGGGCGTGGCGACCCGGAAACGCCACCGCAACGAGGTCGCCGTGCCCCCGGATTCCGATCAGTCGACCACACCCAAGAGCGAGCCTGACACCGACCGGGAGCCCGCCGCCGCGGCGACACTGATCCGAGCGACCCGCTGGTTCGGCTGGGTCGTGCTGCCGGCCGGCGGCGCCTGGGCCGTGGCCGGTCTCACCGCAGGCTCGGTCAACGTGATGCTCCTCGGCCTGCTGGCGCTCGTTTTCGGCGCGTTCCTGCTGTTCGAGGCCTCCAGCGCCCCCGCTCGGCCCGTGGCCGGGCTGGCCACCCGGCTGGCGCTGGCGACGCTGATCACCGCAGTCGGGGTCGTGATCGTCGAACCCATCGTCGGGCCGGCGATCGCGATCGGCTCGCTGATCCCCGTGGTCCTGGCGCTGCCGTACGTCGATCGTTCGACCCTCAACCGGCTCATGGCCGGCAGCATGGCCGTCGGCGTCGTGGCCCTCGCCGCGCGACGGGTGATCCCGTGGGGCGACCCCGCGACCGAGGGCAGCGCCGTGCTGCTGCCGACGAGCGCCCTCGTGATCGTCTACAGCCTGTTCGTGCTGTTCCTGCGCAACGCCAGCAGCCGGCTCGCCGACACGGCCAGCGAGCTGCGCGCCGTCGTCGAGATGTCGCGCGACCTGTCGTCGACCCTCGATCCGCAGGACGTCGGCAACCGCCTCGCCCACCACATCGCCCTCGCCGCGGGCGCCGATGAGGGCGCGATCAGCACCTGGGACCGCGACGGCGATCGAGTCGTGACCTTCGGCTACTACCCGCCCGAGCACATCGAGCAGCTGGAGCCGGACTTCGCCCTGGATCGCTACCCGGCGACCCGGGCGGTGCTGCTGACGCAGCGGCCGTGCGTCATCGACGTGAACGATCCCGACGCCGATCGGGCCGAGGTCGGCTACCTGCGCTCGGTCGGCCAGCGCAGCATGATCATGCTCCCGCTCGTCGCCCGCGGCGAGTCAATCGGTATCGTGGAGCTCGGTTCGAGCCGGTCACGGGCCTTCGGCCAACGGCAGGTCGAGCTGGCGCAGCTGCTCGTCCGCGAGGCCGCGGTCACGTTCGATAACGCCCGGCTCTACGAGTCGCTGCGTCAGCAGGCCTACCGCGACGCGCTGACCGGCCTCGCCAACCGGGCGCGGTTCCACGAGCGCGTGGACCACGCGCTGGAACGCCTGCGTGGCCGGAGCCCGCTGCACCTCGCCGTCCTGTTCATCGACCTCGACCAGTTCAAGCTCATCAACGATCGGTTCGGCCATACCGTCGGCGACCGTGCCCTGCACGTCATCGCCGACCGGATCCGCGCGACCGTCCGCCCGGGCGACACGCCCGCGCGCCTTGGCGGGGACGAGTTCGCCGTGCTCCTCGAGGACGTCGAGGGTCTCGACACGGCGAACGCCGTCAGCCAGCGCCTGCTCGACGTCCTGGCCGAGCCGGTGGAGCTCGAATCGGGCGAGGCGATCGTCGGCGCCAGCATCGGCATCGCGATCAGCGGTCCGGCTGCCGACACCACCGACGTCCTGCT
This sequence comes from Chloroflexota bacterium, assembly GCA_012026785.1. Lineage (GTDB taxonomy): Bacteria > Chloroflexota > Limnocylindria > Limnocylindrales > CSP1-4 > UBA5189. The sequence goes on along the minus strand of VEOW01000218.1, from coordinate 3,956 downwards.
CCGGAACGCCGACATCGCGATGTACGCGGCCAAGGCTGCCGGTCGCGGCCAGATGGTCCACTTCCGGCCCGACCTCCTCCAGCTCGCGTCAGCCCGCGGCGAGCTGGCGGCGATGCTCCGCGGGGCTGCAACCCGCGATGAGCTGCAGCTCCACTTCCAGCCGATCGTCCGGCTCGAGGACGGCACCCCGACCGCGGTCGAGGCGCTCGTCCGCTGGCAGCCGAAGGGCGACGTCCTGCATATGCCGGCCGAGTTCATGACCCTCGCCGAGGAGACCGGCGAGATCGTCTCGATCGGGCGTTGGGTGATCGCGGAGGCCTGCCGCCTGGCGCGCTCGTGGCAGGTCCGCTTTCGACGCCCCGATCTCCGACTGCACGTCAACCTCTCGGCTCGCCAGTTCCGCGATCCGGGACTCGTGCCGCTGATCAACGCGGCCCTCGCCGAGAGTGGTCTGGCGCCGACGGCCCTCACGCTCGAGATCATCGAGAGCACCCTGCTGACCCACGCCGAGGAGACCCGCGGGCGGATCGCGGAGCTTCGGCGCCTCGGCGTGAGAATCGCGATCGACGATTTCGGAACCGGCTACTCGGCCCTCAACTCCCTCCACGCCTTCGAGGTCGATGAGCTCAAGGTCGACCGGTCGTTCGTGCCGCTCGAGGACCGCGACGACGCGAGGGTCCTGAGCGAGGCGATCGTCGAGGTCGGTCGGGGACTCGGTCTCGAGATGATCGCCGAGGGCATCGAGACCGACGCCCAGGCAGCGTGGTTCCGGGGCCTCGGCTGCCGCCTCGGCCAGGGCTACCGCTACGCCCGACCGATGCCGGCCGCCGACCTGGAGCGCTACCTGCGCCGAGCCCAGCGCTCGAGCGGACCGACGGAGCGGCCCGAGCCTCAGCGCCAGCCGAGCCGGCGCAACACCAGCGTGGCCGCCCCGGCCAGCGCGACCGTCAGGCCGACGACGACATAGAACGCCGGCGGTTGCTGCCCGGTCAGCGCGGCCGCCGCCTCGCTCATCCCGCCGAGGCCCGCGATCGCCCCGACGCCGGCGAGGATGACCGTCACCCCGGTCAGCCGCTTCATGATCACCGTCAGGTTGTTGTTGATCGTCGAGAGGTAGACGTCGAGGGTGCTGGCGATGAGCTCGCGGTGGGTGTCGAACTCGTCGTTCAGCCGCACCAGGTGGTCGTACACGTCACGGAAGTAGAAGACGGTGCCCTCGCTGATCTGGCCGAACTCGCGGCTCGTCAGCTGGGCGAACAGCTCGCGGCTCGGCGCGAGGACGTGGCGGATCTGGATGAGCTCCCGCTTGAGCCGGAAGACCTGCTCGAGGGTCTCCTGCGTGGCCCGTTCGAGGACGGCATCCTGGGCCGAATCGATCTCGTCGCTGAGGGCGTCGAAGATCGGGAAGTAGGCATCGACGATCGCGTCGGCGAGCGCCCACATCAGGAAGTCGGGCCCCCGCTCGAGCAGGCCGGCGACGCCCATCCGCAGCTGATGGGCCTGGTTGGGATCCCAGTTCGCCGAGTGGGCCGTCAGCAGCCAGCCGCGACCCAGGACGAAGTCGACCTCCTCCTCGTGGACGTCGCCGTCGCGGTACAGCGAGAACAGCACGACGTGGATGACGTCGCCCTCGAGCTGGACCTTGGCCCGCTCGTTGGTCTCGACGATGTCCTCGGCGATCAGGGGGTGCAGCCCGAGCTGATCCGCCACGGCATGGATCGTCGTCGGGCTCGCCGCGGTGAGGTCGATCCAGACGCGGGTGTCTCGCTCCCTGACGAGCTTGGCAAGGCCCTCGGTCCCGGTCGACTCCTCCAGCCGCCCGCGCCGCAGGGCGGTGATTCGAACCTCGGGCAGGGGATTCGAACCGATGACCGCGGCGCTCATGATCGTTCGAACGATGCCTCGGGAATCACGCCGGCTGCAGCCTAGACCACTGGCCCGCTACTTTCTCGGCATGGCCGCGGTTCGTCGCCCGCTCTGGCGACGGCCCCGGGCGCTGGTCCTCGCGATCGGCGCCGGGGTCGTCCTCGGCCTCACCCTGAGCGTCATCGGTGCCGGTGGGCCGGAGGCGTGGCTCGCTGCCCGCACGCCGCGGAGCGAGGTCCCGGTGCCGCCCTACGACCCGCGGGGCGAGCTCGTGAGCGTCGATGGGCGCCGCGTGTACCTCGACTGCCGCGGTCCATCCGGGCCGCCACCCGCCAGGCAGTCGATGGTCATCCTCGAGGCGGGATTCGGCGCCGGCGCGGCGTCGTGGGGCGCCGTCCTCGATGGCGTGGCCGAGTTCGCCCGGGTGTGTGCCTGGGATCGGCCCGGTCTCGGCCGCAGCGCTCCGCGCGGGCGGCACAGCCCGGCCGAGGCGCTCGACGACCTGTGGCGAGCGCTCGACACCGCTGGCGAGACCGGGCCGATCGTCGTCGCCGGCCACTCGTTCGGCGGCGTGTACGCTCGAATCCTGGCGGCCGAGCACCCCGAGGCCGTGGTCGGGCTGGTGTTGATCGACGCCTACTACCCGGACATCGGGATCGAATCGGACCCGAGCCTGCCGGCCGACTTCCGCGAGGGGTTCGGGCGGTCGCTCGACGATACGGCCGCGATGCTGGCGCGAGGCGAGGATCTCGACTGGCCGTCGACGATGGCCGAGCTCGAAGCCGCGACGCCCTACACCGGGCCCGCGATCCTGCTCTCGGTCGAACCCAGGCTTCGGCCGTTCCACGCCGACCCCGCCGTCAACGCTGTCATTCTCGAGGCGTTCGAGGCATCGCTCGCGGTGATGCTGCCGAAGGGTCGTCTCGAGGCGGTCCCCAACGCCGGCCACATGATCCAGTTCGACCAGCCGGCGGTCGTGATCGCCCGAATTCGCGAGTTGGTCGAGGGTTCCTAGCGGAGCGGATCGCGCTCGATGGCGCCGTCGCGGAAGTCGGTCATGAGGGCCCGGTAGCCGGGCAGGCCGATCTCGTAGCCGAGGGCCCAGAAGCCGCCGCCGGCCAGACCGGCGTCGCGGGCCAGGGCCAGCTTCGCCCGCAGCGTGGCGGGCGAGTCGTAGTAGGTGATCAGCCACTCGTCGCCGTCCTCGACGACGAAGTACTCGGACCATTCGAGCGGATCGCGGGTTGGTTCGAACCCGTCGCCGAGCAGGACGTCCAGGTTGTCGGCCGGGATCCAGGGCACCCCGTTGCCGACGACCGGCCAGGTTCGACCGGGACCCGTGGTCCGCCAGGTCATGCCGTACAGCGGCAGCCCCAGGAGCATTCGATCGCGGGGCACGCCGGCCTCGACGTACCAGTCGATCGAACGACGGAGCGTCGGCACCCCGTCGAGCCGGTCGACCGGCGAGCTGGCCCCCGGCGCCGAGCCGGACCAGTGGTAGTCGTAGCCCATCAGGAAGACGCGGTCGACACCTGCCGCGATCGCCGCTGCGGCATTGCCCGAGCCGCGCTCGCTGGCCTCGGTCGCGACGCTCAGGCGGGCGTCTGGGTCGGCCGCCCGGAGCGCGTCGCCGAGCGCGGCCAGGAACGCCGTGTAGGCCGGACGATCGAGGGGGTCGAGGCGTTCGATGTCGACGTTGATCCCGTCGAGTCCCAGGTCGGTGACGAGGTCGACGAGCTCGTCGACGGTTCGACGCCACGGCGGCTCGACCGCCGAGGCGCCACCGCCGGGGCGGTCGAAGAAGCGCTCGTTGCGCTTCTCGCCGAAGCTCGTGAACACGAGATCGACCGCCATCCCGCGCTGGTGGGCCTCGCGGATGATCGTGGTCCCCGTCTCGCTCACGATCCGGCGATAGCCGAGCTGGCCGGTGTGGAGCGAGCCGTTGCGGCGGGCCGCGACGGAGAACAGGGCGAGGCTCGACACGGGTGTGCGACGCAGGTACGCGGCGTCGACCTCGGGCATGACCCAGTAGGGGAGGTAGCCGTACAGCTCCGTGCCGCCGAGCGGCGGGACCGGCGTCGGGGTCGGCG
>VEOW01000250.1 GCA_012026785.1 Chloroflexota bacterium | reverse complement strand
CGTGACGAACGCGATGCTCCGAGCCTTCGTGAGGAGCTTGGCTTTCGCCCCGGAGGCGGTGGCGTAGCGGACCGAGCCACCCGAGTAGGCGCTCGACCAGGCCGTCCTCCACGTCCCCCGGTACACGATCTTGGCCTTGGTCTGCTGGATCAGCTTCGCCTTCAGCGTCGGCCCGGCCTTCCAGGCACCGACGTTGCCGGCCTTGTCGCGGGCCCGGACCTCGAAGCGATACTTGTGCCCCGGCTTCAGGCTCACGTTGAGACTATTGGCGGTCAGACCGCTGGCGATCGTCTTGAACGCGCCGCCATCCATGGACCGGGCGACCTCGTAGCTCGCGAGCCCGGCCGGGCCGACATCGCCGCCGCTCCAGGTCAGTCGAACGGCGTCCTTGGTCCCGATCGAGACGCCCGAGCGGAGCGAGGCGCGCGGCGCGGTCGTCGTCGGCTTGCTCGCGTCGAAGACCATCGACACGGTGTTGGAGCCAGTCACAGGATTGCCCGCGAGGTCGGTCACCGAGCCATCGGCGACGCGGAAGGTGAGCGTGCCGTTGGCCCAGTCGTTGTTCGAAACCGAGAAGCCGTAGCTTGCGCCGCTGCCGAAGATCATCGGCACCTTCCACGGATCGGCCGCGTGGGAGGATCCGCCGATGATGACGTCGGACGGGCTGAAGCCCAGGACCGGCTCGCTGAAGACCGCGGTGACGTCGACGTAGTCGAGATCGGGGTTGTTGACATAGGTCTTGTGCGGGGTCTGCCACAGCGACACCGTCGGCGCGTCGTCGTCGAAGGCATATCCCACGCTCGCTTCGACCGGGTCGACCGGCCCAGGAAGGCCGGCCAGGTCGGTCACGGCGCCGTCGACCAGCGTCACCTCGAGCGAGCCGTTGCTCGGGTTCGAAGCGTTGAGGGTGACCGTGTACGACGCGGCCGTGCCGGTGATGTCGTCGACCGACCAGCCGCTCGATGAACCCCCGACGTCGAAGTCCGACGCTTCGAGGCCCACGACCGGCTCGCGGAAGACAAGGCCGAAGGAGATCGCATGGCTGCCCGTCGGATCGGGCACCAGGGGCTCGAACGACGCCACCGCAGGTGGCGTGGTGTCGTTGTCGGGCCCGGTCGTCGCCGCGATCCGGTTGGCGACGTTCTGCCGCAGCGTCGGGAATGTCGGGTAGAACGTGTTGCCCGGGCAGGCCGTCTGGCTCACCTGGCGATGGCCGGCGATGTTCGGGATGTTCTTCGTGTTGCCGAGCACGGGGTTGACGTAGACCGACGAGCCCAGGGGATCGATCCCGTGGCGCTCGAGCTTCCAGGCCAGGAACTTCTCCAGGGACGTGCGGGCCGCCGCCGTGGGGAGGCGATTGGTGAACGTGCCGAGCAGGACGATGCCGACCGTCCCGTCGTTGAAGTTCGTGGCGTGGGCGCCGCGGACGACGTTGCCGGCGAGGTCCTCGCCGGTCGGCTCCTCGCCGGACGCGTACGGCCGCGAGTAGCGACCCTCGTAGATCCGGCCGGACTCGTCGATCAGGAAGTTGTAGCCCATGTCGCCGAAGTCGCGGGTCACGGCGTAGAGGTGGTAGATCGCCCGGACCGTCGCGGCCGGGTTCGGGTCGTCGTTGCGGCCGGCGGTGTGATGGACGATCGCCTTCTGCATCGGCGAAAAGCTCGGCGGCCAGGTCTCGTTGCCGCCCGAATCGAAGCGCTTGGACTCGTCGGCGCCCCACTCGGCGCGCGAGATGATGTTGGGCTGGCTCGTCGCAGCGCTGGCGACCCCGCCGGGGCCCTTGACGAGACCCTTGTCCGCCTGGGCGTCGATGCCGACGACGGTCAAGCGGCCGATCGGCCGGTCGGTGGTGACGCGGACGAAGCGCGCACCGCCGGTCCACAGCACCGCCCCGAAGGTCTCGTCGCCGTCGTGGTCCGACGACTCCGAGTGGCCGACCGGGAGATCCTCGCCGAACGCGTTGGGCCGCTCGCCGAACGCCACGCTGACCTGGGCGTCGTGGGCGTGCGACCAGTGGACCGTGACGTGCGACGCATCGAACGGCAGGGGCACGATCCGGCGATGGGTGATCGAGACGGTGGCCTCGTGGCTGACGACCTTGATCGGCCGCGGCGCCGCGAGCGTCGCGATCGCCGGCACCATCGCCGACAGCAATGATGCGAGCACGAGGCTCGTCCCGAGGATCATCGTCAGGGAGCGGCGGCGTGTCGGGCGCATCGTCGCGGGCTGGGACCTCTCGCTGGGCTGGCCGCATCCCCCGGCGGCGCGAGCACCACCCTAGGCGACGGCTGTCCTCTACACCATAGCGAAGCGGACCTACGCCGAACTGGGACTTCTGCCCTCCGTGGGCGGTGGCCGCGCCGGGCCAGCGTGGCAACCTGGCCGGTTCGGCCGCCGGCCGCGTTACCGGAGCCTCTCCAGGCGACGACCCCGCATCAGAAGCTCGATTCTTCGGCTGAACCCCGCCGACAATGGCCGGCGTCCCCTTCAGGACCCGCCTGCTACCCCTTCAGCCGAAGAAGCCGTCATCAGGCGCTCGAAACGACGGCCGAGCGCGCGGACGGCCAGCGCCAGCGAAGAATCGCGCCTCTGACGCACGGTCAGCGGCCGGCGCGGCGGCGGGCGGTGGCGGGGGCCGCGGGCTGTTGGCGCGCTGCGGCTAGCGAGCCGAGCCCAGCGTCGCCCGGGCCGGATCCAGGTTCAGCTGCGGCAGCACTTCCCGGCCGAAGACCTCGATGAACTCGGCCTGGTTGCGGCCGACGTTATGGAGGTGGATCTCGTCGAAGCCCATGTCGACGTAGTGCTGGATGTGCTTCGCGTGGACCTCGAGGTCGGCGCTGATCAGGACCCGGTTCTTGAAGTCCTCGGGCCGGACGAGCCTGGCCATCGCGGCGAAGTCCTCGGGGTTCTTGATGTCCTGCTTCGGGAAGGCCATCCCGCCGTTGGGCCACTCATCCATCGCGTTGCGCAGGGCCTCGTCCTCGCTTCGAGCCCAGCTGACGTGGATCTGGAGGAGCTTCGGCACGGCCGGCTTGCCGACCTCGGCGCAGCCCTCGTCGCACTGCATCCACAGCAGCTTGACCTTCTCGTCGGCCGCCCCGACGGTGATCATGCCCTGGGCGTACTTGCCGGTTCGCTTGGCATTGAGCGGGCCCGAGGTGGCGACGTAGATCGGGACCGGCTCGTCGGGCCGGGTGTAGAGCTTGGCGCTCTCCAGCTTGAAGTGCTTGCCGCGGTGCTTGGTGACGTTGCCGGTGAACAGCTTGGAGATGACCTCGCTCGCCTCGAACAGCATCTCCGAGCGGACGCCGATCTCGGGCCACTCGCCGCCGAGAATGTGCTCGTTGAGCGCCTCGCCGGCCCCGAGGCCCAGCCAGAACCGGCCGGGGAACATCGCTCCCAGCGTCGCCGCGGCGTGGGCGATCACCGCGGGGTGGTAGCGGCCACCGGGATAGGTGACGGCTGTCCCGAACCGCAGCGAGGTCCTGAGCCCGAGCGCCCCCATGAATGACCATGCGAAGGCGCTCTGGCCCTGTCTCGGGGTCCACGGGTGGAAGTGCTCCGAGACCATGAACCCGGCCTCGAACCCCGCCTGCTCTGCCTGGGCGCACCAGTCGAGCAGGTCGGTGGGGTGGAACTGCTCGAGCATTGCTGCATAACCAATCGTTGCCATGCATCAAATGGTACGGCAGCGCGGTGGCGCACTCGGGGCGCGTGGAGGGATGACGGCCATGGCAGGATGGCCGGCGTGGATCTCCTGCGTGCCGCGACCCACGGGCCGGCATACCAGCCGTCCGACGCCGACCTGCGCGACATCGTGGTTGCCGGCGTCGCGCTGCCGCGTCGGGCATCGGTGACGCTCCTCCTCGCCACCGCCCTCGTCCTCCTCGACGTCACCCGTGCGCTCGTGACGCCTGAGCTCCTCGGGCTGCCGGGCGACGCCGCGGCGATGGCCCGGGCGGTGCAGCGGTTCGGCCTGTTCCTGGTCGTGCCGCTCGGGGTCGTCGCTCTCGCCTTCCGCGACGACCCGCGCCGCTACGGCCTGCGGCTCGGCGAGTGGCGCTGGGGGGCCGGCCTCCTCCTCGCCGGAATCGTCGTGATGACGCCGATCATCCTGGCCCTCGCGACCCTGCCCGACTTCCGGGCCTACTACGGCCGTGACGGTGTCGCCCTGCCAACGGTCGTGGCGACGTACGCCCTCGAGCTGCTGTCAGCCGAGTTCGTGCTGCGCGGGTTCCTGCTGTTCGCGCTGCTCCGCCGCATTGGCCCCCTGGCCCTCCTCGTCGTGCAGGTCCCGTTCATCTTCGCCCACCTCGGAAAGCCGGAGCTGGAGCTGTGGTCGACGTTCTTCGGCGGGACGGTCTTCGCGTGGCTGAACTGGCGCACCGGCTCCATCCTGTGGAGCGGCCTCGGCCACCTCTACATCCTCGTGCTGATGCTCGTCGCAGCGGGCGGCATCCGGGGTTGACCCCGGACGAGCCCGGCGACGCACTCGGTCGGGTGGCCCTCGACCGATCTGGATGGCGGGGGGTTTGCCCTCGAATGCTCGCCACGCGGGCAGCGACCCGTTCGTTGCCGCCCGTCTTCCCTCGATTGCTGGTTACGCAGCGGAGCGGCGTGAGAAAGCACCGTCGGCCGCCGGGCAACGTGATTCGCCGGCGGGCAAACGAGGGGAAACGGTCGGGTGGCGAGACCGGCCGGGAGGTGGCGTTGATGTGGCAGGTAGTTGCGATGTCAACTAGGTCGCGCGGCCCGGCGCGAGGGCGGGGAGAGCGCGGGGAGTGGG
>VEOW01000016.1 GCA_012026785.1 Chloroflexota bacterium | reverse complement strand
GGTGACGCGCCGAGCCAGAGCCCACAGCCCACCAGCGAGCCGACGCCCGAGCCCGAGCCAACGAGTACCCCGGAGCCCAGCGGCGCCCTCGTCCTCGGCCTGGTCGTCCTCGAGGCGCTGCGCCGGCAACGCCGCTGACACGTCCATGCAACGGTCGGTCGTCCCGCCTGACGGGCGGCCTGGCCCCAGCCACTGAGTACGATCCGCGACAAGCCTTGCCAACGCGGAGGTCACGGGACGGTCACGCTCGCCAACAGTTCCTCGGCGACCCACGCGGCCCTCGCCGCACTCGAACCGACGCGTCTGCGAAGCATCCTCGCCGCGGCGGCCGACGGAATCACGGTCCAGGGGCCTGACGGAGAGATCATCTACGCCAATCGAGCCGCCGCCGAGGCCTGCGGCTTCGAGTCGCCCGAGGCGCTGCTGTCGGCGAGCCGGGCCGAGATCCTGGCCCGCTTCGAGCTGGCCGACGAGGACGGCCGGTCCCTCGATCCGTCGGACCTGCCGGGTGCGGCGATTCTCCGGGGAGCCAAGCCGACGAGCCGCGTGGTTGGCTTCCGGATTCGCGCCACGGGCGAAGAGCGCTGGGCGTACGTCAGCGCCACGGCCCTCACGGACGACAAGGGCGCTCTCGAGTACGTCATCAACGCCTTCCACGACATCACCGACCGGAAGCGCGCCGAGCTGGAGCGTGATGCCGAGCGCGAACGCCTCGCGGGGATCCTCGACCAACGGCTGGCCGATGAAGCCCGGCTGGCCGAGCTGATCCGATCCGAGCAGGCCCGGGCGGCCGAGCTCGACGCGATCATCGGTGCCATCGGGGAAGGCATCGTGGTCGCCGACCGCGATGGCTCGATCCGGCTTGCCAATCGAACCGCCCTGGACATGCTGGCACCCTCCGACCCGCCACCGAACCTCGAGACCCTGCTGGGGCGCTTCGACTTCGTCCCGCCGCGGTCCGACGATCCCGCCAGCCTCGCCGGCGGACTGCCGGGCGGGACGCTCCTCGCTCGCCTGAATCGTGGGGATGGATCGAGCCGCTGGATCGAGATCTCGGCCTACCCGGTCGGGGCGCGAGACGCCGAGCCCACCGAGGAGATGATTCTCGTCCTGCGGGACGTGAGCGCGGCACGGGAGCGCGAACAGGCGCGCGATGCCTTCATCGGCATGCTCTCGCACGAGCTGCGGACGCCGATCACCACGATCTATGCCGGTGCCAAGGTCCTGGCCCGTCACGTCGGCCTGCCGCACGACACGCGGCTTGAGATCTTCGAGGACGTGCACGGCGAGGCAGAGCGGCTCCACCGCCTGGTCGAGGACGTCGTGGCCCTGACTCGCCTTGGCGAAGGGGCCCTGGAGATCGGCAGCGAGCCGGTCCTGCTCCAGCGATTCCTGCCCCTGGTCGTACGGTCCGAGGAGGGTCGCTGGCCGGACGCTGCCTTCGAGCTTGCCATCCCCGAGGATCTGCCGCCGGTCGCCGGCGACGCGACCTATGTCGAGCAGGTCGTGCGCAACCTGCTGGCAAACGCCGTGAAGTACGCCGGCGCGGGCAGCCACGTCACGATCGCCGCGCGATGGCAGAACGGCGAGGTGGCCGTGCGCGTCCTCGACGATGGCCCCGGCTTCCCGGAGGCGGACGCCGAGCGGCTCTTCGATCTCTACTACCGTGCCTCATCGACGGCCCAGAAGGTGAGTGGCTCGGGCATCGGACTGTTCGTCTGCTCGCGGCTCATCGCGGCGATGGGCGGGCGCATGTGGGCGGCCAACCGCCCGGGCGGCGGGGCCGAGTTCGGGTTCGCGCTGCGAGTCGTCGACGAGGACGCCCAAGACGCCGAGGTGCCGGAGGCGGGCTGAGCGATCGCGCCGGCCGATCCGGGCGAACAGGGCCCCGAAGCGCTTGGAAGTCCCGGGATCCGAGGTCGGTCAGCGGATCCCGATCAGCAACGCCGTGGCGATGGCGGCCACCGCCATGAACCCCTCGAGGAGCCGCATCGAGCCGGCAGGAAGGGCCGTCCCGTCGTCGACGAGGGTCGTCAGTGCCGGAGGCGACGCCCGCCGGTCGTGCTCGCGGACCCGGTTCGGCAGGTGGCGATGATCGACGCGCTGATGAACGAGGCTTTGGAGGCTCACGCTGGGCTCCTGGTCGTCGTTGGGGTTGGGCCGTGGTGCCAGCCGTTGGCATTCGGGCTGGCGTCTCTCGAACCTTCGCCGAGACCCACGTTCGATCGCGAAATCGCGATCCCGGCCGCCGTGTCATGGTGCTTTCAGGCTGAGCATGAAAGAGCGCCGAGGTTGGGGAGGACAACCTCGGCGCTCCTTGGACCCGTCGCCGCAGAGGGGTACGGCGTGGTCATGGGGAAGTTCAGCTGATCGGCGTCTCCGCCGGCATCTCGGTCTGGAGGCCATCCATCGGGCTCTCCAGGCCGTTGAGTCCGTCGGTACCGTTCGGATTCGTCGCGGGTCCACAGGCCGCGGCCAGGGCCGCTGCCAGGACCATCATCGCGAGGAGTCGCTTCAGCATTCGTCACCTCGTGCTTGGCTTGCCCGGGGAGCCGCCCTGAGGTCGGCCATCCCGGACGCCACTTTCGTGGCGACGGAGACCGTACGGGACGCGAATCGCGGCTCGGACGAAGGTTCCCGGCCCGGCCGTTGCATGGCGCTTTCGTCGGCGTGACAGGCGCGCTTCGCCGGGACGATGGTCGGCACGGCTCAGAAGCGATGGTCTTCCTCGCGCCGGTGATGCCGCCCACACACGGGACAGAACGGCCCGCCATGAACGGCGCCAACCTGGCCGTCCCCTTCGCGCTCGCGCGCGAGCTTCTCGATCCGGCAATGGGGGCACTGCGCGCAGGTGCCGACCGGCAGGAGCCACAGCATCCAGCCCGTCGCGAGGAGCGTCAGCGCCAGGATCGAGATGAACGTCTCAGGCGTCATGATCAGGCCCGATCCTCCGGCTGCCCCGTCGTCAGTGATGCCTCGGCCGCGGTCAGGCCGCCGCCGGTCGTCTCGGCGTCCCAGCCGACCTCGGCCCCGCGGACGGTCTCACCGGGATGCAGGCTCTCGCTTTCGAGCGGGGTTTCGCTGCCAAGCTGGGTCCCGGCATGCTCCGACCCGGCGCCGCTCCAGGTCGATCGGCGCGACCAGGTCAGCCAGGCCATCAGGAGGCCGATGACGGCCACCAGGCCAACGACGGCCGCGATCTGTGGCCACGGGGTCCGCCGCCGGCGACCGAGGATCCGGTCGACGGTCTCGCCGGCACGCTTCCCGACGTCCTCCATGTTGGGGGCCGCGAGATCGAGCTCGGACAGATCAGGCAGTCGCTTCCGAAGCTCCTCGAGCTTCGAGTAATCGATGTCGGCTTTGACGCTGGCGCTCATGACGTTTCCTCCTGTGGTCATGCGATCGTCGTCGCGAACCGCCATCCCGCGACACACGCCGCCGGTCGCGGTTGTTGCAGCCTCGTGTCGCTCGGCGCCGCGGGGACGATCCGAAATCCCGGACCGCCGCCTCGCAAGCCGCCTGCAAGTCGCAGCGGATCGGCGCTGCGCCGGGCGGAAGCACCCCGGCGAGAGGCTCCTCGCGCTGGCGGTCGCGATTGGCCCGCCGATTCACAGGAGGCAGCAATGTCGATGGAATCCAGGACTGCCCGAGAGAGGGCCGGAGACGCGTCGGGCCGCCTGCCGGCAGAGGGCCGCGAGGATCTCGGGATCCCCGGAGCGGACCGCGACGAGGATCTGCCGCCGAGCACCCCCGAGGGCGAGTCACCGGGCGGCGTGCCGTCGCCGGAGCAGGGACGCCGCGACGACCTGGCGCGGCGCGCGGAGCGCGAGTCGCCCGGACTCGGGACCGAGGGCGAGCCCGACGTGTTGCCGGATGTCGAGGTCCCACGGCACCAGATGTGACGCGCCAGCTGCACGGCGTCTGCAACCACCACGGGGGCTGGCGCGTTGCCATCGTGAGCGTCTCTCGCGCCACGCTGGGCCACCCCCTTGATTGGAGGAGCCCAACATGACCTACGAACGACGGATCACCACTCGACGCGACGAGGACGCCTACGTCCCCGCCGAGTCGCGGGCAGTCGTCCGCGATGACGTCGTGGAGCGGGCCGAGGTTGCGCCGAGCGGCGGCGAGACGCTGCGCCGCCTGGTCGTGCTGATCTTCGGCATCATCCAGGTGCTCATCGCACTCCGGATCGTCCTCCTGCTGCTCAACGCGCGGGAAGGCAACGAGATCGTCGCGTTCATCCTGAACGCGAGCCAGCTCTTCGTGGCGCCGTTCATCGGCATCTTCAACCAGGACGCCCTCCAGAGCGGCGGATCGGTGCTCGACATCGCGGCCGTGGCCGCCCTGGTCGGCTGGACGGTCCTCGAGGCGATCGTCCTGTGGGCTGTCAACCTGATCCGGCGCGAGCCCGTCTGCGCGCGGGAGCGGAGGCCCAACCCCACGTCCTCGGCGGCGGCGGGGGCCCGCGCGCCGCCGCAGCCG
>VEOW01000008.1 GCA_012026785.1 Chloroflexota bacterium | reverse complement strand
CGGGAAGAGAAGGGGCCGGGAGAAGATGGGCCGAGCGGAGGCCGGCCCGGCTGACGTCGGCCCGGAGGAGTCGGGTCGAGAGGCGGGCCGAGCAGAGGCCGGATCGAGCCGGCTTGGGTCCAGGCGGCGCCCCCGTCGGGCGCGGCTGACAGACAACCCGTCGCGGGCGCCACCTAGGATGGCGCCGTGCAACTGATCGACGGTCGACCCGTCTACGCCGCGACCGACCTCGTCGGCTTCCTCGCCTGCGCCCACCGCCTGGCCCTCGAGCGCGCCGCGCTTGCCGGTCTCGTTGACAAGCCGATCCGCGACGACCCGACGATCGACCTGATCGCGAAGCGCGGCGAAGCCCATGAGCGCCGCTACCTCGAGGAGCTCGGGGCCGCTGGCCGGTCGGTCGTCGTCATCGAACGAGACGGGTCCATCGCCGAGGCCGGCGAGCAACTGCGCGCCGCGGCGGAGGAGACCGGCGCGGCGATGCGGGCCGGGGCCGACGTCGTCTACCAGGCGACCTTCTTCGACGGCCGCTGGCGCGGCCACGCCGACTTCCTGCTCCGGGTGGAGCGGCCGAGCAACCTCGGGCCGTGGTCCTACGAGGTCGCGGACACGAAGCTCGCCCGTCGGGCCAAGGCCGGCGCGATCCTCCAGATCTGCTCGTACGTGGAGGGGCTGACCCGGGTCCAGGGCGTCGAGCCGGACTGCATGCACGTCGTGCTCGGCGGGAGCGAGCGGAGGACCGAGTCATTCCGCGTCGCCGAGTTCATGGCCTACTTCCGGCGGGTCAAGGCGGAATTCGAGGCAGCCGTCGCTTCGGGCGACCCGATCTACCCGGTGACGGCGACCTACCCCGAGCCGGTCGAGCATTGCGAAGTCTGCCGCTGGGCCGTCCATTGCCGTCGCCAGCGACGGGCGGACGACGACCTGTCGCTGGTCGCCGGGATCAGCGCCCGCCAGCGTCAGGCGCTGAAGGACCGGGGCGTCGCGACGCGCCGAGGGCTGGCCGGCACGAGCCTGCCGATGGTCCCACGCCTCGATGGCGTCAGCGGCGAGGCGCTCAGCCGCGTCCGGGAACAGGCGCGGCTCCAGGTCGAGGCCGAAGACGCCGGCGAGGCGCTCTGGGAGCTCGTCGAGCCGGAGCGGGACGACGAGGGCGGCCTCGTCCCCGACCGCGGCCTCCTCAGCCTGCCCGAGCCATCGCCCGGCGACCTGTTCTTCGACATCGAGGGCGATCCGTTCGCGCTCGAGGACGGGATCGACTACCTGTTCGGGTTGCTGGAACCGGCAGCCGAGGATCCGGCCCGACCGGCTGAGCCGCAGTTCCACGAGCTCTGGAGCCGCGACGAGACAGGCGAGGTGACCCTGGCCGCCGAGAAGCGCGCCTTCGAGGCGCTCGTGGACCTGATCATGGACCGCCTCGCGGCGGACCCGTCGCTCCACGTCTACCACTACGCCCCGTACGAGCGAACGGCCCTCGGCCGCCTTGCCCAACGCCACGCCACGCGGGAGCTGGAGGTCGACCGCCTGCTTCGCGGCGGCGTCCTGGTGGATCTCTACCGCGTCGTCCGGCAAGGGATCCGGGCGGGCGTCGAGAGCTACTCGATCAAGCGCCTCGAGCCGCTCTATGGCCTCCGGCGCGAGGTCGAACTGCGGGACGCGGGGTCGAGCATCGTCGCGTTCGAAGCCTGGCTGGAGGGCGGGACTGCGGAGGGCGGCGAGGTTGGCGAGGCGATCCTTCGCTCGATCGCCGGCTACAACCGCGACGATGTCGTCAGCAACCTTCGGCTGCGCGATTGGCTCGAGGACCGGCGGGCGGACCTCGAGCGGCACCTCGGTGCTCCGGTCTCGCGTCCGGCCCCGGCCGATCCCGAGGCGCCCGCGGCGCTGAGCGAGCGCGACCAGCGGGTGGCCGACCTGGTAGCCGGGCTGACCCATGACGTCCCGGCGGATCCAAAAGGCCGCAGCGAGGCCGAGCAGGGACGATGGCTCCTGGCCCAGCTCCTCGGCTTCCACCGTCGGGAGGACAAGGCCTTCTGGTGGCGCTTCTACGAGCTCGCCGGCATGCCCGACGACGAGCTGGTCGATGAGCGCGAGCCGCTCGGCCGGGTGGAGTTCGTGGCCGACCTCGGCGCGGTGACGCGGGCCGGCAGCCACCTCCAGCTGTTCCGCTTCCCGCTCCAGGACCACGGCCTGAAGATCGGCCGAGCGGTCATCAATCCTCGAACGGTTCACGACACCGGGACCAAGGCCTGCGGCACCGTTCACGCGATCGACGAGGTTGGGCTGACCGTGACCCTGAAACGATCGCCGGCGCAACTGGCGATGCCGATGCCCGAGGCGCTCATCCCGTACGACTTCGTCGGCAGCGAGGAGATCCAGGCCTCCCTCGGGCGCCTCGCCGGGTGGGTGCTGGACCACGGGATCGAGGGGCCGGGCGGGGGAGCCGCGGCGCGCGACCTGCTCCTGCGTCGACCGCCTCGCGTCGGCGGTGGTCGCCTTCAACTGGGAGATGAAACGCCGCTCGATGCGGCCGTCCGCCTGGGCCAGGCGCTCGAGGGAACCGCGCTGGCCATCCAGGGCCCGCCCGGCAGCGGCAAGACCTACACCGCGGCTCGGATGATCCTGGCCCTGGTCGCCGCCGGACGCCGGGTGGGCGTCACGGCCACGAGCCACAAGGTCATCGGCCACGTGCTCGACAAGGTGGCCGAGGCCGCTGCCGCCGCCGGCCTGGCGGTGCGCCTCGGCCAGAAGCCCGGGCAGGACGAGGATCCGACCTGCGCGCACGCTCGCCCACTCGGCACGCTCGAGGCCCGCGACGCCCTCGCGGCGCGCGAGGTCGACGTCGTGGGTGGCACCGCCTGGCTGTGGTCGCGCCCAGAGCTGGAGGCAACTCTCGACGTCCTGTTCGTCGACGAGGCTGGCCAGCTGTCGCTCGCCAATGCCGTGGCGGCCGCGCCGGCGGCGAGATCGATCGTCCTCCTGGGCGACCCCCAGCAACTGGAGCAGCCTCGCCAGGGCAGTCATCCACCGGGCGCGGAGCGAAGCGCGCTCGGCCACGTCCTTGGCGACGCCGCGGTCATGCCGCCGGAGCGCGGTCTCTTCCTGGCCCGGACCTGGCGCCTTCACCCCGACGTCTGCGAGTTCACCTCCGAGGCGTTCTACGAGCGCCAGCTCACGTGGGAGGCGTCACTCGCGCGGCAGGATCTCCACGGATCGTGGCCGGCCGACGGGACGGGCGTGCGCTGGGTGCCGGTCGAGCATGCCGGCAACGCGACCGAGTCGATCGAGGAGGCCGAGCTCGTGGCATCGGTTCTCCGGCAGATGCTCGAGGGCGGGGCGCGATGGGTGGACCGTGCTGGCACGGAGCGACCGATCCTGCTCGACGACGTCGTGATCGTTGCGCCGTACAACGCGCACGTGGAGCGGATCGCGACGACCCTGGCCGCGGCCGGGTACCCCGAGGCGCGCGTCGGCACGGTCGACAAGTTCCAGGGCCAGGAGGCGCCGATCTCGATCTACGCGATGGGCAGCTCGTCGGCCGAGGAGGCGCCGCGCGGCCTGGAGTTCCTGTACTCGCTCAATCGGCTCAACGTGGCAACCTCGCGGGCCCGCTGCGCGGCGCTCGTCGTCGCGTCACCACAGCTCGTTCGGGTGCAGTGCCACAGTCCTCGGCAGATGCGCCTCGCCAATGCCCTGTGCCGGTTCGTCGAGATCGCCGCCCAGCAAGCGCAGGGAATGGGCCCTGCGGTGGTTCCGGCCTGAGGACGATCAGCCGCGCCGCTCCTTCTCCATCATCGTCCCGCAGCAGCAGACGAACGGCTCGATGGCCCCCATCTTGGCGGGGTCGCCGTGGTGAACCAGGCGGATCTCGCAACCGCAGTTCGGACAGACGAAGTCGTCGCCCTCCTGCATGCCCGTGCCGGCATCGGCGGTGTCGGGCTGGTAGGCGAAGTTCTGCATGCGCGGCCTCCTCTCGGGGAGTGGGTTGGGCGGCGCCGGTCCACCTGGGCCCCGGTGGGTCGCTCACCGGGGCCCGAAGCGGCCGGCGCCACGGCCGCGGGGGGGGGGGGGGGGGGGGCCGCGCGCCCGGGCGGGGGGGGGGGGGGGG
>VEOW01000037.1 GCA_012026785.1 Chloroflexota bacterium | reverse complement strand
CGGCGGGAAGAAGGCCACGGCAGCCGTCGTGTCCAAGGCCCGCAAGGCCCTTCCCGCGATCCAGAAGAAGAATGCAGCGGAGACGGCCCGCCAGCGGGCCATGTCCCCCAGCGTCGCACGGGGCCGCGACTTCGCCGGCTACCGCAAGGCGCTCGTCTCGGCAAACGCCCGGAAGGTCCAGGCCGCAGCGGCCAAGAAGGGCGGCGGCAGTCCCCTCGACGCGATCACCTCGTTCTTTCAGGGACGGGTCGATCTCGCCACCGGGAAGGCGCCGACGCACATCTCGACCTCGGGCAACCACACGCCGGTCGTGCCGCTCGTCAAGGACGAGCTTCGCAAGATCAAGAAGGCCGGCAAGTAGACAGGGTGGGCGGGCGTCGTCGGTAGCCCGACGCCCGCCGACCACCCCGGACGGCTACCGAAGGAGACGGCTACCGTGGTCACTCTCTACTGCAAGGAGACGCCGGGACTCAAGCTCGGCCCCGGCATCAAGCCCGGCGACAGGGACATCATCGAGTTCAAGGACGGCTACGCCGACCTCGACCCGGCCGACCCCGCCTTCGCGGAGAAGATGTCGTGGGTCACGGCTCCCGGCACCCCTCCCATCCGCATCCTCGACGCGGACGAGGTTCCCCTGAACACGCCGGACGCCGTGTTCTGCCCGGAGTGCGGCAAGCCCTTCGCGACGGACCGCCAGCTCAACGGCCATCTCATCCAGCACCGCCGGAAGGAGTAATCCCCGATGGCGACGACCCTGGTGAACCTTCGGGCGAAGCTCAACGGCGAGCTTGGCGTCCTGACGGACGCGGAGACGGCGCCGTGGGCGACGACGGTTCGCAACAACGCAATCAGCGACGGCTACGCGGACCTCTGGCGCCAGGGCGTGTGGAAGGCGGCGAAGCAGGACCTCAGCTCCGCCGACGACACCTGGACCTACGCGCTCACCTCGATCCGGAAGCTCAACCGGGTCGAGGTGATCGACGGCTACGGGACCGTGGGCGAGGGCAAGGCGCGCATCGAAGAGGATGGGGTCGGCGGTTACCAGCTCGTCCTCGCCACGCCGATCGCGGTCGGCTTCACCATCCGCGTCTTCGGCTGGACGGCCTACAAGAGCACGTTCTCCGGTGACGCGGACACCGACGACCTCGCCGCGGAGTACAACCGCATCCCGCTCCTCAAGGCCAAGGCGATCCTCTACCGCCAGCAGCTCTCCTTGTTCGCGCGCTACGGCGAGCGACAGGCCGTGGCGCCGGAGATGAACGTCAGCATCGATCAGCTCGTCGGGATCATCTCGGCCGCGGAGCGCGAGTACGCCGACGCCTGCCGCGAGCTTTCCGGCCTGCGTCCCCGAGTCGGCCAGGCGCGGAGGTTCCGGGCGTGAGGCGCTCGCGGGTGACGTACGGCCACAAGTCCTACATCTTCAACGAGCATTGGACGGCCACCACCCCGCCGGCGCAGGACTCCACGAAGCTCACGAACACCGTCACCATCGACCGCGTCCTCAAGCGCCCGCAGTACCGCGACGTGCGCGACGCGCTGCATCTGGCGCAGGGCGGCACCGCCGGCAGGGTCCACAAGGGACTCCTGACCCTCTCGATGGCGGGCCGCATCCTCGTCCCGGCCGGGTCGCAGGCGGAGACGCTGGAGGACCGGGAGGTGGCGCTGCGCCTGGCCCTCGACCCCTACGAGTGCTACCGCGACTCGCCCACCACGGACGGCGTCTACGCGCTCGACTGGCAGGCTCCCACGACCGACACCGTCAACTACCCGTCCGGGTGGATCGGCTACCGCTACTACGCGCGCCCGATGTCCCAGCCGGAGACGGTCGCCTCCGTCGCGGACGGCGCCTCGCTGCCGTGGTCGTGCGGCTTCATCTGCCCCGACCCACGGCTCTACGAGCAGACGGTCCAAAGCTCGGCCGGCGCGTCCGGCACGCGGAGCCTGACGAACAAGGGCAACGTCCCGGCGCCTCTGCGGGTCACGATCACGATGTCCGGGGCCGGCAGCTCGATCTTCACGATCACGCGGAGCGGCGTCTCGTTCCTTCTCGACCTCTCGGCCTGCGTCGCCGCCGACGTGGTCGTCGTCGTCATGGAGACGTGTGGCCCGTTCGGGCGCGGCCGGTACATCACCAAGAACGGCGTGGAGGCGTTCCTCAAGACCAGCGCCGCGACGACCTGGCTCGACGTGCCGGTCGGCGCCACCTCGTTCACGGTCGCCAACGACGCCGGGATCAGCGACCTCAAGTACGAGTTCTACCACGCGAGGGCGTGACCGATGCCGTTTCGGAGCGAGGCCCAGCGCAAGTGGATGTTCGCCACTCACCCGGAGATGGCGAAGCGGTGGGCGGCTGAGACGCCGAAGGTCAAGCGGCTCCCGGTGAAGGTCAAGAAGCGCAAGGCCGCGACGAGGCCGAAGCGATGACCGTCGAATACTGCGTCGAGCTGTTCGACGGGGCCGGGAGCGGGCGGGGGCCGGGGTCGAAGATCGCGGAGGTGTGGGACGCCCGCAACGTCGGATGGAGTCGCTACGACCGCCTCCCCGGCAAGGGCTTCTTCACGCTCTACCAGACCAGTCCGGCCCTCTCGCTCCTGGTCCCGCTCGTCACGCACGTCCGGATCACGCGCGTCGGGGCGTCGGCGGTCGAGGTGTACAACGGGCAGTTCGTGGACTACAACTCGACGGGCGACGACGTGGTCTGCGACTTCTACGACTACCTCGCGCTCCTCGGGATCAGCCGCGCCGGCTTCCGGACGATGTACCCGACGAAGGCGCTCGGGACGGAGATCGTCCTGCCGGAGATCGACCTGGCGCTCGCCGCCACGGGAAGCCCGCTCGGCTTCGTCACGCGCGGCACGATCGAGGACCCGCTGGGCCTCGACGGCGTGACGGTCATCAAGACGAACGACCAGTTCGGCACGCTCGACCAGATGCGGCTCCAGCTCTTCTACGACATCTCGGAGATGGGCCGCGCGAACACCGACAACCACGTCACCTTCCGGATCAGCCGGACCAGCCCGTTCGTGTTCCAGTTCCTCAAGAACGCCGGGGCGTCGGTCGGACTCGGCCTCGTCCTGAACGGGAACGTCAACGACTACGCCTACGCGCCCAACTGGCTGCGCTACCGCAACGACCTCGCCTCGGTCGGCATGAACGCCGCCGGCGGGGCCGCGGAGATCACCAAGACCGACGCCACCGCGATCACCGCCAAGGGGCTGCGGCAGGACGTGGCGGTCCTCCAGACGCTCCTCGGGATCACCGGGGCCGCGACGGAGGCCGACCAGCAGCAGGCCGCGCTGGAGCGCCTTCTCCACAAGGCCGTCACCCGCCGCGCCGCCCTCTGGCTGGCCCTCGTCCCCGGCACCCTGGAGCCGTTCACCGGCTGGGACATCGCGGACAAGGCGAAGGTCGAGATCAGCAACGGCATCGACTCGCTCACCGGCGAGCGCCGCATCGTCGGCGTCCGGGGCGTGTTCTCCGATGCCGGCGAGAACCTGTCCCTGTTGGTGGAGCCTGTCGCATGACCCTCGATCAAGCCGACTTCCTCGACCAGCTCGCGACCCAGGTCGCGTCCGTGGTGGACCGCCTCGACGCGATGCAGATGGCGCAGCTTGAGGCCGCCCTCCTGCCGCAGTCCACGGTCCCCCGGAGCGGGAGCATCGGCACCCCGACCACGGCGCTCGGGCAGGGCGACGTGCAGCCGTCGTCGGTCCTGGCGAACGGCGCGGTCACCTCCGCCGCCATCGCGGACGGCGCGGTCACCTCGACCAAGATCGTCGCCGGCGCGGTGGCGATGACGAAGTTCGCGCAGTCCATCATCCCGCCGCGGGTGGTGACGGCCCTGCCGACCCTGCCGGCCGACGACTGGCCGACCGGGTGCTACGTCTTCCTGACGACCGACGAGACGCTCTACAAGAACGTGGCCGGGACGTGGACCGCTGCTTCGGAGACGGAGCTGGTCGCGAACACGATCTACGCCGGCTCCATCGCCGCCGGCGCCATCGGCGCCCGCGAGCTTGCCGCGACCATCGTCCTCGCCTCGCTCATCAAGACCGCGAACACGGGTGCGCGCGTCGAGATCGACCAGAACGG
>VEOW01000049.1 GCA_012026785.1 Chloroflexota bacterium | reverse complement strand
GGGGCACGAGGTGCGCGACGGACGTCATGACCGGGCCTCCTCGCCGGCCAACTCGCCCACAGGCTCGCGGGCCTCGGCCCCGACGAGCGCGAGGTAGGCGTCCTCGAGCGACGGCCGACCGACGGACAGCGACTCCAGCTCCACGGCCTGGTCGACGGCCCACCTCGTGAGCTCGTGCAACGATCGCGTCGGGTGCGCGGTCTCGAACTGCCAATCCGTGCCGCTCTGGGTCACGCCGCCGTCCAGGGCCGGGAGGTCCTCGAGGCCGAGGCCGCCCGGCGCCCGGAAGGAGATCACTGACCTGACCTCGCGACCGGCACTGATCTGATCCGGCGTCCCGATCGCGACGAGGCGACCCTTGACGATGACGGCGACCCGATCGGCGAGGTGTTCGGCCTCGTCCATGTAGTGGGTCGTCAGGAGGACCGTCTTGCCGAGCCCGCGCAGGGCATCGACCAGCTCCCAGGCCTTGCGCCGGGCGGACGGGTCGAAGCCCGTCGTCGGCTCATCGAGGAACAGCAGCTCCGGGTCGCCGACCAGGCCGAGCGCAAGGTCGAGCCGCCGGCGCTGGCCGCCCGACAGCGTCTTGACCCGCGCGTCGCGCTTGTCCTCCAGCCCAACGAGCTCGAGGACGTCGTCGACCCCCAGCCGGCGCGGGTACATGCGCCGATGGAGCGACACCAGCTCGCGCGGCGTGAAGTCCTCTTCGAACCCTGCCTCCTGGAGGACGATGCCGATCCGCTCGCGGAAGTCGCGGCCCGCAGTCTGGGGGTCGAGGCCCAGCACGCTCACCGTGCCCGAGGTGCGATGGCGATGGCCTTCGAGGATTTCGACCGTCGTGGTCTTACCGGCGCCGTTCGGCCCGAGCAGGGCGAAGATCTCACCCGCCTCGATCGTGAACGACAGCCCATCGACCGCCCGCAGGCCGTCGTAGTCCTTGCACAGGTTCCCAACCTCGACCGCCGGCATCCGCCACCTCCGCTCCGTTCGCGGACCCAGTCTCGCCTATCGCGTCGAGTCCGGTCGCCGGCATCGTCCTGTCCGGTCGCCCCCGCTGGGTAGGGCCGAACGTCGGGTTGTGGGAGTTCGAACATTCCGCCATATCATCGGGCGGCCCACGAACCCTGGAGGAACGATGCTCGTCGACGCCGAGGAGATCCCGGAGCACATCGAACACCGGATCACGCTGCCCGACGGCCGAATCCTGGCCGCGGCCGAGTGGGGCGATCCGGACGGCATCCCGTTCCTCGCCTTCCACGGCACGCCCGGCGGTCGAATCGGATGGTGGAAGGACCCGACGATCTATCGCCGCTTCGGCCTCCGCCGCATCACCTACGACCGGGCCGGTTACGGTGACTCCACCCGGCTGCCGGGCCGGCGCGTCGTCGACGTGGTCCCGGACATCGAACGCCTGACCGAGGCCCTCGGCATCGACCGCTTCCTCCTGACCGGCGGCTCCGGCGGCGGCCCACACGCGCTCGCCGTCGCAGCCCGCATGCCGGACCGCGTGATCCGCTGCCTGGCCGACGTCTCGGTCGCCCCGTACGGCGTCACCGACCTCGACTGGCTCGACGGCATGACCGAGGGCAACGTCAAGGAGTTCGGCGCCGCGATCGCGGGCGAGGATGCCGCGGCCGCCCTCTGCAACGACCTTCGGCTGACGGCCCTGAACCGCCTCGCCGACGATCGAATCGACTGGATGGGCGACGACTACGACCTGTCCGAGGCCGATCGCGACCAGATGTCGAAGCACATCGTTCGAGTCCGGGCGCACATTTCGAATGGCCTGGCGGCCAACGCCGATGGCTGGGTCGACGACCTCCTGGCCTTCGTCCGCCCGTGGGGCTTCGACGTCGAATCCATTCGAGTCCCCGTCCTCCTGGTCTACGGTCGAACCGACGTCCTGGTGCCGGCCGCCCACGGCGACTGGCTGGCGAAGCGCATCCCCGGCGCGATCGCCTGGGTCGACGACGAGACCGGCCACCTCGGCGACGACGAGAGCATTGAGCGCCAGTACGCCTGGCTGACCGGGCGGCTTGCCGCGTCCGCTGCGTGACTGGCGTCTACAGCCAGCCGATACCCTTGATCGAGAGCCGCACCTCGAACCAGATCTCCGGCCGATCACCGGCGAGATCGTAAGCAGCCGAGCTCGACCAGCCGGCGCCGTCGCGGCCGGCACCGGCGGCCGCGAAGGCTCGCAACACGGCGATTGCCTCCTCCGGAGTCAGCGTTGCCGTCGCCACGACCGAGGGTGCGTACTGCGGATCGACCGCGCCGAACGTCTCGAACGAGCCCGACAGCGGCCACGCGATGGCCCGTGCCGGCACGAGCTGTCCGAGCTCCTCGAACGGGCCGTCCTCTCGATGCGTGATCGAGATTTCGATGCCCGCCGGCCGGAAGGGCGAGACCGCGCTCCGCCCACCAACAAAGGCGGAGTCCGGCAGCCACGCCGCGGGATCGAAGAGCTGCTCGGCTAGACGGACGACCGCCTCGGCCTTCCGATCCACCCCCCGATCGGTCGCATTCAGGATGATCGTCTGGCTCACCGGGCGGCCCTGGGTCTCGAGATTCGGGCGCGGCAGGATGATGCTGAGCATTCGGTCGTACTCGGCGTCCTCGGGCACCTGCTCGGACCACGAGGCCTCTAGCAGGCCCGTGGAGTCGATGAGATCCGCGATCGCGGCCTGGCCAGCCTGGCTCAGCCGGCGCACGGCAAACCCGAGCATCGGCGGCGCCGGGTCGTGGACCAGTATCGTCCCGTCGGCGTAGTAGTCCACCTCGCGCGCTCCCTCGTCGCCAAGGGGGTTGATGGTGACGACCATGACCGGCGAGCCAGAAGGGGTCCAACCATCGAGCCCCATGACGAGTACGTCCACGAGCGAGGGGCGCGGCGCCTGGGCGAGGCTCGGCGCCGGCGGCATCTCGTCCGCCGCGCAAGCCGGCGTCTCGTGCGGGAGGAACGCGCGAAGCGCCAGCCCGACGAGCAACGAGTCACCCTGCCACATCACCCAACCACTGCCAAGCGTGATGTCGCCGAGGCCGCCTTGGGGCATCGTCTGCAGCGCCGCGCGGATCTGCACGTCTTCCCGCCCATCGATAAGGACGCAGCGTAGGGTCCGCTCGGTCGCCTTGGGGATCGCAATCGGATCCCCGATGCTGTCGATCCCGACGGCCAGGGGCCAGTCGATCCGCTCGAGCTCACGGGCCGGGTTGATCCATGCATCGTCCGGCAGCTCGGCGGTCTCGACAGTCAGGCGAGATGAGCGCGGAAGGTAGGGATGCGTGCGTGGTGCGCCGTCACGCCAGTCGGCCGGGACGAACCACGACTCGAAGTCCAGGAATGCCATGGCAATGGCGGTGAGCGCCTCGCTCTCGGCGTCACGCCCCACGTTCGAGGCCGTGACGCTCACCGTTCGGCCGGCGTCCGTGAAGGTCACCCGGGCCATCCCGAAGCCGTGCGGCACCGAGGGGACGGGAATCGAGCGGGTCTTGGTGAAGAGCCCTGAGTCGCGGAGGTATCCGACGAGCCGAGCGAGGCCCGCATCGGTCAGTGGACGGACGGTCGGCAGCCCGCTACCGCGGGCGTCGACGATGGACCCGTCGGCGTAGACGAAGAACCCGAGATCGGGGCCGGCAATGTCGCTCCAGGTCTCGACGTGCACCACCACCTGGTCGCTCGCCGGGGCGATGGCGTTGATGGGTGGCGCCGCGGTGGGCCGCGGGACGCGAGTCGGGGTGGGCGCGGGCGTCGCGGGTGGCGCGCTGGACGGGGTCGCGGCCGGCGAGGGACTCGGGGGCGGGGATTGCGACGTCGAGCAACCGACGACGAGTGCCAGCGCCAACATGGCGCTGAGAAGTGGGACGCCACGGCGTGCGATTCGATGATCGCCCATCGGGCCCTCCCGGCTGTCTACTGGATATCTGACGCGAACCCTCCCCTCGGTGTTGCTGCCGGCGAGCTCGGAGATCCCGCACCCCCCGGGCTACCATCGGGCTCCATGACGCTCCTCGCCGAGGCGCGGGCGATCCTGCCCGACATGGTCGCGCTGCGGCGCCGGATCCACCGTCGCCCCGAGCTGGGCCTTCGAACCCCGGAGACGCAGCGGCTCGTCGTCGAGGCGCTGGATCGACTGGGGCTCGAACCGCGCCTGGGCGAGCGCCTGACCTCTGTCACCGCCGTCATCGGCCAGGACCGGCCCGGCCGAACCGTGGTCCTGCGCGCCGAGATGGATGCGCTGCCGCTGACGGAGGAGACGGGCCTCGAATTCGCGTCGGCGCTCCCGGGCGCCATGCACGCCTGCGGGCATGACACGCACGTCGCGATGCTGCTCGGGGCCGCGCGGCTGCTGGGCGAGCGGCTGCGCCGCGATCCCGAGGCGCTGCCGGGGCCGGTCCTCCTGATGTTTCAGCCCGGCGAGGAAGGATTCGCGGGCGCCCGAATCATGCTCGAGGAGGGGCTGCTCCACGACCTCAACCCCCCGATCACGCGTGGCTTCGCGCTCCACATCTCGACGCTGTACCCGGCCGGCCAGGTCCACATCCGACCGGGCGCGCTGCTCGCGTCGGCCGACAACTTCTTCATCACGGTCCACGGACGCGGCGGTCACGCCTCGACACCGCATGCAGCGGCGGATCCCATCCCGACCGCCGCCGAGATCGTCCTGGCGCTCCAGGTGGCGGTCAGCCGGGAGGTGGATATCTTCGACCCGGTCGTGCTCACCGTCGGCCACGTCGCCGCGGGCACAACGCATAACGTGATTCCCGAGACCGCGTTCCTCGAGGGCACCTTCCGCTGCGTCTCCGAGGCGGGCCGTGCGGCGATGCCCGAGCTGATTCGGCGCGTGGCGGATCGGGTCGCCGCGGCCTACGGGCTCGCCGCGGAGGTTCGCTTCGAGGAGATCTACCCGGCGACGATCAACGACCCCGAGGCCACGGCGCAGGTGACGGCCATGGCCG
>VEOW01000093.1 GCA_012026785.1 Chloroflexota bacterium | reverse complement strand
CGTCCGCGTCGAGCTCGACCTGTCCAGCGGCCCGGCGGCCATCGGCGCGGCCGTCTCCACGGCGGCCACCGCGGCATGAGCCAGGGACCGGAGGGCCGCCCGCTCTGGATCCCGTTCGTGGCGCTTGCCACGACGCTCGCCGTGGTCGATCAGCTGACGAAGGCCTGGCTGGTCTCGTTCCTGCCGCCCGGCGAGGCGACCTCGGTCGTCGGCGACCTGGTCCGCCTCGTCCACGCGCAGAACACCGGCGGCCTGTTCGGGCTGCTGCGCGGCTACGCCCTGCCCTTCGCGCTGCTGTCGATGGTCGCGATCGGGGCGATCGTGCTGTTTCACGCCAAGTCCGGCCGGAGCCCGCTGCTGAGCGTGGCCCTCGGGCTCCTGCTGGGCGGGGCGATCGGCAACCTCGTCGACCGCCTGCGGCTGGAGTACGTGGTGGATTTCGTCGACGTCGGCATCGGCTCGCTGCGCTGGTACACGTTCAACGTCGCCGACGCGGCGATCAGCACGTCGATCGCACTGATGCTGGCCATGAGCCTGTGGCCCTGGGTGGCCGAGCGAGTCGGTCGCGGGGACGCTGGGCAAGCCGGCGGCCGGCGGGATGGCCCCGCCGCGGAACATGGTTGAGGCCGAAGCGCTGGGTGAGACGACGCTTCGAATGACGATTCCGGCCGACGCCGCGCCCCAGCGGGCCGACCGGGTGGCGGCCGACCTGTCGGGCCTGTCGCGGAGCCACGTCCAGCGTCTCATCGCCGAGGGGCGGCTGACCGCCGATGGGCGGCCCCTCAAGTCGAACGCCCTCGTGCCGGGCGGCGTGGTCCTGGAGCTGGTGGTGCCGCCGCCCGCACCGACCACGATCGAGCCCCGGTCGGACATCGAGCTGCACGTGGTCTACGAGGACGACGACCTGCTGATCGTCGACAAGCCCGCCGGCCTGGTCGTCCATCCGGCGCCCGGCCACCCGACCGGCACCCTCGTCAACGCCCTGCTCGGCCGGGGCGAGCCCCTCTCGAGCGAGGGCATCGCGGGGGTCCAGCGACCCGGGATTGTGCATCGCCTGGACCGAGACACGAGCGGCCTGCTGATGGTCGCCCGAACCGACGCGGCCCAGTCCGCGCTCCAGGCTCAGCTCAAGGCCCGCCGCGTCAAGAAGACCTACCTCGCGCTTGTGGCCGGGTCGGTGGCCGCCGGCGCTGGCCGGATCGAGGCACCGATTGGCCGCGATCCGGCGCATCGGACGCGGATGGCGGGCGTCCCCAACGGCCGACCGGCGACGACCAACTATCGCGTCAAGGAGCGCTTCGAGGGCTGGACCCTCCTGGAGCTCGACCTCGTCACCGGGCGGACGCACCAGCTGCGCGTCCACCTTGCGGCGATCGGCCACCCGATCGCCGGTGATCGGGCGTATGGAACGGGGCCGGCGCGGCGGGGGCCGGATGACCTCCCGCGGCTGTTCCTGCATGCCTGGCGGCTGGAGCTGACCTCGCCGAGCAGCGGGCGGTTGCTGCGCGCCGAGGCGCCCCTGCCGCCGGCCCTCGCCGGGGTGCTCGAGACGTTGCGTGCCGGCGGCGCCCGCCGGACGTCGGTGCCGGGAGCGCGGGCGTGAGCTCGGGCCGGACGGTGGCGGGCAAGCCGGGCGCCCTGCTCGTCATCGTGTCCGGTCCGTCGGGGGTCGGCAAGGACACCGTCATCAACGCCCTCCGGTCGATCCCGGCCGATCCGCCTCGTCACTTCGTCGTGACCTGCACGACCCGCCCGCGGCGGGCGTACGAGGAAGACGGCGTCCACTACCACTTCCTGACCCGCGAGGCGTTCCTCGCGCGTCGCGAGGCCGGCGCGCTGCTGGAGGCCAACGAGGTCCACGGTCACTGGTACGGGACGCCGCGAGACGAGGTCCGGCGAGCCCTTCGTGCCGGTCGCGACGTCATCCTCAAGATCGACGTCCAGGGCGCGGCCGTCGTCAAGCAGAAGGTGCCCGAGGCCATGCTGGTGTTCCTCGTTCCGCCGACGCTGGAGGATCTCTTCAGCCGCCTCCAGGCCCGAGCCACCGAGACGGCCGACGAGCTGGACGTCCGACAGCGCAACGCGGCCCTGGAGCTGTCACGGCAGAAGGACTACGACCACGTCGTCCTCAACGAGACCGGCCAGGTCGAGCGGACCGCGGCTCGCATCGACGCGATCATCCGGGCCGAGAAGGCGGCCCACCCGGACCGTCGAACGCGGGTCTGACGCCCGTGGCAGCCTCCCGCGTCGTCGAGGTCGCCGTCGACGCCGCCGGAGCGGCCGGCAGTCGAGCGTTCACCTACCACGTCCCCGCGGCGCTCGAGCCACTGGCCGACGGCGAGGCGGTGCTGGTGGAGTTCGGCCGGCGGCAGGCCCTCGGCATCGTCCTCGGGGAGGGGGCCGCGCCGCCCGGCCTGGAGACCAAGCCGATCGTCGATCGGGTCCGGGCCGACGGGCCGTTGCTGCCCGGTCTCGCCATGCGCCTGGCTGCATGGATCTCGGCCCACTACCTGGCGCCGCCGGCGCTCACCCTGCGGGCCATGCTGCCGCCGGGCATGCTCGAGCGCCTCGAGCTGGTGGCCGAGCTGCGACCGGAGCCGGCGGCCCCCGAGGATCCGGCGGACACGGCGATCCTGACGGCGCTGGAAGCCGGGCCGAAACCCGTTCGCGCCCTCGGGGCGCCCGAGGGCCGCGCGGCCCTCCTGCGGCGCCTCCGGGGGCTCGCCGGCCGGGGCCTCGTTGTCCTCGACTGGACGCTCGTCTCTGCGTCGGCGGGGCCGCGCTGGGTCCGCTGGGTGACCCTCGCCCCCGACGGAGCGCCGCCCGATGGGGCTCCACCAGCTTCGGGCCGGCGCCTCGGCCCGAGGCAGGAAGCACTCCTCGATGAGCTCGGAACCGCCCCGCCGGAGGGTGTTGCCGCGCCCGCATTGGCGTCGCGCCACGGCGCGTCGGCCCTCGCCGGCCTCGTCCGCCGTGGCCTGGTCCGGGGCGAGACGCGCGAGGCGCCCCGCCGGCCACTCGCCGCTCGGGTGCCCGGCCGTCGCGGCAGCCGGCCGGCCGGCGCCAAGCTGAGCGACGAGCAGCGATCCGCGGTCGAGGCCGTCGCGGCAGCCATCGACGCTCGCGATCCCACGCCCGTCCTGCTCGACGGGGTCACCGGCGGCGGCAAGACGGCGATCTACGTCGAGTTGATCGAGCGCGCCCTCGCCGCCGGCCGGCCGGCCCTGGTGCTCGTGCCCGAGATCGCCCTGGCCCTGCCGCTCGTCGACCGGCTGCGAGTCGACCTCGACGCCTCGGTCGCGCTGCTGCACAGCGGGCTGTCCGATGGCGAGCGGGCCGATGAGTGGCGCCGCATTCGGCGCGGCGAGGTCGACGTGGTCGTCGGGACCCGGCTCGCCGTGCTGGCGCCGCTCGACGAGCTCGGGCTCATCGTCGTCGACGAGGAGCACGACGGGGCCTACAAGAGCGACCGGACGCCGAGGCTGCAGGCCCGCGACACCGCGCTCAGGCTGGGCCGCCTCGCCGGTGCACCGGTGATCCTCGGCTCGGCGCCCCCGTCGGTCGAGAGCGAGGGCCGGGCGCGCGAGGGTCGCTATCGGCGCCATCGCCTGCCGGTCCGGCTGTCGGGAGCGCCGCCGGTCGTCGAGATCGTCGATCTGCGGGCCGAGCTCGCCGGCGGAAACCTCGGGATGCTGTCGCGCCCGCTGGCGGCGGCGCTGGAGGGGCTCCATGCGCCGGACCAGGCGATCCTGGTGATCAACCGCCGGGGCACCGCGTCCGTCGTCCTGTGTCGGGACTGCGGCCACGTCCAGGCTTGCCCGGAGTGCACCCGTCCGCTGGTCTACCACCAGGCGGGGGTGACGCTGCGCTGTCACCACTGCGGCCGGGCATCGCCGGTCGCGACCCGCTGTCCGAACTGCGGCTCGGCTCGGATCCGCTACCTCGGCGGCGGCACGGAGCGGGGCGAGCGCGAGGTCCGCGAGCGTTTCCCGGACCTTCGGGTCGGACGCCTCGATCGGGACGTCGTCGAGCGCCGCGGGGCGGCGGCGCGGGTGGTCGACGCGTTCAGCGACGGCCGGCTGGACGTGCTCGTCGGCACGAGCCGCGTGACGAAGGGCCTCGACGTGCCGGCCGTCACGCTCGTCGGCGTGATCTCCGCCGACGTGGCCCTCAACCTCCCGGACGAGCGGGCTTCCGAGCGGACCTATCAGCTCCTCGCCCAGGCCGTCGGCCGGGCCGGCCGGGGGGAGCGCCCGGGGCGGGCGATCATCCAGACCTACCAGCCCGACCACCCGGCGCTGGTCGCCATCGGCGAGGCGCACGCCGAGGCCTTCTACGATGCCGAGCTGGACCTGCGGCGGCGGTTCGGATCGCCGCCGTTCGGGAGCCTGGTGAAGCTG
>VEOW01000234.1 GCA_012026785.1 Chloroflexota bacterium | reverse complement strand
CGCGACGCTGGCGCCGCTCGGGAGGGACGCGGGCTGGTCGGGTTCGGGAATGGATCCGCCCTCCACTGGCGGCGCGTTCTGCTGCGTGAACAGCCGCCGGCCGGCCAGGGCCGCCGCGACGGACGCGACGCCGATCGCCCCGGACCAGCGCAGGAACGAGCGCCGTCCCCAGTCGGGCATGCCGCCGTCCCTGCGTTCCGGGGTTGCGGCCCCGATCGTTGACCCGTGTCTGCCGCGCCCGGCGCGAGCCGCGAGCTGGACGAGTCGTCGCAGGAGCTCGATGCCGACGATCGCCTGGACCCCCGCGCTCGTCGCCGCGAGGGCCGGCTGGACGCTCGGGTCGCGCAACGCCGCCACAAAGCCGAGACCCACGAAGCCCACGATGACGAGGCCGGCGATCTCGAGTCGGCGGACGGCGAGGCGGCCGAGCAGGGCCCCGACCAGCAGCGCGACGACGACGATGAGCACCTCGAGGGCGAGCTTGTCGGCCGTCCCGAAGAGGGCCACGAAGATGTCCTTCGCGCCCGCTGGCTGGAGGTCGACGATGAGGCGCCAAACGGCGAGCATCGGCGAGATCGTCCCCGGCAGGAGGCCGGCGATCAGCTCGCCGGCGGCGAGGGCCGCGGCGACGGCGACGACGCCCGCGAGCGCGGGCCAGCGGGCGGGAACGGCGGTTCCGTCCTGGCTAGTCACGGATTCAGCCTACGCGACGCGAATGACGGCTCCGTGTCGGTCGCAGGTGCTCGCGGCCGGACCTCAAACGCGAGATCATTCGCTGATGCCGCGCCGCGCCAGCCGGGGTTGACGATGATCGACCTCGGGCTCCAGCTCGATCTCTCGGCCCGCCTCATCGTGGCGAGCCTGCTCGGGCTCGCGATCGGCTTCGAGCGCGAGATCCACGGCCACCCCGCCGGCCTTCGAACGCACATGCTGGTCTCGCTCGGCTCGGGCCTGTTCACGGTCCTCTCGGCTGAGGGCTTCGGCCACGGCACGCCCTCGACCCCGATCGACCCGACCCGGATCGCGGCCCAGATCGTGTCCGGCATCGGCTTCCTCGGCGCCGGCGCGATCCTCAAGGAGGGCATCATCATCCGCGGCCTGACGACGGCCGCGAGCCTGTGGGCGACCGCCGCGGTCGGTATGGCGGCCGGGGCGGGGGAGCACCTGATCGCGACCGTGGCGGCGGCCGTGATCCTGATCAGCCTGTGGCCGATCAACATCCTCTCGGAGCGGCTCCACGGCACCGCCCAGCCGGAGCTCCAACTGCGCCTCGAGCTGGATCACATCGATGCCCTCGGCCGGGTGACCGCGATCCTGCGCGACCACAAGCTCGAGATCGGGGAGATCGGGACCCATCGCCAGGGGCGCAGCTACCGGGTCGACCTGACGGTTCGTGGCCGGTCCTCGGCGGCCATCGCGAGCGCCCTCGAGGCGATCGCCGCCGTCCCCGGGGTCGACATCCTGTCGACCTCGCGCGCCGACTGACGGACGGACGAGTGGCAGCGCGACGGCGGGCCCGAGACCTCGGGATCCAGATCGGGGAGGGGAGGCCAGGCCCCCTGAACGCCATCACCGATGTCGTCGGCGTCCGGGTGGGGCACGCAACCCTCATCGAGGGCGAGGGACCGCTCGTCGTGGGACGCGGCCCCGTTCGAACCGGTGTCACGGTCATCGACCCGCACGACGGTGACATCTGGACCGAGCCCGTCTTCGCGGGTTGCCATATCCTCAACGGCAACGGCGACATGACGGGCCTCGAATGGATCCGGGATACCGGCCTGCTCCACAGCCCGATCGCGATCACCAACACCCACTCCGTCGGGATCGTTCGCGACACCCTGATCAGCCACGCCATTCGAACCCGCCCCCCTGGCTCGGCCTACTGGTCGCTGCCCGTCGTCGCCGAGACGTGGGACGGCCGCCTCTCGGACATCGCCGGCCAGCACGTTCGGCCCGAGCACGTCGACGCGGCGCTGGCGGACCTCCGCGGCGGCCCCGTGGCCGAGGGTTCGGTCGGCGGCGGGACGGGCATGATCTGCCACGAGTTCAAAGGCGGCATCGGGACGGCGTCGCGGGTCGTTCCGGCGGGCATGGGCGGCTGGACGGTCGGTGTCCTCGTCCAGGCCAACTACGGGCGCCGCGGCCTGCTGCGCATCGACGGGGTCCCGGTCGGCGAGGCGATCCCGGTGGCCGAGGTGCCATCGCCGTGGGATCGGCCGCGAGGCGGGATCGCGTTCGACGAGGGGCTTGGGTTCGGCGCGGAGGTCGGCCGCCGGCAGGGCTCGATCATCATCGTCGTGGCCACCGACGCCCCGCTGCTGCCGAATCAGTGCGCCCGGCTGGCGCAGCGTTCTGGCCTGGGGCTGGCCCGCGCCGGCGGCCTCGGCGCGACCTCCTCGGGTGACCTGTTCATCGCCTTCGCGACCGGGAATCGCGGCCTGCCGGCGGGGGAGGTGCCCCCGGAGACGCACGGGGTCATCGAGCTGCGAGCGCTCGTCGACACGGCTCTCGACCCGCTGTTCGAGGCGACCGTCGAGGCGACCGAGGAGGCGATCGTCAACGCCCTCGTGGCCGCGGCGTCGATGACGGGTCGCGACGGCATCACCGCCCGGGCGCTGCCACATGACCGGCTCGTCGAGGTCATGCGCCAATACGGTCGGTTGCCCGGCAGAGCTTGATCCTGCAACGCTCGCGATAGCCGCCGCCGGTCTCCCGGGGAGCGGCTGGACGGGTCGGCGCGCGACCGTAGCGCCGATGAGCGAGCGCAAGCGCAACCAGCCGCGGCGCGACCCCGGCGCGTACATCGGCCGCAAGCCCGAGCGGGAGGCAGAGACGATCCCCGGCGGCGTCGGCCGCGCGGATCGTCGTACCTCCGCCGTCGCGACCCAGCCCGGGCCGGCGCGGGGTCCGGTACCCGGTTCCGTGAGCGGCAAGCCGCCCGAGGGTCACCGCGAGGGCCGCCCGGCCACCGACGACCAGGTTCGCGAGGCCGGCCAGAACCACTAGCCGCCCCTCGGCCCTGCGCGGGCCTGGATCTCACGCTGAAGCCGCCGCGGAAGGCCTACGATGCCGGAGTGTCCCGCGCGGGAGTGGTCAGCATCGCGCGCCTTCTGGCCGTCGCAGTCCCCGCGCTCGGCGCTGCGACGGCCCTGGTCTGGCTGCTCGAGGATCGGCTCGGCTTCTCGGATGCCTCACCCGTCTACCTGATCGCGGTCGTCGCGGCCGCGCTGGCCTCGGGAACGATCGCGGCCATCGCCACGGCCGTGGGCGGTATCGCAACCTACGACTACCTGTTCACCGAGCCGTATCACACGTTCGCGATCTCCGACCCCAGCGAATGGCTGAGCCTCGCCGTGCTGCTCTTCGTCGGCCTCGTCGTCGGCCAGCTGGCTGCGTTGCAGCGGACCCAGACCCTGACGGCGTCGGCCCGCGAGCGCGAGGCGCGGCAGTTGTTCGCGGTCAGCCGCGCGCTTGCCACTCGGTCGTCAACCCACGAGGCATTGCCCGAGATCGCCGAGCTGCTGCAGGCCGCGACCGGGATGCGCTCGGTTCGGGTCGCGCTCGGCGAGGACGACGCCGCGGAGCGTGACGTCGCGGTCGCGGGGGATTCGGATCACGGACGTGCCGCCTCGCCGATCCTGTACCAGGCACTTCGACGGATGCCCGGCGACGAGCCGGCCAGGTGGATCCGACTGCACGCCGCCGGTCGGTCGCCGAGGATCGCCGGGAATCTGCCGTCGCCCGGCGAACACGACGCCGAGTTCTACCGCGTCCGTATCGAGGCTGCCGGCGAGATCCTCGGCTCGATCTGGTGCGCTCGAGACCGACCGAGCTCGCCGCCAGACCGCTCGTCGACCCGGCTTCTCGGCGCGGCAGCGGACCAGATCGGCCAGCTGCTCGTCCAGGACCGCCTCGCCGGAGCGGCTCGTCAGGCCGAGATCGCCCGGCAGAGCGACGCGCTCAAGAGCGCCCTGCTGCAGTCGGTCTCGCACGATCTTCGGACGCCGCTGGCGGCCATCCGCGCCGCAGCCGGCACACTTCGGCCCGAGAGCGGGCTCGACGACGCCGGTCGCGCCGCGAGCGCTGCCGCCATCGAGCGCCAGGTCCGCCGACTCGACCGCCTCGTGGCGAACCTCCTCGACCTCGGCCGCATCCAGGCCGGCGCCCTGCAGGCCGACCTCGACGTCTTCGAGCTCGACGACCTCGTCGGCCAGACCGTCAGCCGCGTGGGTACGCATGATCGCCGCGTCGACGTGGACGTGCCGCCGCTCGCCGTGCGGGTCGATCCGGTGTTCCTCGATGCGGCCCTGACGAACCTCCTCGAAAACGCCGTCAAGTTCACCGGGCCCGAGGCGCCGATCCACGTCACCGGAGCCCCGGCCGGCGATGACATCGTTCGGATCGTCATCGAGGACGGTGGGCCGGGCGTTCCCGAGGCCATGCTCGAGCGCATCTTCGAACCATTCGTCCGGGTTCGACCGCTCGGACGAGGCACGGCCGGGAATCGTGGGACGGGGCTCGGCCTAGCCGTCGTCCACGGCCTGGTCGAGGCCATGGGTGGGCAGGTCCGGGCCCGGCGGAGTCGGCTCGGCGGCCTCGCGATCGAGATCGACCTTCGGGCGGCCGAGGTTCCCGCCGAGCTCAGCGCGGGGGCGCCGTGACCGTCGTCCGAGAGAGCGCCGGCAAGCCGAGCGTCCTGGTCGTCGAGGACGACGAGGAGACACGGGCCGCCCTCGTTCGTGAGCTCGCGGCGCGCGGCTACCGGACCCTGGAGGCGGTCGATGCGAGGACGGCGCTCGAGCGCTGGGCGGCGGCCCGACCCGACGTGGTGCTCTTGGACCTGGGGCTGCCCGACGTCGATGGCACGGAGGTCATCAAGCGGATCCGCCGCGACGCGATGACGCCCATCGTGATCCTGTCCGGTCGCTTCGCGGAGCGCGAGAAGGTCGTGGCACTCGAGCTCGGGGCCGACGACTTCGTGACCAAGCCGTTTGGCCTCGACGAGCTCCACGCCCGCCTGCGCGTGGCCCTTCGGCGAGCGGCCGGGCCCGGCGCCGACCAGGCCGGGCGGATCGTGGTCGGGCCGCTCGTCTTCGACGGTCCCCGGCACGAGGTTCGGGTCGCTGGCCACGAGGTCGACCTGACGCCCCGAGAATTCGAGATCCTTCGCGTGCTCCTCGGGGAGCTCGGGCGGGTCGTCACGAAGGGTCGGCTGCTGCGCGCCGTCTGGGGGACTGCCTACCAGGACGCCGACAGCTACGTCTACGTGCACGTGAGCCAGCTGCGTCGCAAGCTCGCCGCGGCCGATCCCAGCGGTGTCATCCGCGACCTGATCGTGACCGAGCCGGGCGTGGGCTACCGGGTCCGGGCGCCCGAGGACGCGCCGTCGAAAACCTGAGGCGAACTTAAGGCCTCGCGACCGCTCATTGCCCCGATCCCTCTTGGAGCCCCAGCGCAGTGTGGTGGCATGGAGACCATCGAGCCACCGCGCCTGCGGGCGCGGCAGGGGCGCAAGCTCGGCGACCGCCGCGTCCGCATCGCCCGGCCGCATGAGCCCTATTTCCGATACGCGGCCGAGCGAACGCTCGTGGCACGCCCGCAGGCCTCCGCACCTCGAAGCCGGACCGGGCGAGTCCTGGCGCGCGTCCGCCGGGCGCTGTTCGGCCGTCCGCTCTCGATCCATGAAGAGATCGGCGAGCGGCTGTCGAAGAGCAAGGCGCTAGCGATCTTCAGCTCGGACGCGATCAGTTCCTCCGCCTACGCCAGCGAGGAGATCCTGCGGGTGCTCGTCCTTGCCGGGGCGGGTGCCCTACTCGTGTCTCCGCAGGTCTCGATCGCGATCGCGCTGCTCCTGGCGATCGTGGCCCTCAGCTACCGCCAGGTCTTCCGCGTCTTCCCCAACGGCGGCGGGGCGTATGCCGTGGCCCGCTCCGAGCTGACCGTGCTCGTGGCCCTGGTAGCGGCCGCGGCGCTTCTCATCGACTACGTGATGACGGTCGCGGTCTCGACGTCGTCGGCGCTCGACCAGCTGGCCTCGCTCCTGCCGGCGGCCGGTCCATTCAAGGTCGAGATCGCGGCGTCAGTGATCGCGCTGATGACGGTTGCGAACCTGCGCGGACTGCGCGAGTCCGGCAACATCTTCGCGGTCCCGACGTATCTCTTCGTCGGCCTCGCACTCGCGATCGTGGGCCTGGGTGCCGTCAACATCGTGACCGGCGCCGCTCATTCGCTGCCGCCGCAGCCGAATGCGAAGCCAATTGGCTGGAGCCGCTCGGCCTGCTGCTGGTCTTCAAGGCCTTCGCGAGTGGATCCGTCGCCCTGACGGGCGTCGAAGCGATCGCCAACGGCGTGCCGGCCTTCAAGCCGCCGGAGTCTCGAAACGCCGCCAACACGATGGGCGCCATGGCGGTCCTGCTCGGCGTGAGCTTCGTCGGGGTCTCGATCGTCGCCGTGGCGTACTCGATCGTGCCATCGGTGGGTGGTTATCCGTCCGTCGTGTCGCTGGTCGCCGCGGCGGTGTTCGGCCAGGGCTCGGCGCTCCACGTGACCTTCCTCGTGGCGACGATGCTGATCCTGTTCCTGGCCGCCAACACGTCGTACAACGCCTTCCCACGCCTCGCGGCGATCCTCGCCAAGGACGGCTACATGCCGCGCCAGTTCGCCTTCCGCGGCGACCGGCTGGCGTACTCCTGGGGCATCACGCTGCTGGCCGCGGTGGCCGTGGCCCTGATCGCGATCTTCGGCGGCACGACGACGTTGCTCATCCCGCTGTACGCCGTCGGGGTGTTCGTGTGCTTCTCGATCTCCCAGCTGGGGATGGTCAGGCACTGGCTGCGGGTCCGTGGGGCGGGTTGGCGGTGGGGCCTTGCCGTCAATGGACTCGGTGCCGTCGTGACGGCCATCGTGCTCGCGATCGTCGTCTACGAGAAGTTCTCCGGCGGCGCCTATCTCGTCGTGATCCTGATCCCGCTGCTCGTTGGGATGATGCTGTTCATCCGCCACCAGTACGCAGCCTCCGCGAAGAAGCTCGAGGTCCGCTCGGACCTCGTGTTCACGGCACCGCGCCGGCGCGAACGGGCGGTCGTCGCGGTGGACGGCCTGGACCGGGCGGCCGTCCAGGCCGTGAACGTCGCCCGGTCGGTCGCCGAGGACGTGCGCGCCGTGACTGTCACGGAGGACGGTGAGGCGGCCCGGAGACTGCGGGACGAATGGGAGCGCCGGATTCCCGATGTCCCGCTCGACATCGTCGAAACGCCATCGCTGCGCCTCGTCGAGCCGATGGTCCACTACCTCGACCTGCTCGAGGAGGGCCAGCCGACGGGCCTCGAAGCTCCGATCACATTCGTCGTCCTGCCCGAGTTCGTGCCCCGCCATTGGTGGGATCGGCCGCTCTTCAACCAATCCGCTGGTCGCCTGCGGCGAGCGCTGGTCGGTCGGCTACACACCGTCGTCATCGACGTACCGTATCGACGCGGGGAGGCCACCCCGGTTCAATCCGCCCTTCCCCTGCGCGCCGTGCCGCCCGCTTCAACCTGACGTGCTGCCCGATCCGCCAGAGGTTGGCGGCGTCCTTGCCGACCGTGCTGCCAAGCCGCGCCCCGGGCGAAAGCCTGGCGACCGGCGTGTGCGGGTGCGGCGACCGCACGAGCCGTACTTCCGATACGTGGATGGTGGTGCCCTCGTTGCCAAGCCGGAAGCGTCCGCGCCTCGGAGCTCGATCGGACGGCTGGCTGCCAGGCTCCGCTCGGTGCTGTTCGGGCGGCCGCTGTCGACCTACGAGGAGGTCCGCGAGCGGCTCGGCATCGTTCCGGGACTCTCGATCTTCGCGTCCGACAACATCTCGTCGTCGGCGTACGCGACCGAGGAGATCATGCGTGTCCTCGTCCTCGCTGGCGCCGGTGCCCTGGTCCTCACGATGCCGATCACGATCGGGATCGTCGTCGTGCTTGCGATCGTCGTCACGAGCTACCGCCAGACGATTGCGGCGTACCCCGGTGGGGGTGGTTCGTACATCGTGGCCAGTGACAACCTCGGCACCTTGCCCGGGTTGACGGCGGCCGCGGCATTGCTGACCGACTACGTCCTGACGGTCGCGGTCTCGGTGGCCGCGGGTGTCGCCGCCCTGACCTCGATCTGGCCGGAGCTGTTCCCGGTGCGTGTCGCGGTCGGGGTCGGGCTGGTGGCCGTGATCGCGTTCGTCAACCTCCGTGGCGTCCGCGAAAGCGGCCTCGTATTCAGCGTCCCGACGTATGTCTACCTCGTCTCGATGTTCGGCCTGCTCGGCTACGGCGTGTTGCGATTCGCGACCGGCTCGATGCCCGACTACACACCGCCGCCGGGTTGGGCGGAGGCCGCGGCCGAACCGCTGGGCCTGCTGCTCATCCTGCGGGCGTTCGCATCGGGCTCGGTCGCCCTGACCGGCACGGAGGCGGTGTCGAACGGTGTGCCGGCGTTTCGACCGCCGGAGGCCCGGAACGCCGCCATCGTCATCGTGCTCATGGGCGCCTGCTTCGGCACGATCTTCCTGGGCATGAGCTTCCTGTCGAGCCAGCTCGGCGTCCTGCCCGACCCGACGGAGCAGGAGACGGTGGTCAGCCAATTGACACGCGTGTTCGTCGGCGGCGGCACACCGGTCCACTACCTGGTCCAGGTCTCGACCGCGGTCCTGTTGATCCTCGCCGCGAACACGTCGTTCGCCGACTTTCCGCGACTGTCGAGCATCCTGGCACGCGATTCGTTCCTGCCGCGTGTCTTCCAGTTCCGCGGCGATCGGCTGGCGTTCAACAGCGGCATCGTGGTGCTCGCGGCCGTGGCGATCGCCCTCATCGCGGCCTTCGATGCCAGCGTCACGAATCTCATCCCGCTCTATACCGTCGGCGTGTTCATCGCCTTCACGCTCAGCCAGGGCGGCATGGTCAGGCGTTGGTGGCGCCTGCGGGGTGAGACCGCGCGCTGGCGGCTGCGGGCGACAGTCAACGGCATTGGCGCCCTGACGACGGGCGTCGTGGCCATCGAGGTCGCGGCGGCGAAGTTCGCCCTGGGCGCGTGGGTCGTCCTGATCCTGATCCCGCTGCTGATCCTCGGCATGCTTTTCATCCGGTACCAGTACCGCTCGACGGCCAGGCAGCTCGCCGTGCGAGACGACATCGTGGTGGCGGGCCTGCGCCGCCGCGAGCGCGTCGTCGTGCCGGTCGCTGGGATAGATCGGTCTGTGATCCAGGCGATCAACGTCGGTCGCTCGATCGCCCGAGACGTCCAAGCCGTGCTCGTGACAGACGACCCCGATGCCGCCAGCCGCATTCGGGAGCGCTGGGAGCGGCAGCTGCCGAGCGGCGACCTCGTCGTCGTCGAGTCGCCGTACCGGGCGCTCGTCGGCCCGCTGCTCTCGTACCTCGACGTCCTCGATAATGGCCGGCCGGAGGAGGAACCGGCGCCGATCACCTTCGTGATCGTGCCGGAGTTCGTCGCCCGCCACTGGTGGGAGCGGCTCCTGTACAACCAGTCGGCGAAACGACTCCGCGCGGCCGTCCTCGGTCGGCCACACACTGTTGTCGTAGACGTGCCGTATCGCCGCGAGAACCACCCCGCCTGAACCCGACTCCGCCTGCCGGCGACCGCGGAGGTGTCAAGCGATCGAGCCCGGCACGTGCGATGCTCTCCCGATGCACTGCCGCGCCGCGCGCCCGACCCGGTGAGCGCCGGCCCCTCGCCGCCCGGCGGATCGTCGCTCCGCGGTCGCAAGCCGGGCGATCGCCGGGTCCGCGTCGAACGGCCGCACGCCGCCTACTTCCGCTACTCCGGGCAGGGGACGCTGGTGGCCAAGCAGGCCGCATCCGCGCCGCGGACGCCGGCCGGCCGGGCACTCGCGAGGCTGCGGGCATTCCTGTTCGGGCGGCCACTCTCGATCCACGAGGAGATCACCGAGCGCCTCTCGAAGACGAAGGCCCTGGCGATCTTCAGCTCGGACCCGATCAGCTCGTCGGCCTACGCGACCGAGGAGATCCTCCGGGTGCTGGTGCTCGCCGGGACCGGCGCGCTCCTCGTGAGCCTGCCGATCGCCGCCGGGATCGCGTTCCTCCTCGCCGTCGTGGCCCTCAGCTACCGCCAGATCGTGCATGCCTACCCATCGGGCGGCGGCGACTATGCCGTGGCCCGCCGCAACCTGCCGGTGATCGGGAGCCTCGTGGTCGCCGGGGCCCTGCTCGTGGACTACGTCATGACCGTCTCGGTCTCGACCGCCTCGGCCGTCGAGCAGGTCGTGTCGGCGGTCCCCGAGATCCACGAGTGGCACCTGGTGATCGCGGTCGTGGCGATCGTGCTCATCACGATCGGCAACCTCCGGGGCCTGCGCGAGTCCGGCAACATCTTTGCCGTCCCGACGTACCTCTTCGTCGGCGCGGCGCTGTTGATGATCGGGATCGGCGTCTTCCGGATCGTCGTGAACGGCGAGAGCGCGCCGCCGCCGGACCCGCTGCCCGGCGCGCCCAGCGTGCCCGAGGGGATCGGCCTGCTGCTTCTCATCCGGGCCTTCGCGTCAGGCTCGGTGGCGCTGACCGGGACCGAGGCGATCGCCAACGGCGTCCCGGCCTTCAAGCCGCCCGAGCCCCGGAACGCGGCGACCACGCTCGGCGTCGTGGCGATCCTGCTGGCCGTGCTGTTCCTGGGTATCACCTTCGTCGCCGACTCCTTCGGCGTCGTGCCCATTGACGAGCCCGTTCGGCGAACGGTCATCAGCCAGGTCGCGGCCGTGGTCTATGGCGAGGGGACGCTGCCGTTCTACCTCTTCCAGACCTTCACCGCGCTGATCCTCTTCCTGGCCGCGAACACGTCGTACAACGCCTTCCCGAGACTCGCCGCGATCCTCGCCCGGGACGGCTACATGCCGCGCCAGTTCAGCTTCCGCGGCGACCGCCTGGCCTTCACCTCCGGGATCGTCATCCTGAGCATCGTTGCGGGCGGCCTCATCCTGGCGTTCGGCGGCGAGACCCACGCCCTGATCCCGCTCTACTCGGTCGGCGTGTTCGTGGCATTCACGGTCGGCCAGTCGGGCATGATCGTCCACTGGCTGCGCGAGCGGCCGCCGGGCTGGCGACGCGGGCTGGCCATCAACAGCATCGGTTGTGCGCTCACGGCGACGGTCGCGGTCGTCGTGATGATCGCCAAGGCACCCACCTCGCTGCTCGTCGTCGTCGTGATCCCGCTGCTGGTCGGGATCATGTGGTTCATCCACCGCCAGTACAGCGCCTCGGCCAGGGAACTGGCCGTGCACCCGGACGCCATGATCCCGAGCCCCCGCCGGGAGGAGCGGGTCATCGTCCCGGTGCCCGGCATCAGCCGGGCCGTCGTGCAGGCGATCAACGTCGGGCGCTCCATCGCGCCGGACGTCAGGGCCGTCCTCATCTCCGACGAGCCCGACGAGGCGGCGGCCGTCCGGGAACGTTGGGAGCGGCAGCTGCCCGACGTACCGCTGGTGATCGTCGAATCGCCCTACCGCGCCCTGGTTGCGCCGATGCTGGCCTACCTCGATGTCCTCGATGCCGGCTGGCCGGCGGACAAGGAAGCGCCGGTC
The DNA here is from genome assembly GCA_012026785.1 of Chloroflexota bacterium. Lineage (GTDB taxonomy): Bacteria > Chloroflexota > Limnocylindria > Limnocylindrales > CSP1-4 > UBA5189. The sequence goes on along the minus strand of VEOW01000234.1, from coordinate 6,148 downwards.
ACGTTCGTGATCATCCCCGAGTACGTCGCTCGGAGCTGGTGGGAGCGGATCCTCTACAACCAGTCGGCCAAGCGGTTGCGGACCGTCCTCCTGGGTCGGCCGCACACGGTCGTCGTCAACGTGCCGTATCGGCGCGAGCAACCCGAGGAACGCCCCAACACCGGCGCCGCCCCCGAAGGCTGACGGCGGGGCGCGTCCGGCCTTCCGACCGCAAGGCCGAACGGCTCACGCGGAACGGCCGGCCTTCACTGGCGCAACGAGGGCGCCACGCCGCACAGTCTGGTCACCGGCGGCAGCCGGTGACGGACGGTGGGCGGTGCAGAACGACATCCTGACGACGCTCGAACGGGCGGAGCTGGCGGCGCGAGAGCGGTCCCTTGCTGCGGCCGGCGAGGCAGAAGCAATCGTCACCGCCGCTCGCGCCACGGCGAACGGGATCCTGGCCGGCGTGGACGACCGGGCCGCGCAGCTCCTGGCCCAGCGTCGTGAGGCCCTGCTTGCCGCGGCCAGGGCCGAGGCAGCCGCCATCGACGCCGAGCTCGACCAGCCGGAGCGGCTCGACACGGCGAGCCAGCTGAGGCTCGCCGACCGGATTGTGCGGGCCGTCCTGGCGGAGACCGAGGAGGCCTGAGGGTGCTCGTCGAGATGCGCCGAGTCGACATCGTCGCAGCGCGCGCGAGCGCTCGCCGTCTCATGCGCGCGGTGCATCGGGCCGGCGCCGTGCACCTCGTCCCGTACGGCGAAACCCGGGAGCGCCGCGACGTGGCGTTCCGCCGTTCGCGGAGCGGCCCGGCTGATGCCGTGACGGTCGCCGCCGAGGCGGTCGCCGACCTACGTCGCGCGTTCGGTCCCGTCGCGGCATCGCCGGACGTGGCGGCCGAGCTCTGGGAGCTCGACGACGATGCGCTGGCCGACCAGGTACGGACGCTCGAGCCACTGCGTGCCGACGTGGCGAGGCTGGAGACCGAGCGCCTTCGGGTCACCGCCGAACGGACCAGGATCGACAGCTACCGAACGCTCATCGACGGGCTGCAGACGATCGTCGATCGCCTGCCGGCCCTGCAGGGCTACGGCTCCACGGCCATCGTCGTCCAGGGCCGCTATCGCGGCGTGGTGCCGCTACTCCGCGACGAGCTCGAGCGCTTGACCGACGGTCGCTGCGAGCTGATCGCCGCTGATCTCGCCGGCGATCGGGTCGGCGCCGCGCTGCTGTATCCCCAGCGACTCGCCGGCGAGGTTCGCTCGCTACTGGGCGGCCGCGACATCGAGGAGATCTCGCTGCCGGCCGAGTTCCACGGCCTGCCCTTCTCCGAGGTCAACCGACGTCTCGTCGACGCCGCCGAGCGGTGTCGGCTCCGGACGGCCGAGGTTGAGGCCGAGCTGGCTTCCCTCGGCGTGGAGCACGGCCAGCTCGTCGCGGCCCTCGACGCCGTGCTCGGCGACCGGGCCGCTGAGGCCGAGGCGCTCGGCGAGGCCGCCGAGAGCGAGCACCTTGTGATGATCTCCGGCTGGCTGCCGGCCGGGCGGCTCACGGACGTCCGCCGAGCGGTCGAGGACGAGGTCGGCTCAGGAGCGATCGTTCTCGACCGGGCGGCTGACCCGGTCGAGCTCGATTCGGTCCCGGTTGCCTTCGACAATCGGCCGCTGCTGCGCGGGTTCGAACCGCTGACAACGTTCGTCAGCATTCCTCGCTACGGCTCCCTCGACCCGACCCCGTACCTGGCGATGACGCTGCCGGTGTTCATCGGCCTGATGGTCGGTGACATTGGCTACGGGCTGGTGCTCATGGCGCTGCTCGCGATCGCCCGCCGACGCTGGCCGCGCTCCAGTCTGCTCTCTCGAATCCTTCCGGTGGCGGTGCTGGCGGCTGGCTCGACGGTCGTGTTCGGGTTCCTGTTCGGGGAGCTTTTCGGGCGAGCCGGGGCCGATGCCCTCGGTCTGCGGCCGCTGTGGTTCGACCGCCAGGAGGCCGCCATCGCGTTCCTCGCGTTGGCGCTCGCGATCGGAGTCGCGCAGGTCACCTTCGGGCTCGTGCTCGGGCTCGCAAACGCGGTGATCACCCGCAACCGCGCCCTGGCTGCCGGCCGGCTCGCGATGCTGGTCGGGCTCGTGGCGATGGCGCTGCTGCTGGGCTGGTTGGCGGGACCGCTGCCGACCTCGCTGGGCTACCTCGGGGCGGCCGCGCTCGTGACGGCCACGGCCGTGCTCGTGGCCACGCTGGGCATGGCCGGCCCGATCGAGCTCGTCGGGACCGTCACCAACATCCTCAGCTACGCGCGGCTCATGGCGATCGGCTTCGCGTCGGTGATGCTGGCGGTCGTCGCCAACGAGCTCGGCGGGCTGACCGGCAACGTCGTCGTCGGGGCGCTCGTGGCGCTCCTCCTGCACAGCCTCAACATCGGGCTCGGGTTCTTCGACTCGTCGATCCAGGGCCTGCGGCTGCATTACGTCGAGTTCTTCAGCAAGTTCGTCGAACCCGGGGGCGCCCGGTACAGGCCCTTCACGTCCGCGGTGGCGGCGGTGGCCTCTCCGGGACGCCTCGGGCTGGCGGGAGGTGGATGATCATGGACGAGGGCATGCGCTTCTTCGCCGCGGCCCTGGCGATTGGGCTGGGGGCGCTCGGGACGGGCTGGGCCCAGTCCAGGATCGGCCCCGCCGGTGCGGGCGCCATCGCCGAGAAGCCCGAGCTGACCGGCACGATGCTGATCTTCCTCGCGCTGCCCGAGCCGCTGGTCATCCTGGGCTTCGTGGTTGCCGCCATGATCCTTCTCATCGGCTGACCGAGCCCAGCGTGAGACGTCGATGGGCCTGACGGCGATCCTCGAGTCGATCGAGCGCGAAACGGCCGCCGAGGCCGATCGCCAGCTCGAGGCCGCGAGGGCCGAGGCCGCGGGCCTGATCGCCGCTGCCGAGTCGGCGGCGCAACGCCGGCTCGACGCGGCAGTGGTCGGTGCGGAGCCACTCCTCCGGGCGGAGGCGGCCCGGATCGTGAACGCCGCGCGGCTGCGGCAGCTTCGGCGACGCTCCGCGCTCGCGGCCGCCCAGTCTGATGGCGCATGGGCGCGGGCGCGCGAGCAGCTCGCCGCCATCGTCGCCGAGGACGGCCCCCGTTGGCACGCCGGCCTCGCCGCGATCGCCACCGAGGCCCTGGCGATGGCCGGCGCCGACGCAATCGTCGCGGTTCGAGCGGCGGATGCCCCGCCGATCGAAGCCCTGGTTGCGGCCGCGGGCGCAGCCATCGAGCCCCTGCCCGACGACGCCCCGACCGGGCTGCTGGTCCGCTCCGCCGACCGGAGGCTGGAGGTGGACGCGCGGCGCGACGTCCGCCTCGAGCGCGCGCGGACGGCGCTCGTCGAGGGTTGAGCGATGTACGAGTACGGCAATGCTCGGATTGCGGCCAGGCGCGCCCGGCTGCTCGGCCCCGAGACACTGGCTCGCCTGGCCGGCGCCGAGTCGGCGGACGCCATGCTCGTCATGCTCGAGCGACTCGACGACTGGCGGGTGATCCTCCGCGAGTTGGGGACGCTCGTCACCCCGCCTCGCTCGGGCATCGAGCTCGCCGTGGAGCGCCACCGCTCAGGCAGCCTGGCATCGCTGCCGCGCCTCTACCCACCGCCCGCCCGGGCGCTCGTCGAGGCACTCGTCATGCCGCTCGATCTGCAGCGCATCCTCGAGGTTCTCCGCCGCCGCCGCGGCGGCGAGCCCCCCGAGTCCATCGAATCGACGGTCGGCCGCGGGGCGCTGCTCGGCGATCCGGAGATGGGCCGCCTGGCCCGCGCCGCGACGTCCGACATTCCGCGTCTGTTGGGCGCGGTCGGGGTCCTCGCCACGACCGCCGCGATGCAGCTCGCGGCCGCCTGGAACGCCACGACGGACTCGGCGCGGCAGGAAGCCGACCTCCAGGCCGCGATCGATGGGGCACGGCTGGAGCGCGCCGAGTGGTGTCGCGACGGGATCGTCGTCGCGCGGATCATCGAGGCCGAGCGGGCGGAACGGGCGTCCCTGGCGGCCGAGCTCGACGTTACCGGCGCATCGGCCGCCGCGGCCGCCGAGCGAATGGCCGTGCTGGCGCGACTCGACGAGCTTGCCGCTCGAGCGCATCGCGACCCCCTGGGCGTGGGCGTCGTGGCCGGCTACGTCGCGGCCATCGAGGCCCAGGCCATCCGGCTGCGGGCTGCCCTCGCCGCCGCCTCGGGTGGCTGGAGCCGCGAGCGAACGAACACCTGGCTGATGGCGAGGGCGGCCTGAGATGGCCCGCCTGGTCGCCCTGATCGGCCCGGCGCTCGCCGATGGCTTCCGGCTGAGCGGGGTCGCCACCATCGTCGTCCGCTCCGGCCCCGAGACGGTCGGCTCGCTCCGCGAGCTGGCGGCGGACGAGGAGATCGGGCTCGTCCTCGTGACCGCCGACCTGTGGGCCGCCCTCGATGACCGAACGCGGGATCGGTTCGAAGGCCTGGCCCGGCCGATCGTGCTCGTCATCCCGGCCGGGGCACCGACCGACCTGGCGACGCGGCGCGAGCTGGTCGTGGAGATGCTGCGGCGGGCGATCGGCTACCGGATCCAGCTCGGGGAGGGCGGGTCGTGATCGCACTGCCGGTCCGTGACCGGGACATCGCGATCCGGGCCGCGGCTCCGACGATCGGTCGCGTCGTTGCCGCCGCCGGCCCCGTGATCCGGGCCGCGGGACTCCCGGGCGCGACCGTCGGCGAGGTCGTCCGGGTCGGCCCGCGGCGGCTGTTCGGCGAGATCATCCACCTCACCGCCGAGGCAGCCTCGATCCAGGTCTACGAGGATACCGCCGGCCTCCAGATCGGCGATCCCGTGCACCGGACCCTCAGCCCACTGGAGGCCCGCCTCGGCCCGGGGCTGCTCGGGACGACCTTCGATGGGCTTCAACGGCCCCTCGGCACGCTCGCGACCGGCGGCAACGTCACGCTGGCGCCGGGGCTCGAGGCGCCGCCGCTCGACCCCGGGCGGCGTTGGCGCTTCGTCCCGAGTCGCGAGGTCGGGACGGCGGTCCGCGCCGGTGACGTGCTTGGAACGGTCGACGAGGCCGGCTTCGAGCATCGGATCCTCGTTCCGCCGTTCGTGCCCGCCGGAACGCTCGTCGAGCTCCGGACGGGCGAGGTGACGGTGGACGACCCGATCGGGCGGGTCTCGGGGCCGAATGGGGACGCGACGCTCAGGCTGGCCCATGCCTGGCCGGTTCGGCGAGTGCGACCGGCGGCGCGCCGCCTGCCCGTCGACCAGCCGTTGATCACCGGCACCCGGGTCATCGACATGCTGTTCCCCGTTGCGCGCGGCGGCACGGCCATCGTGCCGGGCGGGTTCGGCACCGGCAAGACCGTGATCGAGCAGACGCTGGCCCGCTGGTCCCATGCCGACGTCGTGGTCTTCGTCGGCTGCGGCGAGCGCGGCAACGAGATGGCCGCCACCCTGGCCGAGTTCAGCACCCTCGTCGACCCGCGCACCGGCGGCCCGTTGCTGGCGCGATCGGTGCTGATCGCGAACACCTCGAACATGCCCGTGGCAGCCCGCGAGGCGTCCGTCCAGCTCGGGGCGACGATCGCCGAGTACTTCCGCGACCAGGGCTACGCCGTCGCCCTACTGGCCGATTCGACCAGCCGCTAGGCCGAGGCGATGCGCGAGATCAGCGGCCGGCTCGAGGAGCTCCCGGGCGAGGAGGGCTTCCCGGCGTACCTGGCGAGCCGGCTGGCGCAGTTCTACGAGCGCTCCGGCGCGGTGACCCCGCTCGGGGACCCGGAGCGGACCGGCTCGCTCACGGTCGTCGGCGCCGTCTCGCCCCCCGGCGGCGACTTCAGCGAACCGGTCACCCAGGCCAGCCTTCGGCTCGCCGGCACGTTCTGGGGCCTGGACGCCGACCTGGCCCATGCTCGTCACTTCCCGGCCATCAGCTGGACGCAGTCGTACTCGTTGTACATCCGGGAGCTGGCAGCCTGGTACGAGACCGAGGTCGGCCGAGACTGGCAGCGGCTGCGCGGCGACGCGATCGAGCTGCTGGCGCGCGAGCGGACGCTGCTGGAGATCGTCCAGCTGGTCGGTCTCGATGCGCTGCCCGAGGACGATCGGATCGCGCTCGAGGCCGCTCGCCTGGTCCGCGAGCTGTTCCTTCAGCAGCACGCCCTCG
>VEOW01000115.1 GCA_012026785.1 Chloroflexota bacterium | reverse complement strand
GCCAACCCGACCCTCGGGGAACTGCTCAAGGAGGGCGCCGCCGTCTAGGAGCAGGTCGAGCTGGAAGTCGATTTCCACCACTTGACGGGACGTGGCCGCCCCGGGTCGGCCGTCCAACCGTCGGTTGTTGCAGCGGGTGCAAACCAGGCAGCGGGTGTCGGATTCGACGGGACGTAGATCATGGATCGATGCAGATCCGGGCCTATATCCGGCTGTTCGGGCGGCCTGGTTCGAACCCGCCTCCCCCGGCCTGGGCATCGATCCGGGAGCAGGCGTTGGCCGCGGAGGCGGCCGGGTTCGATCTCGTCGTGCTCGAGGATGCGGCGCTGTATCCCGACGAGTCGGGCGACGCTGGCCTCTGGGAGGCCATGACCATGGCCGCCGCGATCGCCGCCTCGACAACGACGATCGGCATCGGCCACGCCGTGATCAACAACCCGTACCGCCATCCGACCCTCGTCGCGCGCTCTGCCGTCACCCTGGACGAGATCTCGGGCGGCCGATACCGCCTCGGCATCGGACTCGGCAATACGCCGGACGACTATCCCCCGTTCGGCATCGACGCCGACCACCGCTATTCCCGCTTCGCGGAGGCGATCGCCGTGATCCACGGCCTGCTGCGGGAGGGGCGGGCATCCCTGGATGGCGAGTACTACCGCGTGCCCGACGCGGAGCTCGTGCTGCGCGGCCCTCGGCCTTCCGGTATCCCGATCGTCATCGCCGCGGGCAAGCCGAAGGCCATTCGGCTGGCAGCACGGTACGCCGACGAATGGAACTGGTGGGTCGAATCGGACGCCGAAGGCGGCCGGGAGCGGCTCGAGGCGCTGACGCGTGAGGTCGATGCAGCCTGCCAGGAGATCGGTCGCGACCCGGCCACGCTCCGGCGATCCGTCGACCTGTTCTCGTTCACGGCGCCGGTCGGGTCCGACGAGGTCGCGGCGCTCGCGGCACGCCTGCTGGCTTATGGGGAACTCGGGTTCGATGAGATCCGGTGCGACGTCCGGCCAGGGAGCGGGCTGACCGGTGCCGCTGCGATGGCTTCGATGTCCGAGGTTGTCCGTCTCGTACACACGGGGGATGAGCACCGCCTTGTCTTGCGTCCCAGGCAACAAGCGACGGTTGAGCTCCGGGGCGACCCCACTCCACCGCCGCCCAACCGTATGTCGTTGCTCCAGGCGCAACGGATGACGGTTTGAGGCACCCGACAGGCCTTTGGGGCCTGCAGTCGGACGTCCAACCGTCGGTTGTTGCAGCGTGTGCAAACCGAGCGGCGGAGGGCGAATCGAACTGGCCTCCGCGTCGGCGGAGGCCAGTCGTGGGCTAGCGAGGGTTCGGGCCGGATGTCCGGCCCTCGAGCGAGAGCTCAGGCGCGGGCGAGGTCCTTGCCGGAAGGAGAGGCAGGCAGGCGCTCGACGGGCGCGGCGGTCTCGCGGGCGGTCGGTCGGAACACCTCGAGCAGTCGATGGAGCTGGAAGGTCGGGCTCGGCGTCACCTCGTCGGAGAGGTGGCGATCGGTGCGCGGCTCGGTCATCAGCTCGTTGGGGGTTGCGGCGGCCAGGCCAAGCCCGGGCACTCGCATCAGGTCCATTCCGTTCATGTCTGTCCTCGCTTTCCCTCATACTTGTGATATTCGAGTCAAAGACTCTTGATCTCGAACTATCTGGGGGAACTCTAGCACCGGAATCGAACGATGTCAAGAGGCTTGACATAAAGATATTCGAGGTGAATAATGTCGGCATGAAAACATCCGTCGAGCAGCTCGATCGCCTCGACGAGAAGCTGAAGGTCTGGAAGCGCGAGATCCCCGGGCTCGACGTCCCGACCGAGGGCATCGTCGAACGGATCCAGATCCTCGCGCACTACTTCGACCGCTCGATGGACGAGACGCTCGCGGAGATCGGCCTCGATCGCCGGGCCTACTGGCTGATCGGACACCTGCGCTACCAGGGTCCACCCTACCGAAGCACCCCCGGTCAACTGGCGGAGGAGCTTCGACTGTCCAGCGGGGCGATGACCAATCGCCTCGATCGGCTCGAGGAAGCGGGGCTCATCCGTCGGCTACCCGACCCGAGCGACCGGCGCGGGACGCTGATCGAGCCGACCGAGGAAGGCCACGCAGCCTGGGAGCGCTGCACCGGCGCCCAGGCCCGCCGCGAGGCGCTCATCGCATCGGCCCTGTCGGACGACGAGAAGGACGAGCTCCACGGATTGCTGCGCCGGCTCCAGCGCGCCTTCCCACCCGAGTACGCGTCGATGAAGAAGCACCGGGCGGAGCAGGAAGACTAGTCGGGCTGCCGCCCGCAGACCGCCGTCAGCGGCGGGCCCACGCCCCCGGTTCCGACAGCAGGCTCGTCACCGTGGCCGGCAGGCGTCCGGCGGCGACGTCGGCGACCGTGACCGACTCGAGCACGGCCCGCATCCCCGCCCGCAGCGCGATCCAGACGTCCCGTAGCGACGCCGCCGCACCGGGGTACTCGACGTCCTCGGGCGCTTCTCCTCGAACGCCGGCCAGGGGGCCATCGATGGCCCGGATGACGTCGGCCAGGCTGATATCGCCGGCCGGCCTGGCCAGTCGATAGCCGCCCTCGCTGCCGCGCTGGCTGGCGACGAGGCGAGCGCGACGCAGGTCCGCCAGCAGGTTCTCGAGATACTTGGCCGGGATGGCCTGGGCGCGCGCGAGGGCCTCGCCCCGGATGGGTGCCTCGCCCGCGGACGCGGCGAGCTCGACGAGCGCCCGGATCGCGTAGTCGGCCCTGGCCGAAACCCTCACGCCGGCGAGTGTAGTGGCGGCCTCCGAGCCTCAGGCGGCGGAGGCGGCCGAGCCGGCCGCCGCCCGCCTCGCCCGCGCCCGAAGCACCAGGCCGCCGACCACGACGAACGCCGCCACGCCGACGCCCAGCCTGATCGCGAATCCGATCGCCGGATCGAGGCCGAACAGCGGCAGCACGCGGTCGACGTTCAGGAAGATGATCAGGGCGCCCACCGCGGTGCCGAGCGACCGATCGTCGAAGCGGCTGACGAGGAACGCCGAGAGCGGCGCCGCCACGGCGCCGCTGAGCAGCAGCATCGCGACGATCGCGGGATCGATGCCCGCCGAACCGAGGGCGAACAGGAAGCCCGTCGACGCCGCGATCGAGACGATGAACTCCGAGCCGCTGACCGTGCCGATGATCGTCCGTGGCCGCATCCGGCTGGCGGCCAGCATCGTCGAGGTCGTAACCGGGCCCCAGCCACCGCCGCCGCTGGCGTCCATGAAGCCGCCAACGAGGCCGAGCGGGACGAGCATCCAGCTGCGCGCCCGTCGCTCGGGCTTGGCGGCAGGCGCGATGCCCCTGTCGGCGAGCGCCGTCGCCTCCGCGATCTGGGCAGCGACCCGGCGGCCGTGGAGGAAGCGAAACAGGATCGCGCCACCCAGGGCCAGCAGCACCAGCGAGACCATGGGCCGCGCCGCGTCGAGCGTGAGATTCGAGAGCACCACGGCGCCGAGGAAGGCGCCGATCCCACCCGGGATGCCCATCAGCAGCAGAACGCGCCCGTTGACGTTCCCGAGGCGCCAGTGGGAGAAGCCGGAGATGCCCGACGTCCCGATCTCGGCGAGGTGGACCGACGCGGATGCCAGGGCCGGTGTCAGGCCGATCGTCAGCAGCAGGCTGGTCGACGTGACGCCGTAGCCCATGCCCAGCGACCCGTCCACGAGCTGGGCGACGAAGCCGGCACAGGCGATCGCGATGAGCATCGGCATGGACGGATCCTCCAGGCGCTTGGTCGGGGCGGGGACGAGCCTCGGATCACGACTATCCAAGTGTTTCCACTGAATCAGTGGGAATAGTCTGGATAGTGGCGTAATGGTGCCGGCTTGTCAATCGCGAGGCGTGTCCCCTGAGAGGGGTCAGTGGCGACGGCGCACCGACGCTCTGTCACCTGTGGAGGGGAGACAACGACCACCTGCGGACCTCCAGAGGGCCCGAAACCGTCGTTTCGTCCCCCTCCAGGGGACAACGTGACCAACCCCCATCGAATCCGTCACCTGACAGGGGACGCGGCTGGGGCGGGGCAAGGGGACGCGGCGACGGACCACGGCGCCGCGGACGGCCCGGGCGCCGCCGCTCAGCGTCCGGGGCGCTCGATGACCGGACTCTCGAGGACGCCGAGGCGCTCGATCGACAGGCGCACGACGTCGCCCGGCGCCAGCCACCGGCCCAGCGTCTCGTCCTTCACCTCGAGCAGGCAGCCGCCGCCGACCGTGCCGCTGCCGACGATCTCGCCGGCCCGAAGGTGGACGTCGGCCGAGGCCCGGGCGAGCATCGCCCCGAACGAGTGCTGGGCGCTCGCCCACGTGCCCCGCGAGATCGCCGTCACGCTGCCGGCCGCGTCCTGGACGGACGCGGACATCGCGAGGTCCGGGCCAGTTGAGCCCTCCACCCGGGCATCGGCGAGCTCGTCGGGCGTCACGATCCAAGGCCCGATCGAGGCCGCGAAGTCCTTGCCCTTGGCTGGCCCGAGCCGGACGGTCGTCTCGTCGCGCTGCAGGTCTCGCGCCGACCAGTCGTTCAGGACGAAGTAGCCGCCGATGACGGCCTCGGCGTGCTCCTCGGCCAGGTCGACCGCGGGTGTGTCGACGATGGCGCCGACCTCCAGCTCGAAGTCCAGCTCCTGGCTGCCACGCGGCGCCCAGACCGGCTCACCCGGCCCGCGCAGCTCCGAGGTGTTCGAGATGTAGAAGATCGGCAGGCGGTACCAGGCCTCGGGGATCTCGCCGCCGCGGCGTTCCCACATCGTCCGGACATGCCGTTCGAACGCATAGAAGTCGCGGAACGCCGGCGGCTGCAGGATCGGCCGGCCGAAGACGAGGTCGGCTGGGTCGAGGACCGCGTCATCGTCCTCGGGCGCCCCGCGGGGTTCGAAGCCCTCGACGAGCTCGGCCAGGACCTCGATTCGAAGCCCCCGAACGAGCAGGTCGTCGAGCGTCGTCAGCGGCTGTCGAAAGAGGATCGAGTTGTGGGCTCGCCGGGGATCGGCGGACACGAGCCGGCGCCGCACGACCTCCAGGTCGAGCCACTCGCCGGCGTCCCAGCGTCGCGCCGCGGCCAGCCGCCACGGCGCCCCGGCCGGAGCGTGCGTCTCGCGGACGTGGCCGCCCTTCACCGCGCGCGCCGGTAGCTGGCGTTGAGCTGGGCCTCGGCGAGGACGTGACCGGCGGCGGCGTCCGTGAGCCGCTGGGCCGTTGGGGCACCGGTCAGGTCGAGCATCGTGTCCAGCGCCAGCAACCGGAAGCGATATCGATGGGCACCTGATGGCGGACAGGGCCCGCCGTAGCCCATTCGACCGAAGTCGTTGGAGCCCTGGAACTCGGCGTCCTCCGACCAGCCGGCCGGCAGGCCTCCGGAGGCGGAGGGGTCGATGTTGTAGACGACCCAGTGGACGAAGCCGCGGGCGTCGGGATCGTCGATGACGAGGGCCAGCGAGGCGGCAGACTCGGGGGCGCCGCTCCACTCGAGTGGCGGAGAGACGTCGTCGCCATCGCAGGTGTAGCGGCTCGGGATCGCGCCGCCCTCGGGGAATTCGGGGCTGGTCAGGGCGAACTGGACGCCCGCGGTCGATTCGGGGCTACGCATGTCGGTCTCCGTTGGTTCTGCGGCGTTGCAGGCCGCGAGCGAGATGGCGACGACGGCGGCCCCGAGGCCGATCACGAGCCTTGGCTGGTCCGCGCGCGCCATGTCCCGGCCATCGTGCCACGGCTCGGCGAACGGCGGTTCGAGGGCACTGACCGCTAGCTCGAACCCCCGTCGAACGGCAGGTTGGCATCTCGCCACGCCTCGAACCCCCCGATGACGTCGGTGGCCTGTTCGAAGCCCAGCGCTCGCAGGGTCGCCGCAGCGAGGCTGGAGCTGTAGCCATGGGCGCACAGCAGGATGACCTGGCGGTCGAGGTCGGACAGCGCCGGATCGTCGTGGCCGGACGACGGATCGAGGCGCCAGTAGAGGACCGACAGCGGCACGTGGACCGAGCCGGGCACGACCCCATCGGCCTCGCGCAGGTCCTCGCAGCGCGTGTCGACGAGCAGGGCCCCGGCCTCCATGGCCGCGAGCGCGGCTGCCGGCTGGAGCCGGTGGAGACCGGAGCGCGCCTCCTCGAGCAGCTCGTCGACCGTTCGGCGGGCCATCTGATCGGGTCGCTCAGAACGGCCGGAAGTACATGAAGTACAGGATGACGAGGAAGCCGCCGGCGCCGATGAGCAGGAGCGCTTCCGGCCGGCGTGTCGCGAGCAACACTGCCAGCTCGGCGTCGGAGGCCGGGACGGGATCGGGGTCCTCCGGCTTGAGATTCCGCGGCCGCATCCCGATCGCCAGGCGGATCTTGTTGAAGTAGATCGCGCCGAACGGCGTCATCGCGCCGCCAACGACGATGAAGAGCACGAGCGCGATCCAGATCCAGGCGCGGCCGAAGGAGCCGAGGACGATCCCGGCGAGGATGCCGGCCACGAGCAGCACGAGCAGGCCGATCCCGGCCAGGTTCAGCGAGGTCGCCGACACGTCGAGGAGCGCCGCCATTCGGCCCCGGTCGGTCTCCCGGCGAAGCTTGAACGCCACGACCATCGAGACGCCGTGGCCGGCGGCAAACGCGAACGCGCCAAGGACGTGCAGGAACACGATCCAGCGCACGTACGGTGTCAGGTCCACGAGCTCCCTCCTCCCTTCGAGCCGATCCCTGTTGCCGAGAGTCTCGCACCATGCCGGTCCCGCCGTCACGGGACAGCCGTCACTCCCCGAGCGGGCGGAAGCTGGACCTCGTGACGCGAATTTCCAACGCCCTGGCGGCATCCTGAACCAATACTGGCGGACGACGCTCCCGATGAGCGTCAACAGTGGTGGTGTCGGTGGATCGCGACCTCGTGGAGCGGGCACGGCGAGGCGACCAGGAGGCCTTCATGGACCTGGTTCGCCTTCGCGGCGACCGTCTCTTCGCGATCGCCCACCGGATCCTCCGTGACGTCGACCGGGCCGAGGATGCCCTGCAGGACGCGCTGGTGATCGCCTGGCGTGACCTCCCGGGCCTTCGCGATCCGGACCGGTTCGATGCGTGGACCCATCGGCTGCTGACGAACGTCTGCATCGCCCAGGCGACGCGTGAGCGCCGCCGCTATGCCCAGCTTCGCGCTCTGCCGCTCGAGGGCCCGGCCGCTCCGGACGACCTCCTCCGCGTGGCCGATCGCGACCAGCTCGACCGCGGGTTCAGGCGGCTCAAGCCCGACGAGCGCGCGGTCCTCGTCCTGCATCACTTCGTGGGCTACGCCCCGTCCGAGATCGCCGAGCTCCTCGGCATGCCGGCGGGGTCCGTCCGCTCACGACTCCACCACGCCCACCGCGCCATGCGAGCAGCGCTTGACGCAGAGGCCCGCGCCCCGGCCGTCGGAGGGTATTCGGCATGAACGAGCGCTCCGACATCGGGCGTGTCCTGCGGCACTGGTTCGAGGACGGGCCGGACTCCATGCCCGACCGGGTCGTCGACACCGTCGCCGCACGCATCTCCGTCAACCGCCAGCGTCGCGTGGTGCACCTCGTTGGGAGGACCGCACCCGTGAATCGGATCTTCACCTACCTCGCGGCGGCCGCCGCGGTGATCATCGCCGCCTTCGCGATCTGGCAGTTCCTGCCCGCCAGCCCGGCCAATGTCGCTGGCCAGCCCACGCCGACGCCAGCGGCCTCGCCATCCGCGGCCCCATCGTCGAGCGCCCGGTATCCGGCGTGGTATCCGCCCGCTGCCGTCGCTGACGCCAACGGCGCCGGGATCATGGCTGCCGGCACGCACGAGACCGCGTCCTTCACGCCGGGGTTCCGCTTCAGCGTCCCGGAGGGCTGGGTCAACACCTACGACGAGTCGAACTACTTCGCGCTGTTCCCGGACACGCCCGCCAACCAGGCCCAGCACGCACGCTCCGATGAACTGGCCCAGTCAATCTTCATGGGCGTGCATCCGAGCCCGTGGTTCAGCTGCGAATCGGCAGAGAGCAACTCTGGCGCGACGGCGGCCGAGAAGGTGGCCGCCATGACGGCCAACGAAGTCCTGGCGGTGTCCGGGGTGGTGGACGTCACGATCGGCGGCCTGACCGGCAAACAGTTCGACGTGTGGCGCAGTCCCGACTGGACAGGCACCTGCCCGGGCGACTCGGACCTTCCTGAGGGGGTCGATCCCGAGGACGAGCGCATGCGGGGCATTCTTCTCGACGTCCCCGGTCGCGGCGTGCTCGTCATCTTCATGTACTCGACGACCTCGGCCGAATTCGAGCCATTTCTCGCCGAAGGGATGCCGATCGTCGAGAGCTTCCAGTTCAGCCAGTAGGCGCGGGGCAGACGCTCGACCCGCACGTTCACCGCCGCCGGCATCGCCGGCGGCGGTGCGACGGGACCAAGCTGGCAACCCAGCATACTGGTATGCTGGCGCCATGAAGGTTACGCTTGATCTCTCGGACCCGGAGCTGTATCGGGCCATCAAAGTCGAGGCGGCGCGGCGCGATCGTTCCGTGCGCGACATCGTCGAAGAGGCGCTCGGCCAGTGGCTGCGCGCGCTCGAGGACGACGAAGACGCAGCCGCGGCCAAGGCCGCCCTGGATGACTACCGTCGCTACGGCGGCCGCGACGCGGCCGAGGTGTTCCACGAGCTGGCCGCCGAGACACGGGCACGCTATGGCACCGACGAGGAGTGAGCGACCGTCCCTGGCGGGTCGTCATGACCCGGCCGGCGGAGCGCGAGCTCAGGCGATTGCCGGTTGACGCCGCCGCCCGCCTGGCCGGGCCGATCGCCTCCCTGGGTCTGGATCCTCGGCCACCGGGCTGCGAGAAGATCGTGAGCAGCGACGCATGGAGGATCCGCGTCGGCCCGCTGCGCGTCGTCTATACCGTCGACCCGTCGACGAGGTCCGTCGTAATCCTCCGCGTCGCCCGGCGGTCCGAGAGTACCTACCGATTGCGGCCCTGACCGAGGGTCCGGGGGTGGCGCTCTACAGGTTTCCGCGGCGGGCCTGTTCGATCTCGATGGCCTCGAAGAGGGCCTTGAAGTTGCCGACGCCAAAGCCGCGCGAGCCATGACGTTCGATGATCTCGAAAAAGAACGTCGGGCGGTCCTGGATCGGCCGCGTGAAGATCTGGAGGAGGTAGCCCTCCTCGTCGCGGTCGGCCTCGATGCCGAGCTCCTCGAGCGTCTCGATCGAGACGCCGACGTCGCCGACCCGATCCGGCAGCTGCTCGTAGTAGGCGTGCGGCATGCCGAGGAACTCGACCCCGTTCTCGCGGAGCGTTCGAACCGTCCCGACGATGTCCTCGGTCCGGAGCGCGATGTGCTGCGTCCCGGCGTCGAGGTAGTAGTCGAGGAACTCCTGGATCTGGCTCTTCTTCTTGCCCGTGGCCGGCTCGTTGATCGGGAACTTGATCCGGCCGTTGCCATTGGTCATGACCTTCGACATGAGGGCCGAATAGTCGGTGTGAATGACCTTGTCGTCGTAGTGGATCAGCTGCGCGAAGCCGAAGACGTCGCGGTAGTAGTCGACGAAGCGGTTCATGTCGCCCAGCTCGACGTTGCCGACGCAGTGGTCGATCTCGAGGAGGTTCATGCCGGTCGCGGCGCGGGCCGGCTTCTTGACCTTCCGATAGCCCGGCGCGAAGACGCCGTGATAGTCGCGGCGGTCGACGAACGAGTGGACGACCTCGCCGTACGTCCCGACCGAGCTCCTGCGGAGGACGCCGTCCTCGCCGCCGTCGAGCTCCGTCGGTTCGAGGACCGAGCGGGCGCCACGCGTCGTGGTCTCGCGCCACGACGCGCTCGCGTCATCGACGCTGAAGGCGATGTCGTGGACGCCGTCGCCGTGGCGCTTGACGTGCTCGGCGATCTCGCCCTCGGGGGACAGCGCCCCGGTCAGGACGAGGGTGATGTCGTTCTGGCGCATGACATAGCTCGTCCGGTCGCGGACGCCCGTCTCCAGCCCGGCGTAGGCGATCGGCGTGAAGCCCCACAGGGCGCGGTAGTAGTGGGCCGCCTGGCGCGCGTTGCCGACCCAGAACTCCACGTGGTCGACGCCGTTGAGCGGCAGGAAGTCCGCCGCCTCCGCGTAGGCGTCCTTGTTGATGTGGGCGCCGGCCTGGTTGGCGGCTCCCCGGGTCATCGTGTCGGTCATGGGACGCGGGCTCCTGTGCTGCAGTGCCGGGGCTCGATGGCCCCGCCGGAGCAAGTTGCGGTCATGGTAGTCCTCGGTCCCTCGAGGCCGCGCCCGCGGTGGCGGTCGTCGCGCAACGCCGGTGCGACACTCCCGGGCCACGGGCTGCTCATCGCTCATCCGGCCCGGCCGTTTGCGCGGTGCGCAACAAGGAACGGTTGACGGGACGGCCGACCGCGATTCAGCTCATCCAACCGCGAGACGTTGCACGTGGCGCAAGCCTGGACGGCTGGCGGACGTCGCGGCACCGAATCCAGCCGTCCAACCGACGCTTGTTGCCTGGGACGCAAAGAGGGGGCGATGGGAGGATTCTTGGGGGGATGGGGGGCGATGCGGGCGGCGCCATGCGACACTGCCGCCATGTCGACACTCACGCAGCAGGCCGCCCGCCTGGAGCAGGCGGCCGCCGAACTGGAAGGCCTTCGAACTCGAATCGAGGCGGGCGCGCCGTGGGCCTTGACCGACGTCTACGGGCCCGGTCCCGAGTCGGCCTGGGGGCCCCGCGAGGTCCTCGCCCACGTGGCCGAGATGCTCCCCTACTGGATGGGTGAGATCGAACGAATCCTCGATGGCGCCGATGGCGAGCCGGTGCCATTCGGTCGAACGGAGGCGGATCCCGTCCGCGTCGCGATCATCGGCCGCGACCGGACGATGCCCGCCCGGGAGTTGCTGTCACGCATCGCCGCGGATGCGAATCGAGTGGCCGGCCGGCTGCGCGAGCTCTCGGCCGCAGAGGGACAGCGGGAAGGACTCCACCCAACACGAGGGCCGCTGGCCGTGACCGAGATCGTGGAGCGGTTCCAGGTCGGCCACCTGGAGGGTCACGTCACGCAGCTGCGCGAGGCCCTCGCGGTCTCCGACGGCTAAGCCAGCCTCACGCGGCGCCCTTGCCGCGGCGCTCGCGCCACAGGCTGGTGACGAGGAACACGACGTTGGCCGGCCGCTCGGCGAGGCGGCGCATGAAGTACGGATACCACTCACGGCCTGACGGTACGTAGATCCGGACCGTCCAGCCGTCGCGGCGGAGGCGCTCCTGCAGGTCGCGTCGGACGCCGTACAGCATCTGGAACTCGAAGCGCTCAGGCCCGATGCCGTGCTCGCGGGCGAAGGCGATCGCGTGGTCGATGATCCGGTCGTCGTGGGTCGCGATCGCCGGATATGGCGCATCGAGGAGCAGCCGCTCCATCTGCCGCACGTAGGCCGCGTCGACGTCGGCCTTGTCCTGGTAGGCGACCGTCGCGGGCTCCTTGTAGGCGCCCTTGCAGAGCCGGATTCGAGCGCCCTCGGCGATCAACGCCTCGAGGTCGGCGTCCGTCCGCCGCAGCGCCGACTGGAGGACGACCCCGACGTCGCCGGAGCCGGCCATCGCCGGTCGAAGGCCCCGCCACAATTCGAGCGTCGCATCGGTCGTCGTATGGTCCTCCATGTCGATCCGGACGAACGCCTCGTGGCTCGAGGCCGCGACGAGGACGCGGGCCAGGTTCTCGCGCGCCACGGCGGTTCCCAGGCCGAGGCCCATCTGGCTCAGCTTGAGGCTGACGTTCATGTCGAGGCGGTGCTCGGCCAGCGTGCCGAGGGCAGCGACGTACCCGTCCGCGGCAGCACGGGCGGCCTCGGCATGGGTCACCGACTCGCCGAGGATGTCGACGGTCGTCCGAAAGCCGGCATCCCGGGCGCGCTCGAGGGCCGGGACCGCCCCGGCCACGCTCTGGCCGGCGACGAACCGCGACACCATCGGCCGGGTGAACGGCAAGCGGACCGCGAGTCGGCCGAGCCAGCGCCAGTGCGAGATCGTCAGCAGGAACGAGCGCATGACGCGCTCGACCACGGCGCCGATCCGCGACCGGAGGGTCACGCCGTCCTGGCCATCAAGCCCGTTCGCGAACCTCCGCCGGCGCCGGCTTCGCGTCGGGGGCGGGGACGCCCACTTCGAGTTGCTCGCCCAGCTCGACCGTCCGCTTGTAGGCCGCCCAGACGGCGTCCGAGAGGACCGTTCGAAGACGTCCGGATTCGAGCTGGTGGAGCGCGGCGGCGCTGGTGCCGCCGGGCGAGGTGACCATGTTGCGGAGCTCCGCCGGGTGCATCCCCGACTGCTTGGCGAAGAGGGTGCTGCCCTCGAGCGTCTCGACGACGAGGTCGTGGGCCACGTGGCGGGCGAAGCCGAGGTGGACCGCGGCGTCGATGAGGGCCTCCATGACCAGGAACACATACGTCGGGCCGGTCCCTGAGACCGCGGTCGCCATCGCCACGAGCTTCTCGTCATCGACCTCGATCTGGACACCGAGCGCGCCGAGGAGGGCCGCCGCCTGGGCGCGTTGCTCCTCGGTCGTCTCGGGGGTCGCGTACCAGACGGTCATCCCGCGGCCGAGCTGGGCCGGAGTGTTGGGCATGCTTCGGACGACCTCGGCGTGGCCGAGGTGGCCGGTCAGCGCGCGGGTCGTGGCGCCGGCGAGAATCGAAATGACCAGTTGCCCCGGCCGGAGCGCGCCGCGCAGCTCACGCCCGACGCGGGCGAGCATCTGCGGCTTGATCGCAAGCAGAACGATGTCAGCACCTTCGACGGCCCCGGCGTTGGAGTCGGTCGTCCGGATCCCGTGATGGCTCTCGAGGGCCTCGCGGCGGTCTGCCCGGGGATGGCTGGCGACGATCTGCCCGGGCGCCACGAGCTGGCCGCGGAGCAGGCCGGCGATGATCGCCTCGGCCATGACGCCGGAGCCGACGGTCGCGATGCGGCGCTCAGCGAGTGGCGACATCGGGCCGAGTATGCCACGCGTCCTGGCCGCCTCCGTGAGCGGCGCGGCGCGTGGCGGCGCTCAGCGAGGTTTGGCGGCGTCCACCATCTGGCGCGCGGCGTCGCGGTCGTTGAACCAGACCGCGTCCATCTGGGTGTACTCGGCCCATTCGGCCGGTACCTGGTCCTCGGGGAAGATGGCGTTCACCGGGCACTCGGGCTCGCAGGCCCCGCAGTCGATGCACTCGTTGGGGGCGATGAACAGCTTGCGATCGACGCCTTCCTCGTAGTGGATGCAGTCGACCGGGCAGACCGAGACACAGGCAAGGTCGAGCACGTCAATGCACGGCTCGGCGATGACGTAGGTCATGGCGGGAAATCGACTCCTCTCGTGCTGGACGCCTGTCCCCGACGGGCCTCGTCAGGGTAGCACCGGCCCGATCGCGAAGGCGCCGTCTTGACACGGCGCCCCGCGGCCCGGATAGTCCGCGCATCCGCCGCCCGGCCAGTCGTTCGAACCTCGCGGGAGGGAGAGGCTCGAGCGACGAATCACGCCGCAGATTGGCGCACGATCGACGCGACCCGCACGAAGGAGCCGCTTGGCCACGATGACCCGCTCGGCCGCAACGGGCGATGCGCGCGCCGATGCGATGATCCCGGCCGTCCGCCTCGAGCACGTCGTGAAGCGGTTCGGCGGCGAGGCCGCCCGCGGCCGAGGCGCCGGGACCGCCGAGGGCGCGGCCGATTCGTCGGCCGTGGTCGCGGTCGACGACGTCAGCCTGGAGATCGGTGACGGCGAGTTCTTCTCGATGCTCGGCCCGTCGGGCTCGGGCAAGACGACGACCCTGCGGCTGATCGCCGGGTTCGAATCGCCGACCTCGGGCCGCGTCTGGCTGCATGGCGAGGACGTGACGACCCGCCCGCCATTCGAACGGGACGTCAACACCGTCTTCCAGGACTACGCCCTGTTCCCCCACATGAGCGTGGGGGACAACGTCGGCTACGGCCTCGTGATCCGCAAGGTTCCCAGGGCCGAGCGGCTGCGGCGTGCCGGGGACGCCCTGGCGATGGTTCGGCTGTCGGGCTACGAGCGGCGCAAGCCCTCGCAGCTGTCGGGTGGCCAACGCCAGCGCGTCGCACTGGCGCGGGCGCTGGTCAACCGCCCCCGGGTGCTGCTGCTCGACGAGCCCCTGGGCGCCCTGGACCTGAAGCTCCGCGAGGAGATGCAGCTCGAGCTCAAGGCCATCCAGCAGGAGGTCGGCATCACCTTCATCTACGTCACCCACGACCAGGAGGAGGCGCTCACGATGAGCGACCGCCTCGCGGTCTTCAATCGCGGCCGGATCGAGCAGCTCGGCTCGCCGGCCGAGATCTACGAGCGTCCCGCGACCCGTTTCGTGGCCGGCTTCGTCGGCCACTCGAACCTGATCAGCGGCGAAGCAGCGCGCACGATCCTGGGGGCGGACGGAACGTTCACCGTCCGGCCCGAGAAGATCCACATCCGCGCACCCGAGGCCGAGCCCGGGCCGGATGAGGTCGGGGCCGCGGGGCACGTCCGCGAGGTCGTGTACCTCGGGCCCGATACGCGATATCTCGTCTCGCTGGAGGCGGGACCGGAGCTCGTGGTCACCGAGCAGAACCTGGCGACCTCGTCCATGGAGGCGTTGGCGGCGAAGGGGCGGGCGGTCCAGCTCACCTGGAAGCGTCAGCACAACCTGCCGGTGGCCGAGGGTTGACCGTCGATCCGCCGCGCGTGCGGCGGACGGAGGAAGGGCGCTCCCGCAATACGGGAGCTCGAGGAGGAGCAGTGAATTCACGAAAGGCTATGGGGGCATTGACGGTGCTCGCGCTCGTCGCAGCGGCGTGCTCCGGACCGGCCGCCACCACGGCGCCCACGAGCACACCGACCGACACACCCGCCACCGCGGGACCGACGGCCGCGCCGTCGATGAGCGGCATCGGGCCAGGCGAGGGCGAGCTGAACCTGATCATCTGGGCCGGCTACGCCGAGCGCGGTGCCACGTATCCGGAGTTCGACTGGGTGACGCCGTTCGAGGAACGAACCGGCTGCAAGGTCAACACGACCGACATGACCGACTCGAACAACGGCGTCGCCCTCATGCAGTCCGGCCAGTACGACGGCATCTCGGCCTCCGGTGACGCCACGACCCGCCTGATCCAGGGCGGCATCGTCGCCCCGGTCGACACGTCGATCTTCGAGAACTACGCGAACGTGTTCGACGGCCTCAAGGACCTGCCGCACAACACCGTGGACGGCGTGAACTACGGCGTCCCCCACGGCCGCGGCGCGAACCTGCTCATGTACAACACCGAGGCGGTCACACCGGCGCCCACGACCTGGGACGGCGTGTGGGAGAACGCCGCCGACTACGCTGGCAAGATCAGCATCTACGACTCGTCGATCTACATCGCCGACGCGGCCCTCCACCTGATGGCCACGCAGCCGGACCTCGGCGTCACCAACCCCTACCAGCTCAACGAGGAGCAGTTCAACGCCGCGGTCGACCTCCTGGCGGCGCAGCGGGATGCGGGTTCCCTGTACTGGTCGGTCTACACGGACCAGATGGCGTCGTACGCCGCCGGTGATGTCGTCATCGGCACGACCTGGCCGCTCCAGGTCGCGCTGCTCAAGGCCGACGGCGTGGCCGTCGAGGGCATCCTGCCCGAGGAGGGCTCCACCGGCTGGTCCGACACCTGGATGATCCACGCCAACGCGGCCCATCCAAACTGCATGCTCATGTGGATGGACCACATGATGTCGGCCGAGGCCAACGGCCAGGCAACGGTCTACTTCGGCGAGGCGGCCACGAGCCAGGCGGCGTGCGACTACGCCGAGACGATCTCGCCCGGCCACTGCGAGGTCACCCACGCGACCGACGAGGCCTACTACTCGAAGGTCTGGTACTGGGCGACGCCGCAACAGGATTGTGCCGACGAGGACGCGGCCACGACCTGCAAGACGCAGGACGACTGGGTCGCGGCCTGGACGCAGCTCCGCGGCGGCTGATCCGGAGAAGCAGCGTGATAAGGGCTCCCCGCGCCGCGGGGAGCCCTTCATCATGGTTTGGTCGACATGACTGCCACATCGATCCACGCGACCCACGACGAGCGCCCACCCCGCAGCCTGCCCCGACGGCTAGCGATCTGGCTGTTCCCTCGCCGCCGGCTGCAGCTCGGGCTGCTGCTCGCCACCCCCCTGGGCTGGCTGGTCCTCGTCTATCTCGGTTCGCTGTTCGTGCTGCTGCTGAGCGCGTTCTGGGAGAAGGACACCTTCACCGGCAACGTGGAGCCGTTCGCCTGGTCGCTGGCGGCGTTCGAGAGCCTCATCAACGGTGAGGTCTACCGGACGGTCGCCATCCGGACCATCGGGATCGCCGCGCTGGTGACGGTAACCGACGCGCTGCTGGCCTTCCCGATCGCCTACTACATGGCCCGAGTCGCCTCGCCGCGCGTTCGGAACGCGCTGGTGATCGCCGTGCTCATGCCGCTCTGGGCGGCCTACCTGGTGAAGGTGTACGCCTGGCGGACGATCCTCCAGGGCAACGGACTGCTCGAATGGGTCCTGGAGCCCTTCGGCCTCGGCCAGCCGTGGCAGGGCCTGAAGGAGCTCGCCAACACGTGGCTCGTGCTGAGCTACCTGTGGCTGCCGTACATGATCCTGCCCCTGTACGCCGGCCTCGAGCGCATTCCCGCGTCGTTGCTGGAGGCGTCGGCGGACCTGGGCGGCCGGGCGCGGACGACGTTCCGGCGGGTCATCCTGCCGCTCGTGTTCCCGGCCCTCGTCGCCGGCTCGATCTTCACGTTCTCGCTGACGCTCGGTGACTACATCACGCCCGACCTCGTGTCGGACGCGAAGTTCATCGGCAATGTCATCTACGACAACTCGAGCCTCGGCAGCCCGCCGCTCGCCGCCGCCTATTCCCTGGTGCCGATCACGATCATGGTCGTCTACCTGGCGGTCGCGCGGCGGCTCGGCGCCTTCGAATCGCTGTGATCGCCGATGGTTGAGTCCCGTCCCGTGAAGTGGCTGCTGCGGATCGCCAGCAGTGCCGTGCTCGCGTTCCTGTACCTGCCATTGATCGTCGTCGCGATCTATGCCTTCAACAGCAGCCGCCTGCAGGCGTGGCCACCGGCGGATCTCACCCTCCACTGGTTCGAGGAGGCCCTCAACAACCCGGCCGTGACCCGGGCCGTGGTGAACTCGCTGCTGGCGGGCTCGTTCGCCACTGGGGTCGCCCTCGTCCTCGGGACGCTGGCCGCGATCGCGGTCCACCGGTACAGCTTCTTCGGGCGACAGACCATCTCGTTCCTCCTCGTGCTTCCGATCGCCCTCCCCGGCGTTGTGACGGGCGTCGCCCTGCAGCGGACGTTCATCACCGTCGGCATCGATTTCGGGCTGCTGACGGTCGTGATCGGGCACGCCACCTTCTGCGTCGTGGTTGTCTACAACAACGTCATCGCGCGACTGCGACGCCTCCCGCGCTCACCGGAGGAAGCCTCGGCTGATCTTGGCGGCGATATGTGGACGACGTTCCGCCGAGTCACGGGCCCACGGCTCGGCACGGCCCTCATGTCCGGGGGACTGCTGTCGTTCGCGCTGTCGTTCGACGAGATCATCGTGACGCTGTTCACGTCCGGGCCGGGAACGCAGACGATTCCAATGTTCATCTTCGCCGCGATCCAGCGGCCCAACGAGCTGCCGGTCGTCAACGTCCTGGCATTCGTGCTGATCCTGGTCAGCATCATCCCGGTCTGGTTGGCGACACGAATCAGCGGGGCCGAGACCGCCGGGGCGCGGCTGTAGGTTCGAGCGCCCGGCGCGATGGGGCCGATCGGCCCCGCGATCGGTGCTCAGTGGGCCCTCGAAGCTGGATTGGGCGCTGGTACGATCGATCGATGACGGAAACGGGACTCGATCTGGCGGTCATCCGTGCGCGGCTCCAAGCCGAGCAACGGCGTCTGCTCGAGCTGCTCGGGGAGCCGATCGAGGGGCCCGGCCAGATGACCTACGGCTCCCAGGCCGCGGCCGCCACCCACGTCTTCGAGCAGCAGCGGGATCTCGCCCTCCGAGACCAGGCGCGCTCCGAGCTGGCCAACGTCCGCTGGGCCCTTGAGGCGCTGGATCGAGGCGACTACGGGACCTGCGTGGAATGCGGCCGGCCGATCGCGCCGGAGCGGCTGGAGGCCATCCCGTGGGTCTCGCTGTGCATCGACGACGCGAGGAAGCGGCCAAGGTGAACGAGGCGGGCCTCGTCACCATCGACGAGGTCCGGGCGGCCGCGGCGAATCTCGCGGGAGTGGCCATCCGAACGCCTCTCGTGCCGTTCCTGCCCGGCCCGCCGCGGGTCCTCCTGAAGGCCGAGTCGCTCCAGCCCATCGGGGCATTCAAGATCCGCGGCGCCTACCACGCCATCGCCTCGCTCACCTCCGAGCAGCGGGCGCGCGGGGTCGTGACCCATTCGTCGGGCAACCATGCCCAGGGCGTCGCCCGGGCGGCCCGCCTGCTCGGCGTCCGGGCGACGATCGTGATGCCCTCGGATGCCCCGGCCGTGAAGCGCCGCCGGGTCGAGGCGGACGGCGCCGAGATCGTGACCGTCGGGACGGCCAGCGGCGAGCGCGAGGCGATGGCCGAACGGCTGGCCAGCGAGCGCGGGCTCGTCCCGATCCCGCCCTACGACGACGACCGGATCATCGCCGGCCAGGGCACGGTCGGGCTCGAGATCGCCGAGGACGTCCCCGATCTCGAGGCGGTGCTGGTGCCGGTGGGGGGCGGTGGGCTGGCGTCGGGCGTCGCGGTCGCCGTCGCTGCCCTGTGCCCGGCCGCTCGGGTGATCGGCGTGGAGCCGGAGCTGGCCGCTGACGCGGCGGCGTCGCTGCGGGAGGGTCGCCGGGTCCGCTGGGACGGGGCCCTGACGAGCCGCACGATCGCCGATGGCACCCGAACGCAATCGATCGGCGAGCGCAACTTCGCCCACCTCTCGCGTTTGCTCGACGCGATCGTGACCGTGACCGAGGCGGAGATCGCGGCGGCCGTGCGCCGGATTGCCGAGGAGAGCCGCCTTGTCGCCGAGCCGTCGGGCGCACTGGCCGCGGCAGCGGCCTGCTACCACCTCGCCGAGGCCAACCTGGCGGACGCCCGTGGGACCATCGTTGCCGTGGTCAGCGGTGGGAACGTGGATCCCGAACGCTACCGAACCCTGCTCGCCTGGCCGCCGCCCGAGGACGGCTCGCCGGGCTGACCGGTCCGGGCAGCGAGCTCCTCCGCCCGCTGGCTGATCCGCTGCCGCTCCCGCTCCACCCGCCGCTCGACCGCCGGGGCGTCCCGCTCCTCCTGGCGCATCCAGGCCGCGACCACGAGCAGGATCGCGCCGATGAACACGAAGTCGGAGACGACCCACATCAGCCCGGCGGCGAGCTGCTGGTCGGCCAGCGGGTCGATGCCGTAGGGCGAGCCGAGTGTCGCGTAATGGGGGTACAGCGGCGCGCCGGCCATCAGGATCGCGACCGCGAGGAACGAGTTCGGCGGCATCTGCAGGAGTAGGTACAGGCCCCGCCCGGCGAAGCCCATTCGCCGCGGACCGGGATCGGCCCCCACGACCGGCCACCAGAACAGCAGCGCGGACCCGAGGAACAGCGCGTGCTCGATGTCGTGGAGGAAGGGGTCCTCGAGCGCCATGTCGAACAGCGGCGAGAAGTGGGTCGCCCACATGACGACCGTGAACGTCAGCCACGCGACCACCGGGTGGCCGAGGACGGCCACCGGGCCAGAGTGCAGGATCGGCAGGATCCAGCGGCGCCGGACCTCCGGGCTGGCGGCCCGTAGCAGCTGGGTGACCGGCGCGGCGAGAACGAGGAGCGGCGCGGCGGCGAAGGTCAGCAGCATGTGCTGGACCATGTGGACCGAGAAGAGGGTCGTGTCGTACGCCTCCACCCCGGACATGAGGGCCATCGCGACCGCCGCCAGCCCGCCGAAGAACGCCGCCGTGCGCCATGGCGAGACCGGGTGCCCGGGATGCAGTCGGCCGGCGCGGTCGACGAGGGTCAGCCAGACCAGCGCAGCCAGGACCAACGGGATCGCGACCAGCGGCTCGAACGACCAGTCGAACACGAACGACGCCAGCGTCGGCGCCTCGTCGGGCGCGCCGCCGTGGGCCGCCACCGGGCCCGCGATCGCGGCCAGCGCGAGGACGGCAACGCCGCCCCCGACGAGCCGGGGGACGACGCGGCCGGGGCACGAGGAGAGGCAGATCACCCCGTCATGGTGGCACGGCGCGCGATCTCGGCCTCGCGCTATCATGCGGGTCGGTTGACCCGTCGCGGTCGGCCAGCACGCGCGTCCTGTTCCGGCGGGTGTCGAGCGCAGCCCGTTGGACCCCTTGTCCTGACCGACCGCACGAGGAGTCATGTCGACGAGTCCCAGGAAACAACCCGCCTCCGAAGCGCTCGTGGCGGGTGCCGTGGTTCTGCTCCTGATCGCCGTCGTCGCCGTGGTGTTCCTGACCGGAGCCGGGTCGGCCCTCTATCCGCCTGCGCCCGCGACCGACCAGGCTCGCGAGATCGCCTCGCTCTACGACATCGTCTTCGCCATCGCCGTCGCGATCTTCGTCGCCGTCGAGGGCCTGATCGTCTGGAGCATCATCCGCTACCGCCGGAAGCCGACCGACACCGACCTGCCGCCGCAGACTCACGGCAACAACTTCGTCGAGGTGCTGTGGACGCTGATCCCGACGGTCATCGTCCTGTACCTCTTCGTCATCTCGTGGCAGACGCTGAACAACATCGAAGCCGTGAGCGTCGATCCCGACGTTCGAGTCCACGCTGTGGCCGGCCAGTTCCAGTGGCAGTTCGAGTACCTCGACGCGAACGGCCAGGTTCTCGCCACCCAGTCCGTCCCCGTGGCCGACCAGGGCGGCGGCATGGCCGTCCCGGTCGGGCGAACGGTCTACGTGACCCTCGACAGCCCCGACGTGATCCACGCCTGGTACGTCCCGCGCTTCCTCTTCAAGCGCGATGTCGTGCCCGGGCAGACCAACCACTTCGAGTTCACCCTCGACCCCAGCGAGGCCGGCCAGACGTACCGCGGCCAGTGCGCCGAGCTGTGCGGGACCGGACATCGGGTCATGCTGTTCGACGTCCTCGCGCTGAGCCAGGCCGACTTCGACGCCTGGCTGGCGGCGCTGATCGAGAAGTCGAACGCCACCCCGCCGCCGCTGCCGAGCGGGGCGACGACGCTGACCCTCTCGGCCGAAAACATCGCCTACGACACGCTCGAGCTGGAAGTGCCGGCCGACACGCCGTTCGCCATCCAGTTCGCCAACAATGACCCGCCCGGCGTTCCGCATGACGCCGACATCCGCGAGACCGACAACACCACCGTCGTCCAGGACCAGCCGACGATCGACGGCGGAACCTCCACCACCTACACCTACGACCCGCTCCCGGCGGGCACCTACACGTTCATCTGCTCCGTCCACCCCATCCCGGCGATGACCGGGACGCTGACGGTCCGCTGAGGAGGGCGCGCGCATGGCCACCCACGCCCTGAGCCCCGCCGCCGTCGCCGGGTATCGCGGCGGCCTCTACGAGTGGCTGACGACGACCGACCACAAGAAGATCGGGATCCTCTACGTCATCAACTCGTTCTTGTTCTTCCTGATTGGCGGGATCTTCGCACTGCTCGTCCGGGCCGAGCTGGCGGCACCGGGACTGCAGCTGTTCCAGAACGAGCACGTCTACAACGAGTCGTTCACCATCCACGCGACGGTGATGATCTTCCTGTTCATCATCCCGATGCTGGCCGGGCTCGGGAACTTCGCCGTCCCGCTCATGATCGGTGCGCCGGACATGGCGTTCCCGCGCATCAACGCCCTGTCGTTCTGGATGCTGCCGCTCGGCGGGATCCTGCTGCTGATGGGCTTCCTGACACCCGGCGGCGCGGCCGCCGCGGGCTGGACGAGCTATCCGCCGCTTGCCGGGAACAGCCCCCTCGCGTCCCCCGGCCCCGGGCAGGACCTGTGGATCGCGTCGCTGGTCCTCATCGGCACGAGCTCGATCCTCGGCGGCATCAACTTCCTCGTCACGATCTTCAAGATGCGAGCCCCCGGGATGACCCTGTTCCGGATGCCGATCATGGTCTGGACCGTCCTGGTCACGAGCATCCTGGTCGTGATGGCGACGCCGGTGATCACCAGCGCGATCGTGATGCTGTACATCGACCGCAACCTCGGCGGCTCGTTCTTCAACCCCGAAAGCGGCGGCATCGCCGTCCTGTACCAGAACGTGTTCTGGTTCTACTCCCACCCGGCGGTCTACGTCATGGTCCTGCCGGCGATGGGCGTGATCAGCGAGGTCCTGCCGGTCTTCAGCCGGAAGCCGCTGTTCGGCTACAAGGCGTTCGTCTTCGCCACCGCCGGGATCGGGGCACTCGGCTTCTCGGTCTGGGCCCACCACATGTTCACGACCGGCGCGGTCTTCCTGCCGTTCTTCAGCCTGATGACGTTCCTGATCGCGGTCCCGACCGGCGTGAAGATGTTCAACTGGGTCTTCACGATGTTCCGCGGCCAGCTGACGTTCTCGACGCCGCTGCTGTTCGCGGTCGGCTTCCTGACGATGTTCCTGATCGGCGGCATCAACGGCGCCTTCAGCGCCTCGGTGCCGGTCGATTTCGCCCTCCACGACACCTACTGGGTCGTCGCGCACCTCCACTACGTGCTGTTCGGCGGCTCGGCGTTCGGGGTCTTCGCCGGCATCTACTACTGGTTCCCGAAGATGACCGGTCGAATGCTCGACGAGGGCCTCGGCAAGGTCCAGTTCGTGCTGATGTTCATCGGCTTCAACCTGACCTTCTTCCCGATGCACATCCTTGGCGTCAAGGGCATGCCGCGGCGGATTGCCGACTACGCGAGCGGGGCCGGCTGGAACGACTGGAACCTGGTCGCCACGATCGGTGGCTTCCTCATCGGGCTATCGATGCTGCCGTTCATCTGGAACGTCTTCGTCTCGCTCCGGAACGGCAAGGTCGCCGGCAACGACCCGTGGGAGGGCAACACCCTCGAGTGGGCCACCACCTCGCCGCCGCCGCCCTACAACTTCGACCGCCTCCCGGAGATCCGCTCCGAACGGCCGCTGTTCGACGCCCGCCATGGGCTCGTCGGGCACGGGGAGCCGGAGCCCGGGCCGGCCCTGCTGGAGCAGCCGGCGCCGTCAGGCGAGGTCCCGGCGGCCCCCGACGACGAGGCCGGCGTCGGCGAGCAGACGACGACCGGCGAGGACCTGGAGACGAAGCGATGACCGCCGAGAGTCGCGCGGTCGCCGCGAGCGAGGCCCACGGCGCCTCGCACGGGACGGCCGTCGCCGGCCACGCCGCGAGCCGGGGCATCAGCAATCCCGTCCTCGGGATGTTGCTGTTCATCACCTCGGAGGTGATGTTCTTCTCGGGCCTGTTCGCCGCCTACTTCGCGACACGGGCCGCCAACCAGCCGTGGCCGCCGGCCGAGTTCCAGGGACTGCTGGATCCGTTGTCGTTGATCCTGGTGGCGACGATCATCCTCGTCGCCAGCTCGTTCACCTGCCAGTTCGCGGTGTGGTCGATCCGGCGCGGCGACCGGACCGGGTTCATTCGCAACATCACCGTCACCTTCGTACTCGGTGTGATCTTCCTGGGCCTGCAGGCGGTCGACTACTCGATCCTGTTCTCTGAGGGCCTGACGATGGGCTCCGGTGCGTTTGGAACGACCTACTTCACGCTGACCGGCTTCCACGGCGCGCACGTCTTCGGCGGCGTCCTGATGCTCGGCGTCATCCTGTACCGCGGCATGCTCGGCCAGTTCTCGTCACGCCATCACGACGCGGTCGAGGCGGTCTCGCTGTACTGGCACTTCGTCGACGTCGTGTGGATCGTGCTCTTCTCGGTCCTCTACCTCCTGTAAGCGCGAGGCTCGGATGCTCCTGAGCAGGAACCTCATCGCCGGCCTGATCGCAGGTGGCACGATCCTGATCGCGATCGCCTACGCGGCATTCGCGCCGGTCCTCGGCTACCACGTTGAGTGGGCCGGCGTGACGATGCTGTTCGCCCTTGGCGTGGCCCTCGGGATCATGGCCTTCGTGCTGCACACCGGGCCGTCCGAGCCGGGCGAGTAGGCCGGGCCGCGCGGCAGGCAGGCAGGGCGAATGGAGACCGAGGCGCCGAAGGACCTGGTGCAGACGCTGCTCGACCTCGCGGCAACGTTCATCACCCCCGATTGGAGCGAGCTGGTCGCCCGCATCCCGCTGCTGCTGGCGCTCCTGGTGCTCCTGTACTTCGGCTGGACCATCCGACGCTTCGCGACCGCCGGCCCGACGCGCCGGGCGCCGGCGCGGGTGACGCCGGTCACGCCGAGGCACCTCCACATGCCCGGTCCATCGGCGTCCCCGATCCTCGTCGCCCTCGGCGCCGGGGCCCTGTTCTTCGGGCTCGTGGCCGGCGGTGCATTCCTGTGGATCGGCGTTGTCCTCCTCATCGCCACGATGCTCGTCTGGGGCCGGGAGGCGGTTCGCGAATACGACCGCCTGGAGTCCCCGACGGCGTTGCCGGCGGTCGTCCACGAGGGACCCCCACCGGGCGTCCACATGCCCGGGCCATCGATCCGCCCGTTGCTCGCCTCCCTCGGGGCGTTTGCCCTGATGGCCGGCCTCGTCTTCGGCGGCTGGGTCCTCGTGCTGGCCGCGGTCTTCCTCACCTGGACGCTCGTCGGCTGGCTCGGCGACTTCACGGCCGAGTATCGAAAGGTCGAGGAGGCCGACGCGACCGGCCACCTCGAGAACCCGCCCCCGAAACGCTGGCCGGCGACCTGGCTGCAGCTGTTCGCCGTGGCGTTCGTGCTCGTTGGCCTGTTCCAGCTCGGAATCCTGCCGATCCAGGGCCCCGACGAGGCGGCCGGCGGGCCCGGCGGTTCGCCGGCGCCAAGCGGCCAGGCCAGTGCGCCACCCGGGACGATCATCGTCGTCGCCAAGGACATCGCCTTCGACACCCACGAGATCGAGGTCCCTGCCGGCGAGCCGTTCGCGATCGAGCTTCGAAACGAGGACCCTCCGTCGGTCCCGCACGACATCGACATCCGCGACGGGGGCGGCGGGGTGCTGCAGGACACGCCGCACACCGAGGGCGGAGAATCCCAGATCTACCAGTACACCCCGCTCGAAGCCGGTGAATACGTCTTCATCTGCTCCGTCCATCCGATCCCCGCGATGACCGGGACGCTGATCGTCCGGTAGCACCGCCATCGCGGGGCCGCACAGGCAGGCACACCACGACCTCCGCATTCCGCCGGCGCCGCCGGCCCGCCTCCCTCGGCCCACTCGGGTTCGCCGTCCTGGCGTTGCTCGCCCTCGTGGCGTGTGGGCCGGGCAGTTCGGAATCCGGGCTCATCGCCAAGGGCCAGGCCGCGCCGGCGGTCCTCGGGACGACCCTCGACGGCGACTCATTCGATCTCGCGTCGCTGCGCGGTCGTCCCGTCATCCTCAACTTCTGGGGCCCGTCGTGCGTGCCCTGCCGGGACGAGTTCCCGCTCTTCAAGTCGAAGCTCACCGAGCATGCCGAGGACGGCCTGGCGATCGTCGGAATCCTGACGTTCGACCCGGTCGCGCCGGCTCGAGACTTCATCGCCGAGATGGGCGCAACCTGGCCGACGGTCGACGACCCCGACGGCGCCATTCGGCGCGCGTACCGCGTGGCCGCGCGGCCGCAGACGTACTTCATCGACCCGGCGGGGATCCTTCGAGCCATCCAGGTCGGCGAGGTCACCGACGCCGACTTCGAGCGCCAGTACGCGCTGATCGCGCCCGATTCGTGACCCAGGCGGCCCTCGCGCCCGCGGCCATCGAGGTCGCGGGGCTCGTCAAGCGCTACGGCGGCAGGACCGTCCTCGACGGGATCGATCTCGCGGTCCGGCCTGGCGAGCTCGTCGCCCTCCTCGGTCCGAACGGTGCCGGCAAGACGACGAGGTCGAGATCATCGAGGGCTATCGAACCCCCGACGGCGGGGCGGTCCGCGTGCGCGGCCGGGAGCCCCGAGCGGGTGGGGCGGCGCTGCGGGCGCGCGTCGGGTTCATGCTGCAGGGCGGGGAGGGCCTCCAGCCGCGAGCAACGGCGCGAGAATCGCTGCGGCTCTTCTCGGCACTGCACGAGGGTGGCCACGATCCCGACGAGCTCCTGGCCTCGGTCGGCCTCGAGACCGTCGCAGCTCGTCCGATCCGGCGGCTCTCGGGCGGCGAGCGTCAGCGCCTCGCGCTCGCCATCGCGCTCGTCGGCAATCCCGAGGTGCTGATTCTCGACGAGCCGACGGCCGGCCTCGACCCCGAGGCGCGACGCGGCGCCCGGGCGCTGATCGAGCGGCTTCGAGCCGAGGGGCGGGCAATCCTGCTGACGACGCACGACCTCGCCGACGCCGAGGAGCTGGCCGACCGGGTCGTGATCCTGGCGTCGGGTCGGATCCTGGCCGAGGGCGCGCCGGCCGCCCTCATGGCCGATGCGGGCACGGCCGGCATTCGCGTCCGGCTCCACGCCGCGCCCGAGCCCGCGGCCCTCGCCCGGCTCGGCCGGGCCCTCGCTCCCGGATCGCCCGCACCCGTCGCCGTGGATGAGGGCCGGACGAACGAGCTCTCCATCGCACCGGGGCTCCAGGCGGCCGACGCGATCGCCACGGTCGCCAGCTGGGCGGCTCGGGAGGGGCTCCTGATCCTGCAGCTCCGGAGCGGGTCGGCGAGCCTCGAGGAACGGTACCTGGAGCTGACCGGCGACACCGGCGTGGAAGACTCGGCGTGAGTCAGCCTGCCTCGTCCAGTCGGGCCCTCGCGGCGCTCACCGCCATGGAGCTCCGGCTCGCCGCGCGGCGCGACGAGAACGTGCTCATCTCGATGCTCGTGCCGCCCGCCGTGCTGCTGTTCTTCGCCTCGACGGGCCTCATCCCCGGCACAGGTGCCCGGCCGGTCGATTTCCTCCTCCCCGGCAGCATCGCGCTCGCGATCATCGCCAGCAGCTTCGTGAGCCTGGGCATCTCGACGGCCTTCGAACGGGCCTACGGCGTCCTGAAGCGCCTTGGCGGCGCGCCGATCCATGCATCTCTCGTCGTCGGGGCGAAGCTGGTGGCTGTCCTGGTGATCGTGGTGCTGCAGGTCGTTGTGCTTCTCGGGGTCGCCGTCGTCGCCCTCGACTGGGCGCCTGGACCGGTCTGGTCGCCTCCGCTGGCCATTGCGGCGATCGCCCTCGGGACCGCCGCCTTCGCCGGCTTGGGGCTGCTGATGGCGGGCACCCTTCGAGCTGAGGCGACGCTGGCCCTGGCCAATGGCCTTCTCCTGGCGTTCCTGATGCTCGGCGGGATCGTCCTGCCGGTCGACCACCTGCCGGCCGTGCTCCAGCCCCTCGCGGCAGTCCTGCCGGCGACCGCCCTCGCCGAGCTGCTGCGAATCTCGTTTGCCGGCTCGGGCCAAGCCCTGCCCTCCGCAGCCGTGCTGGCCGCGTGGGCCTTGGCCGCCGCCATCGCGGCCTCCCGCCTATTCCGCTGGGAGTAGTTGCGAGATCCTCCGCCCGAGCGCTCGCGCGACCAGCGTCAGTCGATGCTGGGGGTGCGGACCCGGCTGAAGACCCGCGCCGGCGTCTGGCTGAGGATCTGCGTCGCTGCGTCGCTCCCGATCCGGGCCACGAGCAGCGCCTCGAAGGTACCGAATAGATACCGGATGTCACGTGGATACTGCCAGTTCGGTAGGCCCGCCGACGTGTAGTCAGCCAGAAGCTCGCCTCCGATCCCGCCGCCGGGGTTGACGTAGACGGAGCAATCGTTGGAGATCATCACCCGGTCGCCATAGCCCTGAGCGACGAACTTCTCGAGGACGTCCAGGAAGACATCCGGGTCCGTCGGGCCGCCGAACCATGGGTCCGCGCCATTCGTCGGGTCCGAGCCAACGGCGTCGAACTGCAGTGTGATGCCCTCTGCGGCCAACTCGAAGTACTGCGCTCGGGCAGAGTCCAGGTGGGCAGAGCTGACCTTGTCGGCTTTGATGGCGCCGTTCGCATGGCCCCAGACGAATCGATCGGGCTTGACCCCGGCGGAGCGGGCGATGTTCCAGATCTGGCGTGCCCGCGCGATCTCCGTGTCCGTTCTCGCGTCAAGAGGGAACGGCAAGTGGCAGGCGACGGTTGCATTGACCTCGGCGGCCGCCTGAGTAGCAGCATGGTGGATCTTGGTCTCAATCGCGGTCGGGACCGGGTCGGCACCGAGCTTGACGAACGCCGGCTTGATGCCGGTGTCGTCGATCCCATGCTTGAACTCCTCGATCATGAAGTCCGTCAGCTGATCCACCGACCAGCCATCGAACCGAGGCTCGAGCAGCCACTTGTAGATGCCGGTCGGAATCGCCACGTTGACGCCTGTACGCTGTGCCACCTTCCGAGCCGTGTCAGCACTCCGGCCAACGCCCATACAGCCCCAATCGATGATCAACTCGACGCCCTGGTCCTTCACGTCCATGACGTACTCAGAGATGACGTCAATCGCCGCGTCGAACCCACCAACCGGCTTCAGATAGCCGGGGTGATCGAGCGCGAAGAAGAGCATGAAGTCGACGTATAGGTGTTCGTGAGCCAGGACCTTGCCGATGCTGCTCGGATCGACCTCGCCGAGAACGGTGTCGATCCGGGCGACGCCCGGGCGGGCGGCTTTCGGTGCGGTCAATGGCTTGGGCGTCAATGCGTCGCGACGGCTTGTTGGCGACGAGCCGGCCGCCGCCGCCGGGATGGCCCCGGCCACGACGGCACCTGCCCCGGCCATTGCCGCAGCCTTCAGGAAGTTCCGCCGAGACTGGCCCGCGGACTGGGAGGCGGCGTCGTCATCGGCTTCCGAATCGCGATGCGCTCGGCCACCCGGGGAAGTCCTGGAATCCATGAGATCGCCCTCCCGTGACGGCCGCGCTGAGCGCTCGTACGCGGCTGCGCATTAGTCAATAGGCGCGATGCCAGGCATTCGTACGACGCCTTTCGCCGCCCGACACGCATGCGCTCGACAATGGAAACTCGAGAATCGATTACCGATTATCCATGCCGCATTCGGGAGTGTCCATCCCCTAATCCGCCTCACGGCAGGGAAGAGCGGACGCCGCGCGAAAGGAAGAACCCCGGGTGGTCGGGGCCCGGGGTTCTGAGGGGAATTCGGTGGTTGCGGGGAGGGGATTCGAACCCCTGACCTTCGGGTTATGAGCCCGACGAGCTGCCGCTGCTCCACCCCGCGAAGGCCATCAACTATACCCGGAAGCCGCCCCCGAGTCAAAGAAGGGCCCTACCCAGTGCCCTGGAGGCCGGCCGAGACGCCGCTGACGGTCGCTTGGACGAGTCGCAGGAGCCGGGCTCGTTCTGCCTGGTCCAGCTCGGCGGAGCGAAGTCGCGGCAGGCTCCGGACCTGGATCTCCGAGAGCGCGTCAACGTAGGGATTCCGCAGCGCGATGGCCCGCTGCAGGACCGGCGCGCCGTCGAGCAGCCGGGCGCGGCCGGTCACGCGAAGCAGCAGTTCGGCTGACCGCTCGTGCTCCGCCTCGATAGCTGCCCAACGCCGCCGGTCGGCATTCCCGGATGCCAGGTCTGCATACCGGCGTCCGATGCCCATGTCGGCCTTCGCCAGTGCCAGCTCGGCATTGTCCAGGATGCTTCGAAGAAACGGCCACGAGCGGTACAGCCCGCCGAGCCGGTCGAGCGTGCCCTCGCCATGGGCTTTTCGAACGGACGCCAACGCGGTCCCGAGGCCGTACCACCCGGGCAGATCGATCCGCGACTGGGCCCAGGCGAACGTCCAAGGGATCGCCCGCAGCTCGTCGATCGAGGGCACCTCGCCGCCGCCTCGCTGCCGGGCCGCGGGCCGCGATCCGATCCGCATCTCCGAGATCTCGGAGATCGGGGTGACAGCCCGGAAGAAGGCCGCGAACCCGGGGTCGTCGTGGACGAGCGATCGGTAGGCCCGGCGCGAGATCTCCGCCAGCTCGTCCATGAGGACGGCGCCCCGTTCGATCGCCGCCGCAAGGGCCGCCGTGTGCGCCGGTGTCGAGGCGACGATCACGGCGGCCGTCAGCTGCTCGAGCTGGCGAAGGGCGATCGCCGGGTTGGCGTAGTGGGCCGCGATGACCTCGCCCTGCTCGGTCAGCCGGATCCGGCCATCGATCGATCCCGGCGCCTGGCCAAGGATGGCCCGGTTGGCCGGGCCGCCGCCGCGACCGATCGCCCCGCCGCGGCCGTGGAACAGCGTCAGCTCCACGCCGGCTTCGCGGGCGACCTCGGCGAGCCGCGCCTGGGCCTGGTGCAGCAGCCAGCCGGCCGCGAGGAAGCCCGACTCCTTGTTCGAGTCGGAGTAGCCCAGCATGACCTCCTGGCGCCGGTCCCGCCGTTCCAGGTGGGCCAGGTAGGCAGGATCGTCGAGGAGCGCCGCCAGAAGTGCCCCCGCCTGCCGCAGGGCATTGGCCGACTCGAACAGCGGCACGACGTCGAGGCGGTCCGCGAGGGCCCGACCGGCGTGCGACGACCCGTCCGACGAGCGCCGGGCAAGCTCCAGCACGTCGGTGACGTCCCGCGGTGCGGCCGTGAAGCTGACGACGACGCGGTGGCAGGCCGCCTCGCCGAACCTCGCCTGCGCCTCGCCGATCGCGCGGAACGTGTCGAGGACCTCGGCAAGCGTCACGCCGGGCGCGATCTCCTCGTCCCGCGCTGCGCCGCGCTCGGTGGCCGCAAGGGCCGCACGATGGACCCCGGCGTGCTGACGGATGTCGAGCGAGGCGAGGTGGAAACCGAACGTCGCCACCTGCCAGCGAAGCTCTTGGACCGGGCCGT
The DNA here is from genome assembly GCA_012026785.1 of Chloroflexota bacterium. Taxonomy (GTDB): domain Bacteria; phylum Chloroflexota; class Limnocylindria; order Limnocylindrales; family CSP1-4; genus UBA5189. The sequence goes on along the minus strand of VEOW01000115.1, from coordinate 37,073 downwards.
AGGCGACGCGCTCGAGGCGATCGGCAACCAGGGCCCGCTGCACCTCGACCAGCTCCGCGTCGAGCACGGCCGGCGCCCCGTACGAACCGGGCTCGGGTCCGTCTCCGGTGAGGCCCGCCCGGGTCCGGCGCAGCCGCTCGGCGATGTACCCGAAGCGCCGCCGGTACGGCTCGTTCGGAAAGCGCCGTTCGAGCTGACGGTGCATCGCCGGCAGCAGCCCCGCGTCGGTCCCGAGACGCGCGGCAAGCGCCGACCCGGGCGACAGCTCGGTGGCGGTCGAGATCGTCTGCATGAGGCGGAGCGCCACGGCCTCGTAGCCGCGGAGCACATGGTCGGCGTGGATCCGGAGGGTCGCGAGGGTCGCGGCGCCCGTGACGGACGGGTTGCCGTCTCGATCGCCGCCGATCCACGAGCCGAACCGCAGGAAGGCGTCGAACCGGGGCGGCCGGGTGCCCGTTCGACCGCTGGCGGCCGCGGGACCGTTCGAACCCCGACCGGTGGACGCCTGGTCACCGGAGCCCGCGGGCCGATCGAGTGCACCGTCGAGCGTTCGGTAGAGCCGGGGCACGACCTCGAACAGCGTCGCGTCGAAGAAGGCCATGGCGCTGCGTACCTCGTCCAGCGGGCTCGGCGTTTCGGCCCGCACGTCGGCGGTCCGCCACAGGATCGTCACCTCCTCGCGCAGTCGCCGCCGGAGCTCGCCGTCCTCGTGGGGCGTAAGGCGCGGATCGTCCAGTCGCTCCAGCAGCTCGGCGCCGCGCCGGAGCGCCACCAGGACGGTCCGGCGCCGGGCCTCGGTCGGGTGGGCCGTCAGGACGGGCTCGATGTGGAGCCGGCCGACGAGATCGTCGAGCCGCTCGCGGTCGGCGCGAGTGGGACCCGCCCTCGTCACGGCCTCGGCGACCGAGTCGTCCAGGACGCCATGTCGCGCCGCGCGTGCGCGCCGCCGGAGCGCCCGAACGCGCTGCCGTTCCTCGGCCAGGTTGACGAGTCGGAAGTACAGCGAGAAGGCCTTCACGAGACCCTCGCTGGCGTCCAGGTCCAGGGCGTCGAGCTCGCTCGCCAGGCGCCCCCGCTCGCCCGGATCGTCCATCCGGCGCAGGCCGACCAGCCGGCGCCGCACCCGTTCGACGAGCTCGAACAGCTCGGGGCCCGCCTGCTCCGCGATGACCTGTCCGAGGAGCGCGCCGAGCAGGCGAACCTCGAGGCCGAGCTGATCGCGAGCGCGGGCGGAGCCGATGCCGCGGGGCTCGGCGCGGACGGCACGGTTGACCATGGGATGAGCCTACCGGTGGGCGAACGCCTTACGTCGCCCTGACGAATGAAGGGCGCTCAGCTCATGTTCGGGCATCACGCTCACGCACAGCTGGCCTTGATTCGAAGGCCGTCCATGTGGGAGGAGACCACGATGCGCATTGCGCCCTGGCGCCTGGTCCTGACCGGTGCCGCCACCATGACGCTGGTCGTCGTCGGCGCTGCCGCTGTCACGGCTGGCTCGGTCGAACCGCCCGCCGACGCCACCGCGGCCGGCGCCGGGAATGACCGTCCTGGCGCTACTGCCTCGCTCTTCGGCCGCCACAGTCCGTTCGCTCGGCTGGCCGCGGCTCGCCACCTCGTCCACCTCGAGGTCACCGCCATCGATCGCGCCGGCGAGATCGTCGAGCACCATCTCGACCACGGCACGATCGAGTCGATCGGCAACGGGACCGTCGTCATCGGGGAGGCCGACGGGGCATCGGTGACGATCGAGACGAGCGACGAGACGGCCGTCCGGCTCGGGCGCACCCGGGGCGAGCTCGACGACCTGGCCGTCGGCGACGAGGTCGTCGTGCACAGCCGGATCGAGGATGGCAGCGTGCTGGCGAAGCACATCCTCAGACTTCCTCCCATCAGGCAGTAGCCGTCGCGGCCACCTAGGGTGGCGCAGACGTGAGGTCGAGCGTGCGGGGCCGATGTCCGCCGCCGCGCACGGCGGTGTCGACAGTGGGCCTCGCGCTGGCAGCAGTCAGATGGGCAGCGACCGCGACGGTGGGCGCTCGGGGCTCGATGAGCCAGAAGCCGGCGCCGGTCCAGCGGTCCGTCTCGAGGAGCCGCGCCGCCAGGTCCGACCCCACCCGACGGTGCGCCTCGAGCAGCCCGAGTAGCTCACCCAGCCGCTCCCGGCGCTCGCGAGCTCGGGATTCCGAGCCCGGGAGATCGGCGAGGCGGGTCGCCGTGACGCTCGTCCCGTCGATCGCGGGCAGCTGTCGGCCATCCGGGTCGTACAGGTACGCTCGGCCGCCGGTCATTCCCGCCCCGAAGTTCGAACCGATCGGTCCGAGGATGACGACGGTGCCGCCGGTCATGTACTCGCAGGCGTGCGCGCCGACGCCCTCGACAACGGCCTCCGCGCCGCTGTTCCTGACGGCGAAGCGCATGCCCGCCCGTCCCACGAGGTGGAGGCGGCCCCCGGTCGCACCGTAGAGGACCGCGTTGCCGGCGATGGCCTGGCGGGCTGGATCGGCAGCGAGATCCGGCTCCGGAAGGACCGTGACGTGTCCGCCGGACAGACCCTTGGCGACGTAATCGTTGGCCTGGCCGACGAGGCGCAGCTCGACGCGTGGCCCCGCGAACGCCCCGAACGACTGCCCGGCTGCGCCGCGCAGATCGAGTCGAACGCGGCCACGGAGCTCGCCCCGCTCGATTGCCCCGCTCAGCGCCGCGCCGAGCGACCGCTCGGCCGTGGTGATCCGGAGGCCGGCGACGTCGACGCCGCCCTGGCCCTCCATCGCCCGGGCGAGGCGTGCCTCGAGCCGTGAGGCCGGGCCATGGCGGCCCGAGGCGACCCCCGGCGGCTCCGCTCGCCGCAAGGCGTCGGCCTGCCAGGGCGGGATCGCAATGACGCCCCGTAGGGCATCCGCACCCGGCGCTTGCACGAGGAGACGCCCGGCCTCGCCAACAACCTCGCCGACGGTCCGGGCCCCGACGAGAGCCAGCTCGCGCCGGAGATCCTCGGCCAGCGCGGCCACAAAGCGCTCGACATGCTCCGGGGTGCCGGCGAACTTCGCCCGGAGATCATCGCGCTGGGTCGCGATCCCGGTTGGGCAGGTATCGAGATGGCATTGGCGGGCCATGTCACAGCCGAGTGCCACCAGCGCCGCGGTCCCGAACGCGAACTCTTCGGCGCCCAGGAGCGCCGCGACCAGCAGGTCACGACCGGTCTGCAGGCCACCGTCGACGCGCAGTGCGACCCTGTCGCGCAGGTCATTCCGCAGCAGGACCTGCTGGACCTCGGCCAGACCCAGCTCCCACGGCGCGCCGACATGCTTGATCGACGACAGTGGCGACGCCCCGGTCCCACCGGCGTGGCCGGAGAGGTGGATGTACGACGCCCCGGCCTTCACCACTCCGGCCGCGATGGTCCCGACGCCTCGGGCGGCGACGAGCTTGACGCCGATCCGGGCGGCCGGGTTGATGGCACGGAGGTCGGCGATCAGCTGGGCCAGGTCCTCGATCGAGTAGATGTCGTGGTGCGGCGGTGGGCTGATGTAGCTCTGGCCGGGTTGGCCGCGCCGCAGAGCCGCGATGTAGGCGGTCGCCTTGCGGCCCGGGAGCTGGCCGCCCTCGCCGGGCTTGGAGCCCTGGGCGATCTTGATCTCGAGCTGCTCGGCCCGAGCGAGGTAGGTCGAGGTCACCCCGAACCGGGCCGAGGCGACCTGCTTGATCCGGGCGTCCCGCCGCTGACCGCCTGCGTCCGGGCGGTACCAGGCCGGGTCCTCGCCGCCCTCGCCGGTGTTCGCGGCGCCGCCGGCGCGCTGGATGCCGATCGTGAGCGCCTGGTGCGCCTCCGGGCTGAGGGCGCCGACGCTCATCGCCGAGATCACGAAGCGCCGGATGATCGCCGGCGCCGGCTCGACGTCGGCCAGCGAGAGCGGTTGTCGTCGGCGGCGAATCCGCAGCTCGTCGCGCGGCGTGACCGAGGCGGTACGATCGCGGGCCAGCCCGTCGCGGTACGCCGCGAGGCGAGCTCTGAGCTCGGGCGGCCCAGGCGGTACGGGGCGACCGCCGGACGGGGCGGCGAGGGACTGGATGTGGCCCACGACCCGCGGGGCAAAGGCGTGGGCCTCGCCATCCGAGCGGAAGCGCGCGAGGCCGGGATCCGGGAGTCGCAGCTCCCGCCCCGGCGCCGGCTCCGCGATGGCTAGCGCGGCCTCGCGACGCCGGAGCTGCCGCTCCGCAAGGTCGGCAAACGTCGTGCCACCGGGCCAGGCGGCGGCCCCCCGGAAGCAGCGGGCGACGACCTCGCCATCGAGGTCGACCGTGTCGATCAGGGCCCCGCCGACATACGACCCGACGGTGCTGATGCCCATCCGGGCGAGCGTCTTGCGGAGCCCGGCTTCGAATGCCCGGAGGACGTTCTCGGTCGCCTGCTCGATGCTCAGGTCCGCGGCGGCCCTGGTCCCGGCGAAGTCCCGGGCAGCCGCGATCGCGAGGCGTGGGTGCACGGCCGTCGCGCCGACGGCGAGGACCATCGCCAGGCCGTGCGGGTCCAGGGCATCGGCGACGTCGGCGACGATGTCGGCTCGGCCGCGCAGCCCGGCGTCAGTGAGAGCCGTATGCACGGCACCGATCGCCAGGACCGACGGGAGCGGCAGCCGGTCGAACTCGAACCCGCGATCGGACACGACGATGATGGCCGTGCCGCGGCGGGCGGCCCGGACCGCGGCTCCGGCCAAGCGCGCCAGCGCTCGCTCCAAGCCAGCCGCCCCATCCCGAGCCCGCCAACGCGCGTCCAGTCGGACGACCCGGGCCGGTGAGGCGGCGACCGCCTCGGCCGCGCGGAGGAGGCCCTCGAGGTCGGCGACGATCGGGCGGGCGAGCTGGAGCGTCCGCGGCGCCCCCGGCAGCCCGCCCAGGATCGGCGGTCGGGGCCCCAACTCGACCCGGAGGTCCATCACGGCCCGCTCGCGCTCCGGGTCGATGGCCGGATTGGTGACCTGGGCGAACGCCTGCCGGAGGTGATCCGCCACCCGTCGGTCGGCCCGCGAGCGACCCGGTGTGGGGGTGTCGTCGCCCATGCTCCACAGCGGCTCATGGCCCTCGAGGGTCATCGTCCGGATGTCCAGCCTGAGGCGCTCCGCATCGAGACCGGCGAGGTACCGCAGCCGCGGCGCGAGCGGGTCGTCCAGGGCCGGCTCGCCGAGCGGCCGGTCGAGGAGGTCGTCATGGACCGGGTGCGGCGCATCGTGAATCGGCAGCCGGCGGAGCGCGCGGGTCTTCGCCTCGGCGTCCTCGAACACCGCGCCACGAGCAGGCTCGACGAGCAGCATCTCGCCGGGGCCGATCCGTCCGCGGCGGATCGTGTCGCCGGCCGGCACGGGCACGGCGCCCGCCTCGGAAGCAGCCACGACGAGGCCCGACCGGGTGATCGTGAAGGCCGCTGGCCGCAGCCCGTTGCGATCGACCAGCACGCCGACGCGGCGGCCGGCGGCGAACACGATCGCCGCCGGTCCATCCCACGGCGCCAGGAAGCCCGCGGTCCGCCGGCGAAGCGAGGCGACGTGAGGGTGGGGCCGCGACCGCAGGCCGAGAGCCTCGGGGACGAGCGTGAGCAGCGCCTCGGCCAGCGTCCAGCCCGTCGCGGTCAAGGCCTGGAGGGCCTCGTCGAGCGACAGCGAATCGGACGCGTCGGCCGAGAGCAGCGGGCCGGCCTCGAGCAGCCGCCGCGGGAAAGCCCGCCGGGCCCTGTCGCCGTGCCGGCCACGGACCTGCTCGCGATTGGCACGGACCGTGTTGATCTCGCCGTTGTGAGCGATCGTCGTGAATGGCTGCGCGAGCCGCCACTCCGGGTGGGTGTTCGTCGCATATCGCTGATGGAACACGGCGTAGGGAACGTCCAGCAGCTCTTGCAGGTCCGGGTACAGCTCGCCGAGACGCGCGCCCGCGACGAGGCCCTTGTACACGATCGTCCGGCAGGAGGCAGAGACGATCGCGAGGCTCGGCATGCATCCCGGCCGAGAGGGGGTCCGGGGCTCGGTCGCGCCAGCCTCGATCCGACGTCGGGCGAGGAACAGGCGCCGCTCGAAGGCGGCGTCCGACATCGGCCGGCCCCCGCGGCCGACTGGTCTGGGGACGACCGCCTGAACGACGGCGGGGCGCGACGCGAGCGCCGAGGCGCCCAGCGCCCGGGGCTCCATCGGAACGGGCCGCCAGGTCGCGATCCGGAGGTCCAGCCGGCCGAGCTCGCCTTCGATGCGAGCCTGCGCCGCAGGTCGAGCCGCGCGGCCTCGGGGCAGGAACGCCACGACGATGCCGGGTCGTTCGATGGCGAGCGTCGGTGCGAGCCGTCGAAGGACCCCGCCAGAGAGCGGCAAAGAGCCGCCGGCGCCGTCGCTCGATTCGCCATCGGCGCCAAACGCACCGCGGTGGCCGAGCGCCGCCAGCCCCGCCAGGGCCAGCCGGAGCACCTCGGGGCGCTGGCGTCGCCGCACCGCGGCGACGAAGCCGACCCCGCAGGCATCGTGCTCGAAGCGCGGGTCGTCGAGCGGCGAGATGCGGGTCGTGAGGCGCTGCCGTCGCATACCTTCGCAGTGTCAATTGGCGGGGTCCCAACGGACGACGGCCGCGAGGTGGCGTTCGAGGTGCGATTCGGTTGCGAGGCCACCCTCGGCTATCGTGAATGGGTGACCCAGCAGCTCGATCCGCCCACGCGCGCCGAGGAGCAGCTCGACCAGCTGCGGTTCCTCCACCGCGTCGCCCGCCTCGCGACAACCGCGACGACGTGGGAGGAGCTGCTCGAAACGGTCGTCGACGAGACCCGCGATGCGCTCCGGGCAACCGTCTCGTCGCTGTACCTCGTCGACCGAGACGGCAAGAACCTCACGCTGGCCGCCACGAATGGGCTCGACCGCTTCCAGATCGGTCGCGCGCGGGTGCCGTTCGGCGAGGGCGTGACGGGTCGGGTCGCCGCGACGAAGCAGCCGATCGTGATCTACGACGTGCCGAGCGACAAGCGCTTCCTGTGGGTCCGTGGCATCGACCAGAAGCGGTTCATCGCCTCGATGCTGTCGGTGCCGCTGATCTGGAACGACCGAACAGTCGGCGTGCTCAACGTCCAGACCGACCGCCACCGCGAGTTCAGCGATTCGGACGTCGTCCACCTCGGCGCGATCGCCGACCTGCTCGCGGGGATCGTCGAGAAGGGCCGCCTGCAGCGCGAGGCCGAGGCGCGGGCAGCAGAGCTGAAGGCCCTCGACGAGGCTCGCGCCGAGCTCATCGCGCTCGTGACCCACGCGCTGCGGACGCCGCTCGCCGTCGTCCGCGCCTACGCCGACCTGCTGGCCGAGGAGCCGCCGCTCGACGGCCGCTCGTCACGCGATCCGGACCGCCGAGAGCGGCGAGCGGCCTGGTATCGCGGCGCGATGGACCAGGTCTCGAGGCTGGATCGGCTGGTCGACTCGATTCTCGCCTCGGTGCGGGTCGCGCCCGAGCAGGCGGCCGAGCTCGAGCCGCCCGACGTCGGGGCGATCGTCGCCGAGACCGCCGCGGAGCTGGAGCCGCTCACGTCGCGGCATCGCGTCGACATCCGCGGCGGCATTCGCCACTTCGCGCTGACCGACCCTGCCCGACTCCGCCAGATCCTCGAGCACCTCATCGAGAACGCCGTGAAGTACGCCCCGCCCGAGACGACGATCACGCTCGACTGGCGGATGGCCGAGGGCTCGATCCGGATCTCGGTCAGCGACGAGGGACCGGGGATCCCCGAGGAGTGGCGGGAACGGATCTTCGAACCGTACGCCCGTCGCGAGACGCGGACCGCCCGCGGATCCGGGATCGGGCTGTACGCTGCCCGGCGTCTCTCCGACTCGGTCGGAGGGCGGCTGTGGTGCGAGCCGGCCAACGGGCACGGCGCGCGATTCGTGCTGTCACTGCCGGCCGCGGCGGCGATGTGAGGATGGGAGCGTGAGGGTGGTCGCCACACGCCCGCTGCGGATCCTCGTCGTCGACGACGATCCGGCCATGGTCGGTGCCATCACCGCCCTCGTCGGCACCGAGGGCCACCAGGTCATCACCGCCTACGACGGCCTGACGGCCGTCCGTCGGTTCCGAGAGGAGCGGCCCGACCTCGTCCTCCTCGACCTTGCGATGCCCGGCCCCGACGGTTTCACCGTTGCCGGCCAGATCCGGGCCGAGGGCGAGGCCCCGATCGTCGTCGTGACCGGCGAGAGCGCCGAGGAGGCCAAGGTCCGGGCCTTCGCCATCGGGGCCGACGACTACCTCGTCAAGCCGTTCGGGCGAGCCGAGCTGCTGGCCCGAATCGGGGCCGTCATGCGCCGGGCCGAGCGGGCCGTCGGTGGACTGGCGGCGACGCCAGCCTCGGCCACGAGCAACCTCCTCGAGATCGGCAACCTGGCGCTCGATCCCGGGCGCCACGAAACCCGCGTCGAGGACCGGCGGCTGTCGCTGACCCCGACCGAGTATCGCCTCCTGGAGGTCCTCGTCCGCGCCGGCGGCGCCCTCGTCCCCCACCTCCGCCTCGCGCGCGCGGGCTGGCCGGCCGAGGCCGATCCAGACCCGCTATGGCTGAAGCCGCACCTCGCGCGGCTCCGCCGGAAGGTCGACGACGCGGGTGGCCCCGCGATCGTCGCGATCCGCGGGGTTGGCTATCGCATCGAGGTCGACGAGGAGACCTGACGCGGGCGCGCCAGGTCAGGCCGGGATGGCCGGCGGCCTCCCGTGGGCGTCGTGGGGCGCATCGATGCAGGCGACCCGACAGCCGCGGGCATCCCGGCCGCCCATCCGGCCGTAGTGGAACCAGGCCGCGGTGCCGCTCGGGCCGGCGTACTCCAGGCGGCAGCCACAGGAGCCACAGGTCACCGGAGCGGCCTGGCCGTCGCGGACGGCGCGGGAGCCGAGTGAAGTCGTCGAGAAGTCGAGGGACATGGCGAGCCTCCTTCCGAGGCAAGGTCACGGACGCTGGGGGGCAGTCTGGTCCACGCACGACGCAGCGTCGGCGGCGACGCGGTGGAGCGTTGGTTGCGATCCGGTAGCGACCGGCAGTCAGTCGAATGCGAACTCGTCGACGTCGCCGACCGGCTCGTAGCCGATCGCCTGGTAGATCCGGTTCGCCGTCGGGTTCGCCAGGTCGGTGAACAGGAACACGAAGCGCCGCCCGGCGTCGAGCTCGGCCTGAGACGCCTCGGCGACGAGGTTGCTGGCGTAGCCGCGTCCGCGCAGCTCGGGTGGCGTGTAGACCGGGCCGATCCGGATGCCGTTCGGCGTGCGTCCGCCGATCCCGGTCAGCGAGACGGGCCGGCCGCCGTCGATCCACAGCACGAGCCGCCGTCCCTGGCCGGCGATCCAGCGCTCGGCCATGTCGTCGTAGTCCTGCTCGGGGTTGTCCGAGAGCGCTTCGTCGTGGAACGCCCGAAGCCACCTCGCAACGAGGTCCCGGTCGGCCGCCGAAGCGTCGGCCATGTGCCCCGGCGCGAGGACCGGCGGCGGGACCTTCGTGAGCCGGAAGACCCGCAGGTTCCGGAGGGCCCGAGCGGGGGTCCCGGTCCGGCGCGTCCAGGCCTTGGCAAACGAGGCCGCGACCCCGGCCGGCCCCTGGACGCCGGGCAGGCGCTCGCCCTCGAGATCGGCCGCCAGCAGCTGGACCGCCGTCGGATGGTCGATCTCCGACAGCACCAGCCGCCACGGTGGCGTTCGAACCGCAGCGGCGACGACGTTCGAGCCATGGAGGACCGTCGCGAGATAGGGCGGCGCCTCCCCGTACAGGCCGGGGTTCGCCTGGACGTTCGAGCAGATGCCGAAGATGAGGTTGTGCTCGGCCTCGCGGGCGCCGAGGAACGGCCCGGCGAGGCCCAGGAAGGCCTCGATCGACTCGAACCGCCGGACCTCCATGGCCGCAGCCTATCGCCGCGGCTACCCTGCGCGTCGTGCCGATCCGCAGGGGTTCGGGCGGGGTCGATCCCGCCGCCGTCATTCGAGGCCAGGTCGTGCTGGAGGAGCACGACGTCGCTGCCGATGGCTCGTTCGCGGTCGTCGTCCGCCGGTTCGTCCATGGCAACCGCTACCGCTCCCACCTGTGGCTCGTGCCCCTCGACGGACCCCGCGCCCCCATCCAGCTGACGTCCGGTTCGGTCCGCGACACGCGGCCGCGGGTCGCGCCGGACGGGCGGGCGGTCGCGTTTCGGCGCCGCGTGGTTGCGCCGGCCGCTGGGCGCGGCGGCAAGCGCCCCGGGAACGATGACAGCCGCGTCTTCGTGCTCCCGCTTCGCGAGGGGGCGGGGCCGCACCGGTCCGGCCGCCCGTGGCCGGTTCGAACCCCGCGCGGCCGGTCGGTCGGCGAGATCGCCTGGTCGCCCGCCGCTCGGCGGCTGGCCTTCGGCCTCGAGGCAGCCCCGCCGCGGTTCCTCGCCGGCGCCGAGCCCCGCGGCGACGAGGCGCCGCTCGCTCGGCGCATCACCCGAATCGACTGGCGCCTCGACGAGGTCGGTCACGTCGACCGCTGGGACCACCTCCACGTCGTGGAGGCGAGGCGCGGCGCCACAGCCATTCGGTTGACCGAGGGCGACTGGGGCGTCTCGGGCCTCGCCTGGTCGCCCGACGGCAGCCGGATCGCCTTCGTCGCCGACCCCCGGCCCGAGGCGGACACCCGGCCGAGATCCTCCATCTGGACGGTCCGCGCGAACGCTTCGGTCCCCGAGCCACCGAGGGAGGTCCTCGCGCTCGGCGGGCGAGCCTATGACCCCGCCTGGTCGCCAGACGGCCGCTGGCTGGCCGCGGTCGGGATCGAGGACGCCGACGCCTTCGACGACACCAGCCCCGGTCTCGTGGTTGGCCCGGCCGACGGGAGCGGCCCGGCCCGCGCGGTCGCGCCCGAGCTCGACCGGCCCCTCGGCAACTGGACCGACACGGACCTGTTCGGCTGGGTCGCCTCATCGCGGACGACGCCCGCCTGGCTCGACGACCGGTCGATCGTCGCCGTCGTCACGGACCGCGGGCGGTCGGGACCCTGGCGGTTCGAGATCGATCCCGCGACGGGCCATGCATCCCGTCCTCCGGCCCCCCTCACCGGGACGGACCTCGCGACCTACAGCTTCGCGCTCGCGAGTCGATCCGACGCACCGGCCGACGCGAGGGTCACCCTGCTGGCATGCGTGGGCGATCGTCCGATGGAGCTGGTCACGGTGCCGCTCGCTGGCGAGGCCCGGCCGGCGGTGGCACCTCGCGTCCGAACCCGACTCGGCAGCCGCTGGCGGGACCGGTTCCCGTGGCCGGTCATGCGGGTCGTCGAGGCGCCTGGCCCCGGCGGCCCGAGCGAGACCTGGATTGCCTCGCCCGCCGACGTCCCGGGCGCCGGCGCTCCGAACGCCGCCCGACCGACGGTGATCGACATCCACGGCGGACCGCTGGGTGGCTGGACGCCGGCGCCATCGATCGAGGTCGTGCTGCTGTGCGCCGCCGGCTACCGGGTGCTGCTGCCGAACATCCGTGGCTCGGCCGGCTACGGCCGTGACTGGATCGCGCCGCAGCTCGGCGACTGGGGCGGCGTGGATGCCGACGACGTCCACGCGGTGCTCGAACACGCGATCGGGCTCGGCCTCGTCGACCCTGACCGGGTCGGCCTGCTCGGCCTCTCGTACGGCGGGTTCCTCGTCAACTGGCTCGTGGGCACCTCCGATCGCTTCGCCGCGGCGGTCACCGACAACGGCGTCGTGAACCAGGTGTCGGCGTGGGCCAACAGCGACACCGGCGCGCCCTACTCGCGCGACGCCAGGCTCGGCGAGCCGCTCGATCGCGAGGGCATGGAGCGGCTGTGGCGCCAGAGCCCGCTGTCCAACGTCGCCCGGGTCAGGACGCCGCTGCTCATCCTCCAGGGCGAGGCGGACCTGCGCTGCCCGCCGGCCGACAATGAGCAGCTGTTCGTGGCCCTGCGGTGGCTGGGTCGAACGGTCGAGTACGTCCTCTATCCGGAGGAGTTCCACGTCTACCAGGCCTCGGGCCGGCCGGATCGCCGGATCGATCGGATGACCCGCATCCTCGCCTGGTTCGACCGCTACCTTCGCGCCTGAGTTATCCCTCGTTCCCCTCGGCCCCTCGTTTTCCTCGTTCTCCAGCCCACGACCGTGCATCTGAGGCACGATTCTTGGCCTGAAACGGGCGCGCCGCGACTGGACCAGCCTCGACGGGCCTCACGGGCCTGCTTCAGGCGACAGACGCGTCATCGGACGCTGGAGTCGTCGGCCGATAGCAACGGCAAGCGGGTTGGGCCGAAGAATCGGGCGTCAGGTGCGGGCTCGTCGCCTGGTGCGGGGCCGCGCCTCGGTACCGGACGCGCCTTCCCGGGTGACCGGGACCTCACGCCGCGAGCGCTCAGAGCAGGTCGCGCGGGATCGTCTCGTTCCACTGCCGCTCGAAGAACGGCTCGCCATCGACGGCGACGCGGAGACCGCCGCGCCAGTCGAAGGCGGTCGCCGACGCGATCGTCGTCCCATCCGCCGTGACTTCGACGTGGAGGCCGTCGCGATGCAGCCGGTAGTCGCAGCGGTTCTCGAAGCGGCCCTCGCCCGGAGCGCGCTCCGAGGCGGACATCGTCAGTGCCTCGGCGAGGTAGAGCGTCGAGTGGCCGTCGGGCAACGTGGTCGTCGCGGCCTCCCGGGTTTGGACGGTCACGGTCGCGGCGACCGGGTCGTCGACCACCTCCCATTGCACGGGCTCGCTGACCTCGCTCCCGAACTCGCGGAGGCCCGTCGGCGGGTCGCGGAACGACGGCGCGGCCACGACAGCATCGTCAGTCGGCGCGAGCGGCAGGACGAGCCGCGCCGGCGCCGCCGGCCCACGGGCGATCGAGAGCGTCGCGGCGCCCGGCGAGGGCCAGATGACCGGCCAGTGCGCGCTCGCGACGCTGAGCCGGATCCGGTGCCCGGGCAGGAAGCGGTAGCCGGCGGCCCGCAACGCGACCTGGACTTCGTAGCGCCGGCCCGGCTCGAGCGGCGCCGGCTCGGCGTGCGATTCGCGATGGGCCAGGTTCAGGATCCCTTCGCTGACCTGCTCGACCGATCCATCCGGGGCGACGTCACCGAGCCTGAGCACGAGGTGGGCAATCGGCTCGGACGAGGTCACGTGGAGCGCGGCGGTCGGCACGCCGAGGACGGCCAGCGGCGCGGTGAGCGGCTTGCTCGTGTAGACCGGCCCGTTCGGCTCCTCCAGCCGGAGATCGGCCGCCAGGCCGTTCGGTCGGTGCCCGGCGCCCCAGCACAGCGAGCCCGCCCGCACTCCGGCCGCCGGTTGGTGCTGGAACACGTCCTCGCCGTCGCCCGTTGGCGCCCCGCGAACCAGCTGTCCGCGCCCGGGCTCGGCACCGCCCTCGAGGTCGAACACGAGGTTGTCCTGCGGCACCGGCCACCCGGACACCGCCCGCCAGGCCCCGTTGAGCCGCGCCGGGAACCGCGCGGGCCGGGTGAACTCGCGCTCGAACCACGTCAGCGCGGGTTCGGCCTCGACGCCGTTCTCGATCCCCTTCAGCCACCGGTCGAACCACCGGACGAGCTCGTGGAGCCAGTCGATGTTCGGCGCCGGGTAGGCGTGGTCCGGGAGCCCGTGGACCCACGGCCCGACGATCGTCCGATGGGCCGCGGCGTTGACGCACTTCGCCTGCATCCGCAGGGCGGCGTCGACGTACTCGTCCATCCAGCCGGCGAAGTGGAGCACGGCGGCCTCGATCCGGCCGTAGTCGGGTGCCACGGAGCCACGCCGCCAGTAGGGTCCGTCGCGCTGCTGGCGGGCCCACTCGAAGAGCCACGGTGGGGTCCCCTCGAGGCGCTCGCGCCAGCGGTCGCGCCAGCCCTCGCCCCACGCCGACGGATCGGGCGGCATCGCGTTCGTGGCGACCTGCGAGACCGCGTACTGGGACAGCTCGCTGACCGTCATCGCCCCGCCGACGTAGTGGACGTCGTCGGTGTAGCGGTCGTCGGTGGCCTGGATCGGCACGATCGCGCGGAGGTGCGGCGGGCGCAGCGTCGCCACCTGGAGCGAGGTGAAGCCGCCGTACGACAGGCCCCACATCCCGACGGCGCCGCTGCACCATGACTGGGCCGCCAGCCATTCGACCGCGTCGTAGCCGTCGCGGCTCTCGGCCTCGGTGTACTCGTCGAGCGCGACCCCCGCGGATGAGCCGGTGCCGCGGACGTCCATGCGGCAGTACGCATAGCCGCGCTCCGCGAGGTACGAGGCGAGGGTCAGGTCCCAGCCCGCCGACCAGTCGTCCTTCCGGTACGGGTCGGTGTTCAGCACCGCCGGCCAGGGCCCGGCCGCGCCGTCCGCAACGGCGTCCGGCAGGAACAGGTTGGCCGACAGCCGCACGCCGTCGCGGGCGATGATGCCGACATCCCGGCGAACCTCCACGAGCGCAGTCTACGGAGGGGTGTCGTCGTTCGCCGACAACGCGGCTGAGCGGCCTCACGGCCGGGCGCAGCGGCACGGCGGCTCGGCTATCGTCGGGAGCGTGAGCACCAGCTATGACGCAATCGTCATCGGTCTCGGTGGAATCGGGAGCGCCGCGGCCTACCGCCTGGCCCAGCGCGGAGCCCGCGTCCTGGGCCTGGAGCAGTTCGAGCTCGGTCACGACCGCGGCGCGTCGCAGGACGAGTCGCGGATCATCCGGCTGTCGTACCACCGGCGCGAGTACGTGGAGCTCGCGAAGGATGCCTTCGCGGCGTGGCACGAGGTCGAGGCCGCGTCCGGCGACCGCATCCTGACGATCACCGGCGGGCTGGACCTGGCGCCGCCCGACGCGCCCGAGGCCATCGAGGACTACGCCGCCGCGATGACCGCCGCGGGCGTCGCGTTCGAGTGGCTGGATACCGCCGCCATCGCCCGGCGCTGGCCCCAGTGGCGCCTCGACGACGGCACTCGCGGGCTGCTCCAGGAGGCTGCCGGAATCGCCGATCCGAGCGTCGGCAACCCGGCCCACCAGCGGCTGGCGCGCGAGCACGGGGCCGAGCTCCTCGAACGGGTCAAGGTGACCGGGATCCGCGAGGAGGCCGCTGGGGAGCTGACGGTCGAGACGGCCGATGGCCGGCGGTTCGAAACCGGGGCCGTCGTCCTGGCCACCGATGCCTGGACGAACGACCTCCTGGGTCCACTCGGTCACGCCCTCCCGCTGCGGGTCACCCGCGAGCAGGTCACCTGGTTCGACGCCACCGACCGGGCGGCCTTCGAACCCGACCGCTTCCCGATCTGGATCTGGCTCGGCGAGCCGTCGTTCTACGGCTTCCCGGCGCACCGCGGCCGGGGGCCGAAGGTCGGCCAGGACATCGGCGGCCGCGAGACGACGGCCGACGGACGATCGTTCGAACCGGACCCCGACGGTCTCGCCCGCGTGGCCGGCTTCCTCGAGCAGCACCTCCCGACCGCCCTCGGCCCGACTCGAACGAAGACCTGCCTCTACACCCTGACGCCCGACCGGGACTTCGTGCTCGATTGCGTCCCGGGCATGCCGGGCCTGGTGGTCGCGCTCGGGGCGGCCCATGGCTACAAGTTCGCCGCCCTGTTCGGCCGGATCCTCGCTGACCTCGCCCTCGGCGACAGACGCGCGAAAACGCCCGGCGAAGGCCTCTTCAGCTGCGATCGACCGATCCTCCGGGCGGCTTCGACTGCGAATCTCGTCGCGGACCGCTGAGGGCGGCGCGATCTGGTTGCATTCGCACCCCCGAGCGTGCGAACCTAGCGGCCGTCGCGCGACGCGCGTGTTGCGGGCTCGCGCCCACACCGGCGTCCCTGGAGGAGGATCGATGCGATCACCACTGACTCGCCGCGTGCGGCCCATGCTGGCCGCCATGCTGCTGCTCGCCCCAACGCTGATCATGGCCGGTGGGGCCAAGGCCCAGGACCAGCTCGTGCTGCGGGTCGGGACCGACCAGAAGCTCGAGACGCTCAATCCCTGGCAGTCGATCACGTATGCCGACTACGAGATGTTCAGCATCCAGTACGAGCTGCTGGTGAGCTTCGACATCAACCTCGAGCCGGCGCCCGGATTCGCCGACAGCTGGTCGACGTCGGCGGACAGCAAGACGCACACCTTCCACATCCGCGAGGGGATGAAGTGGTCGGACGGTGAGCCGGCGACCTGCGAGGACGCCCGCTACACCTACCAGTTCGTCCTCGACGTGCTGGCGTCCGACGACGGCTACGTCGGCTCAGGCTATCTCGAGCCGTATCTCTCCAGTGCCGGGCTCGAGAGCGTGGAGTGCGACGACGCCGGGAACCTGATCGCCACCACCTCATATCCAACGACTCTCCTCACCCAGGCCTACGTCCCGATCCTGCCCGAGCACATCTGGTCGCAGTACAGCCAGCAGGAGATCAGCGACGCCACGGCCGAGGGCTACTTCGCCAACGAGCCGCCGGTCGTCGGCTCCGGGCCGTACCACGCCGTCGAGTGGGTCCCCGGCGAGTCCATCCGGATGGAGCGCAATCCCAACTACTGGGGGACGCCCGGCGTCCCCGACCAGATCGTCTTCCAGACGTTCGAGAGCGTGGACACCATGGTCCAGGCGCTGCGGTCGGGCGAGCTCGACTACGTCCGAGGCACCGGGGCCGACCAGTTCGATGCTCTCGCGACCGAGCCGAACATCCGTGTCGCCGAGGGCTACGCCAACGGCTATACCTACCTGTCGTTCAACACCCGGGCAACCGAGGACGGCTATGGCGGGTCCACCTCGGCTCTCGAGGACCAGGCCTTCCGCGACGCCCTTGGATACGCCATCGATCGGCAGACGCTGGTGGATCGGGTTCTGAACGGCCACGGGGTCCCCGGAACGACGCACGTCCCGCCGTACCACGTCGACTGGCACGTCGAGCCCGACAACCCGCGAACCTTCGACCTCGCCGAGGCCAATCGGCGCCTCGACGCCGCCGGCTACGCGCGCGGTGACGACGGACGCCGGGTCGACAAGGACGGCAAACCGATCGTCCTGCGGCTG
This sequence comes from Chloroflexota bacterium, assembly GCA_012026785.1. Taxonomy (GTDB): domain Bacteria; phylum Chloroflexota; class Limnocylindria; order Limnocylindrales; family CSP1-4; genus UBA5189. The sequence goes on along the minus strand of VEOW01000115.1, from coordinate 20,103 downwards.
ACCTGGCCGGACTCGGAAGACCACTCCGCCGACGCCCAGTTCATCCAGGGCTGGTTCGAGCAGATCGGCATCGGGGTCGACGCCGCGGTGACCGAGGAGGGCGCCCTCCTCGAACTCCTGCCGGGGCCCGAGTACGACGACGGGTACAACGCCGATTGGGACTTCTACATGTGGGGCTGGGGCGGCGACCCTGACCCGAACTCGCTGCTGGGGCTGTTCACGACCGACCAGATCCCCCAGGCGGTCAACGATTGCTTCTACTCGGATCCTCGCTATGACGAGCTGAACACGCTCCAGCAGCAGGCAACCGACGAGGCGACCCGCAAGGAGTACGTCGACGAGATGCAGCAGCTGTTCTACGACGCAGCCTGCTATCACGTCCTGTACTACGACAGCGAGCTGCACGCGATGCGGACCGACAAGTTCACCGGCTGGACCAACCAGCCGCCCGATACCGGCGTGCCGCTGTTCGGCTTCGGCTACCCCGGCTACATGCTGCTCCAGGACGCCAGCGCCGTCCCGACCGAGGGCCCGCCCACGGCGGCGCCGACGGCCGGCGAATCGCCTGGCACCAGCCCGACGCCGAGCGCGGCGCCAGCGGGCGCCGGCGGCGGGGTCGACTCGACGGTCCTGCTCGTCGGGGCGCTCGTGGTCATCGCGGTCGTCGGCGGCGGCTTCCTGCTGATGCGCCGACGGCGCCCGGCCGAGGAAGAAGAGTGACGCGGGGGCGCTTCGGCGCCCCCAGCCCACCCCATCCGAGCGGTAGCGCGTGAGCCTTCGGTATCTCGCCCGGCGGCTCGCGAGCGCGGCGATCACGATCCTGCTGATCGTGATCCTGAACTTCGTGCTGTTCCGGATGATGCCCGGCTCACCGGAGCGCATCCTGCTCGGCCGGATCCCGAACGTGAGCGGCGAGGTCGTGGCGGCCACCCGGGAGCGGTGGGGCCTCGACAAGCCGCTGTTCCCGGACCAGTTCGTGGCCTACCTGGCCGCGACGGCGCAGGGCGACCTCGGCTTCTCGTACGGGGCCCGTGGTCGCCCGGTGACTGACGTACTCCTGCAGAAGCTCGGGCCGACGCTGCTGCTGTTCGGGCTCGGCGAGCTCATCGCGATCGTCCTCGGCCTGGCGCTCGGCGCCTACTCGGGCTGGCGACGAGGGGGCGTCCTCGACCACCTCGGCAACGGCCTGTCGCTGATCCTGTACTCGACGCCGTACTTCCTCCTCGGGATGGCCCTGCTGCTGATCTTCGCGACCGGCCTGGGATGGTTCCCGACGTTCGGGATCGACACGGTCGGGCGCGTGTACTCGGGACCCCTCGACCAGATCGCCGACATCGGCTTCCACCTCGCGCTGCCGCTGGCCACGGTGGCACTCGGCCTCGTCGGCCAGTACTCGATCCTGATGCGCTCGTCGATCGTCGAGACGCTCAGCGAGGACTACATCACGACCGCCCGGGCGAAGGGCCTCACCGAGGGCCGGGTGCTGCGGACCCACGCCATCCCCAACGCCCTGCTGCCGGCAGTGACGCTCATCGCGATCAACCTCGGCTACGTCGTGGCGGGTGCGATCACGGTCGAGGTCGTCTTCAACTGGCCAGGGCTCGGCACGCTGACGGTCGACGCCCTGTCGAGCCGCGACTTCCCCGTCCTGCAGGGCGTGTTTCTGCTGCTCAGCGTGGGCGTGGTCCTCGCGAACCTCGTCGCCGACCTGACCTACGGCATCCTCGACCCGCGGGTTCGAACGTGACCGCCCCTGCCCTACCGGTCAGCGACACCTCGCTCCGCCCGGTCGGCCGTCGGCGGGGGGCATTCCTGCGCGAGATCCTGCGACGCCCGAACGGCGCTTTCGGGATCGGCATCCTGGCCGTCTTCACGATCCTAGCGATCCTGCCGGACGTCCTCGTCGGCCCGCTCCAGACCGCGGTGACCGCGACGGGGCCGCGGCTCGCCCCGCCGTCGACCGAGTTCCCGTTCGGGACCGACCAGCTGGGCCGCTCGATCCTCAACCTGACCGTCCACGCGACCCGGATCTCGATGGTCATCGGGCTGCTGGCGACGTTCATCACGGTCGCCATCGGGGCGGTCCTGGGCATCGTCAGCGGCTACGTCGGCGGGCGCTTCGACGCGGTCCTGATGCGGGTCGCCGACTTCTTCCTCGTCCTGCCAACCTTCGTCCTGGCGATCATCCTGACCGCGATCATCCGCGACGCCCTGGGCACCGGCAGCCGCGAGCTCTTCGGCATCCGCCTCAGCCTGCTGGTGATCGTGGTCGTCATCGGTATCACCAGCTGGTCGTCGGCGGCCCGGATCATCCGCGCCCAGACGCTGTCCCTCAAGGAGCGGGCGTTCGTCGACCGGGCGCGCGTGATCGGCGCCTCGAGCGGCCACATCATGCGCCGCCACATCCTCCCGAACGTCGTGAACCTCATCGTGGCCAACGCCGTCCTGACCTTCGCAGGGGCGATCCTGACCGAGACGACGCTGTCGTTCGTTGGCCTCGGCGACCCGTTCCAGCCGTCGTGGGGCCAGCTGCTGGAAGCCGCCCGGAGCACCGGCGCGCCGGGCCTCGGCGCGTGGTGGTACTTCGTCCCTGCCGGCACCGCGGTCGTGCTCGTCGTGTTCGCTTTCACGCTCCTCGGCAACGCTCTCGACGACATCCTGAATCCGAAGCTGCAGGGCCGCCGATGACCCAGACGCCCGACGAGATCCGCGGCCGCCGCCAGTGGCCGCTGCCGAAGCTCGCGGACCCCGCCGCGCCGCTGCTCGAGGTCCGCGACCTGAAGACGCACTTCCGGCTGGAGCGCGGCTGGGTCCGCGCGGTCGACGGCGTGTCTTTCTCGCTGGCCGACGGCGAGGCCCTTGGCCTGGCCGGCGAATCCGGCTGCGGCAAGACGACGACCGCGCTGTCGCTCGTTCGCTTGCTGCCCTCGAACGGCCGGATCCGCGGCGGCAGCGTCGAGCTGTTCGGGATCGATCTCGTGCCCAAGTCGGAGCGGGCCATGCAGCGCTACCGCTGGCGCGAGATCAGCATCGTCTTCCAGGGCGCGATGAACGCCCTCAATCCCGTCATCCGCGTGGCCGACCAGATCGCCGAGCCGATCCGGCACCGGCTCGGCCAGAGCGACACCGCCGCCAAGCGGCGAGCCGCCGAGCTGCTGGACCTCGTCGGCATCCCGCGCAAGCGCCTCGGCGCCTACCCCCACGAGCTCTCCGGAGGGATGCGCCAGCGGGCGATGATCGCGATGGCCCTGGCCTGCGACCCGGCGATCGTCATCGGCGACGAACCGACGACCGCGCTCGACGTCATGGTCCAGGCCCAGATCCTGCTGCTCCTCGAGCAGCTGCGGCGTGACCTCGGCCTGTCGTTGATCCTGATCACCCACGACCTCTCGGTCATCGCCGAGACGTGCGACCGGGTGCTGATCATGTATGCCGGCAAGGTCGCCGAGGAGGGGCCCGTCGAACGGGTCTTCCGGGAGCCGCGCCATCCCTACACCCGCAAGCTGCTCGGCGCCTTTCCGAACATCCACGCCGACCGCCGGACGCTCGAGGTCATCCCGGGCCAGCCGCCCGACCTGCTCGATCCACCGACCGGCTGCCGGTTCGCCCCGCGCTGTCCGTTCGTGATGCCGGTCTGCTCGGAGGTCGATCCCCCCGAAGTCCGCTTCGATGACGGGGTCCGGGTCGCCTGCCATCTGTTTCCGTCGTCGGACGAGGTCAGTGGGGCGTCGCCGGCGACGCCGACGGCCGCGGGCGAGGATGCGGCGTGAGGGATCGCTGGTGACCGAGCTGCTCCGGCTGACGAACCTCCAGGTCCACTTCCCGATCCGGCGTGGCCTGGTCGAGATCGCCCTCGGTCGCTCGGGTGGGGTCGTCCGCGCCGTCGACGGGATCGACCTGGCGATCGACAGCGGCGAGGTCCTCGGGCTGGTCGGTGAATCCGGCTCCGGCAAGACGACGACCGGCCGGGTCATCGTCAAGCTCACCCGCCAGACCGGTGGCCGCATCGAATTCGACGGGGCGGACGTCTCGGACCTCTGGGGCCAGCGTCACCTGCGCGGCTATCGGCGGCGCGTCCAGCTCATCTTCCAGGACCCGTACGAGACGCTCGACCCGAAGCAGTCGATCCGCGAGTTCGTGGCCGAGCCGCTCCAGGTCAACGGCCTCGCCGGGACGCCGGCCGAGCGCGAGCGGCGGGTCCTCGAGGCGATCGACGCGGCTGGCCTGCGGCCGGCCGACCAGTTCGCGGCTCGCTATCCCCACGAGCTTTCGGGCGGCCAGCGCCAGCGGGCGGTCATCGCCGGCGCGCTCGTGCTGGGGCCGGAGCTCGTGGTCGCCGACGAGCCGGGCAGCATGCTGGACGTCTCGATTCGAACCGAGCTGCTGCACCTCATGCTGGACCTTCGCAAGGAGCGCGGCCTGACGTACCTGTTCATCACCCACGACCTGTCGCTGGCATGGGTGATCGCCGATCGCATCGCGGTCATGTACCTCGGGGCGATCATGGAGATCGGTCCAGCCGCACGAGTCATCTCCGCGCCGCGCCATCCGTACACCCAGGCGCAGGTGTCCGTGTCGCCGTCGCCCGAGCCGATGACGGCCGAGGAGCGCGCGAAGCGCGTCGTCCTCAGCGGCGAGACGCCCGACGCAGCCGCCATCCCGCCCGGCTGCCGGTTCCACACCCGCTGCCCGCTGGCCTTCGACCGCTGCCGGGTCGAGCCGCCGCCACTCTTCGACGTCGGCGGTGGCCAATCTGCCGCGTGCTGGCTCGCCGAGAAGGAACCGCTGGCGACGGCGGCCGCTGGCATTGCGAACGGTTGACCGACATGCTCATGAAACCTAGGATAGTCTCATGAGAATCACGAAGATCTCACAGGGCGGCCAGATCCAGGTTCCGGCCGAGGTCCGGCGGCGGTGGGGTACGCGCAACGTCATCCTCGACGACGAGGGCAGCATGCTGAGAATCCGCCCGCTGCCAGACGACCCGATCGGCGCCGCGGCCGGCTCGCTTGCCGGGCCCGGCCCGACGAGCGGCGAGATGCGACGCATCGCGCGCGAGGAAGAGGAAGAGATCGAAGCGAGGAAGCTGCGACGACCGTTCTCGACGCGTCCGCGCTGATCGCGTTCCTGGCCGGCGAGCCCGGTCGGCCCGAGGTCGAGGCGATCCTCCGGCGGCGCCCGCCGCCGTCGATCTCGGCCGTCAACCTCGCCGAGGCCATGGAGAACATGATCCGCATCGGCGGTCGCCATGAGCAGGACGTGCGAGATCGGATCGATTGGCTGCTCGCGTCCGGCCTGGAAGTCCAGCCTGTCTGGCTGTCCATCGCCCGAACTGCGGCCTCGATCCGGGCCGGTCACTACCATCGCGAGCGCGCCCCGATCTCGCGGGCGGACGCGGTCTGCCTCGCAACCGCGGTCGCGCTGGGCGCCGACCTGGCCACGTCGGATCGCGGGCTCGCCGCGGTTGCCGCCGCGCTCGGCGTCGAAGTCGTCGCGCTCCCCGACTCGAGCGGCCGCCAGGCGTGACCGCGCACCCGGCCTATTACCCGCCGGGCACGATCTCGCGCTTCCGACGCTCGACGAAGGCGTCGATGGCCTCGGCGGTGCCCGGATCGAGCGGCGGCGGCTCGAACTCGGCCAGGAGTCGCTTCCAGATGGCGTTCGCCCGCTCGGTCGCAGTCCGAGCGCCGTCGTCGCGCCACGTCTCGAAGTTCCGCCAGTCCGAGAGCATCGGCTGGTAGAAGGCCGTCTCGAACCTCGCCAGCGTGTGGGCCGCCCCGAAGAAGTGGCCGCCGGGGCCGACCTCGGCGATCGCATCGAGCCCCAGCTCGTCGTCCGAGACCGCGATCGGCTCGAGCACCAGCGCCATCTGCTGGAGCAGCTCCGCGTCGAGGATCAGCTTCTCGAACGACGCGGTGAGGCCGCCTTCCAGCCAGCCCGCGCCCTGGTACAGCAGGTTTGCGCCGGCCAGCATCGCCCCCCAGATCGACATCTCGCTCTCGTACGCCGCCTGGGCATCGACGACCGCCGAGCCGGTGACGTTCGACGAGCGCAACGGCAGCCCGACCCGCCGGGCCAGCTGGCCGCTGGCGAGCTGCGCCTTCACGTACTCGGGCGTGCCGAAGGCCGGCGAGCCGGTCCGCATGTCGACGTTCGAGGTGAAGCCGCCGTAGATCATCGGCGTCCCGGGTCGGACGATCTCGGCGAGGGCGACGACGAACAGCGCCTCGGCGTGCTGCTCGGCGAGGGCGCCGGCGAGCGTGGCGGGCGCCATCGCGCCGGAGATCGTGAACGGGGTCACGACGACCGGCTGGCCCCAGGTCGCCATCTCGATCAGCCCCTCGGACATCGGGCCATCGAGGCGCAGCGGCGAGTTGGTGTTCACGATCGTCATCAGGCTCGGCTCGCGCACCAGCTGCTCGCGGTTGACCCCGCGCGCCAGGCAGGCGATCTCGATCGCATCGTCCACGGTCTCGCGCCCGTAGGCCAGGCACTGCCACGTCTTGTCGAGCGTCGTGGCCAGCGTCCGGTACATGTCGAGGTGCCGCGTCTCGACCGGCAGGTCGGTCGGCTCGAGCGGTCCGCCGGCCTCCTGGTGAATGACGTCGAGCGCGCCGATCAGGCGGACGTAGGCTTCGAAATCCTCGAAGTTGCCGGCCCGCCGGCCACGGTCGATGTCGGTCACGAAGGCCGGGCCGCCGACGGCTCCGAAGACGAGGTGGCGATCGCCGAAGACGAGGTTTCGATCGGGGTTGCGGGCGAACAGCTCGAAGCGCGACGGCGCCCTGGCGACCAGCTCCTCCACGTGGGCGGGCTCGAGTCGGACCAGCCCGGCCGCCCCGCGGCCGGCGACGTCGCCCTCTCGCTCGACGCTCGCCCCGGCTCGCTCGAAGTGATCGATAGCGCGCCCGCCGAGAACCTCAACGCCCATGTCGCGCAGGATCCGGAGCCCCGCCTGGTGGATCGTCTCGAGCTGATCGACGCTCAGGATCTCGAGCGGCGGGAACGGGTTGACGATCCGGCGCCACGGCAGCCGGGGAACCCCCGCCGCCGCGCGGCGCTCACGACGCTCGCGACGGCCCTCGCCTCGCCGATTCTCCACGCGACCCTGCATGCCGTCACGATAGGCGCTCCCCGTCCGCGATTCCGGGTGTCACGGGACCTCCTGCATCGCGAGCCATTCGCGTGGCTCGATCCGTCGCCGGGCCAGCCTGGCCTCGCCGTCGCTGATGACGACCTCCGCGGGGGTCGGGTGCGATAGGAAAAACGGCATCGATTCGGTGAAGCCGTAGGCGCCGACGTCGAGGGCTGCGACCAAGTCGCCGATCGCCGGCGGCGGCATCACGGCCTGGGACGTGAGCACGTCGAGGCCGGAGCAGAGCGGCCCCGCGACGGTGACCGGGAAGGCCTTCGGCCTCGGTCCGCCGTTCGATCCGAATGTCCGGATGCGGTGCTCCTGGCCGACCAGGGCCGGGCGCAGCAGGTGGTGGATCCCGCCGTCGAGGATCACGACGTGGGCGCCGTCGACGGACTTGCGATCGACGACCCGGGCCAGGTAGGCGCCAGCCGGACCGACGAGGAACCGGCCAGGTTCGAGGAGCACGCGGGCGTCCCGCGTGGTCGCATCCCCTTCCAGGCGGTTCCTGATCGAGCGCAGCCGGCGGCCGAGCGCGGCGAGGTCGAGCTCCCGATCCTCGGGCTCGTACGGAATGCCGAGACCGCCGCCCGCGTCGACGAGCCGAAGCGTGAACCCCGCCTCCGCGGCAACCGCTCGTGCCCGCTCGACCGTTCGCTCGACATGGCGGGCCAGGGCCTCCGCGTCGACGACGTTCGAGGCACCGAAGGCGTGGATCCCAAGGGGCTCGAGGTGGGCCGACCGGGCGGCCCGCCGCGCAGCGAGCCGGAGATCGTCGTCGGCCATGCCGAACTTCCCGGCCCCGTCGTCGCCGACGAGCCGGACCCGCTCCAGCGCGACCTCGGGCGACACGGCGGCTCGAAGCAGGATCGGCACGACCCGCCCCTCCCGGGCCGCGACTCGCTCGAGCCGTTCCAGCTCGCCGAGCGATTCGACGGTGATCGCCCGGAGCCCGGTCCGGACCGCGAGCACCAGCTCGTCATCGCGCTTGCCGGGCCCGGTCATCACGATCGTCGCCGGCGACACCCCGGCGCGGAGCGCCGCCTCAATCTCCCCGCCCGACGCGACATCCGCACCCAGGCCGCGGCGCGCGAGGTGGCGCACGACCGCCAGCGCCGGGTTGGCCTTGACCGCGTAGGCCAGCTCGAAGCCGGGCGGCAGGACGGCCCGCAGCGCGGCGACCTGCCGATCGACGACGCCGAGGTCGTAGGCGTACAGCGGCGTCCCGAAACGCCGTGCCAGGTTCTCCGGCTCCAGGCCGCCGAGGCGACCTGCGCGCAGGATCTCGTTGCGGGCCGGCGGACGGCCCCGGCGCGGCGCGTCGGTGGCGGCCGGCCGGCCGCGGGTTGCCGGCGCGGATGCACGGAGGGCGCTCACCGGAGCGCCGCCTCGAGCGCGACCCGCGCATCGGTGCCCGCGTCGCGGTCCTTGACGATCAGGGCCGTCGCGACCCCGAGGCCGTGCTCGCGGCCGAAGCTCCCGTCGACGGCGCGGGTGCCGGGCACGACGACGGCCCGCTCGGGCACGACCAGCGGCGCGTCGGCTGTCCCCTCGATGACCCGCTCGCGGACGAGGTCGAACAGCCGTGACGTCCCGGTCAGGGTCACGCCGGCCGCGAGGACGGCGCCCCGTCCGACCAGCACGCCCTCGTACAGCCCGCAGCCGCCACCGACGAAGACGTCGTCCTCGACGATGACCGGCCGTGCCCCCGGCGGCTCGAGCACGCCGCCGATCACGACGCCCGCGGCGAGGTGGACGCGCGCCCCGATCTGGGCGCAGGAGCCGACCAGGACGTGGGAATCGATCATCGTGCCGGCGCCGATCCAGGCGCCGACGTTCACGAACGACGGCGGCATGACGACGCCGCCGGGCTCGAGATGCGCGCCGGCCCGGAGGCTCGTCCCGCCGGGCACGATCCGCCAGGGCCGCCCGGCATCCCGGGCGGCCCTGGCGTCGACGCCGTCATGGAGGCGCTTGAGCGGCAGTGAGGCGCGATCGGCGAACGCCAGCGGGCCGACCTCGAAGGTCCGATCGCCACCACGGTCGAACAGCTCGAGGATCTCCGCCTTGACGCTCGCGTCGACCCGCCAGCCGGCGGTGGCCGCCCGATCCGGTGAGGCCGCTCGGCGCCGGCCTGCGTCGAGGTCGGCCAGGATGTCGGTCACGAGACGAGCTCCGTGGCCGCCCTGCCCGCCGTCTGCCGCGTCGCGATCCGGCCCCCCGCCTCCAGGAGGCCGAGCCCGCGCATCAGCGCCATCAGCGACTCGCGATCGCCGTCGGCGAGGCCGAGCAGCGGCCGCCGAACGCCATCGGACCTGAGCACGCCCATCGCGGCGAGGGCGGCCTTGACCGGGACGGGATTCGGGCCGCCGCGGAAGTTGGCGAGGAACAGCGGCAGCCAGCGACGGTGAATCCGCCGGGCCGCGTCCCAGTCGCCGGCGAGCGCGGCCGCGCACAGCCCGACCATGTCACCCGGGATCTCGTTGCTCGCCACCGAGACCACGCCATCGCCACCCATCGCGAGCACCGCGAGGGTCCAGGCATCGTCACCGGCCAGGACGGCCACGTCACGGGGCCGATCGCGGCAGATGACCGCGATCTGCTCCAGGTTGCCGGACGCCTCCTTGACGGCGATGACGCGGGGATGCTCGGCCAGCCGCAGGAAGACGTCGGCCGGAACGTTCGTCCCGGTCCGCGATGGCACGTTGTAGACGACGATCGGCAGGTCGCCCTCGTCGGCCACCGCCCGGAAGTGGGCCTCCAGCATCCGGCCGTCGGGCCGGTTGTAGTAGGGCGCAACGACGAGGGCCGCGTCGGCGCCGAGTTCGGCGGCGCGGCGCGTCGCCGCGATCGTCGCGGCGGTGTCGTTGGTCCCCGTTCCGGCGACGACCGGCACCCGTCGCTGCGACGGTCGCGTCGCAAGGGTCTCGACGGTCAGCGCGATGACGCGCTCCCGCTCGGCGACCGACAGCGTCGGCGCCTCGCCGGTCGTGCCGCACGGGACGAGGCCGGCGATCCCGGCCAGGACCTGGAGCAGGACGAGCTCGCGCAGGGTCGGCTCGTCGAGGGCGCCGTCGGCGGTGAAGGGCGTGACCATGGCGGTCAGGGCGCCCCGCAGGACCGGACGGGTGGTTCGAGCGTGACGTTCGAGGCGGGGCATGTCGGGTCTCCTTCGAGCTTCGTTGGCGGTGCGTCGAACGGCGGCGAGGCGGTCAGCCGGTGGAGCCGGTCACCGCCCGAGGCTTCTCGAGCGCTGGGCCGGGCCCGTTGGCGGCCACACCGATGCGCTCTTCGACGACCTCGTCGAACGAGTGGATGCCCGGCGAACGCGGCGCGGCCCGAAGCCAGTCGGCCGCCACGAGCGCCCCGGCCGCGTAGGCGGAGCGATCGCGCGCCGTCAGGCGCAGCTCGACCGTCTCGCCCGCCGCATCGAAGCCCACGACGTGCATGCCCGGCGAAGCGCCGGCCCGGACGCTGGCCACCTCGCGCTCGTCGGGCGCCGGGGCTGACGAGCCGGTCGGGGCGATGGTGTGCTTTCGAGGATCGACGGCCAGCAGACGGCGGGCCAGCTCCCGGGCCGTGCCGGACGGCCGGTCCGCCTTGCCGCGGCGGTGCCATTCGAGGACGTACGGGTCGAAGCCGTCGAGGGCGGCGAACAGCTGCCCGGCGAGGTCGGTCAGCCGGAGCAGTGCGGCGACCCCGAGACTGTAGTTCGGCGCCGCGCCCGCCGCCGCGTCATGCGCGCGGAGCGCCTCGTCGACCGCGTCTCGAGCATCCTCCCAGCCGGTCGCGGCGATGACGAACCGTCGACAGCCGGCCGCGAGCGCCGCCGCGACGTTCCCGGCGACGGCGCCGGGAACCGAGGCGTCGAAGACGAGGTCGGCACCGACGAACCGGGTTGCCCGATGCTCGCCGTCCGGCGGCCGCCCGACGACGATCGGCTCGGCCTCGCCGCGTTCCGCGATGGCCGCGGCGATCGCCCGGCCGAGGTGGCCGTCTCCGAAGATGAAGGTCGTCATGGCGTCGGTTCCTCCGCTGTTCCGTTCCGGAGGCTCCGACTGCAAACAAAAGACCGCGGTCACCGGTGGTGGTGTCCGCGGCCCCTGGAGCCTCCGCGCCGGGTGGCTCCTGGTGGTTCGTCGCTCGTGCGACGCGCCGTCAGAGCCCTGGCGCCCGTGCCTCCCGGCAGGGCCGCCAGAGCTTCTTCGCCTCGTGGTGGGCGGTTGGCTCGTGCATGAGGGCCGGACGATACGACATCGCGCGCCGGCCGCGCAACCTTTTCGGGCCCCGCCTCCGGTCACGCGGCGGGAGCGAGCGCCTCGAGCGGAGCGTCCGGGTCGGCCAGGCGGTCGCGATCGATGGCCGACCGAGACCGGACGAGCCGCTCGATCGCCGGCGCGACGTCCCAGACGTTCATGTTCATGCCGGCCACGACGCGCCCACCGGAGAGCCAGAAGGCGATGAGCTCGCGCGCCTCGCGGTCGCCCCGGATGACGACCTCGTCCCAGTGGAGGGCGTGCCCTGTGTACTCCATCCCGAGCTCGTACTGGTCGGAGTAGAAGTACGGGATCCGATCGTAGCTCGTCGGCTCGCCGAGCATGCTCGCCGCGGCCGCCCGGCCCTGGCGCTTGGCGTTGTCCCAGTGCTCGACCCGGAGGTGGCGCCGGTAGAACGGGTGCCAGGCGTTCGCCACGTCACCGGCCGCGAACACGCCGGGAGCGCCTGTCTCGAGGTTGGCGCCGACGACGATGCCGTTCCGAACCTCGAGGCCCGCAGCGACGGCCAGGTCGGTCCGCGGATCCGCGCCCACACCGACGATCACGAGGTCGGCCTCGATTCGCCGGCCGTCATCCGTCTCGACCCCGGTCGCTCGATCCGTGCCCAGGATTCTCCGAACGCGCGAACCCGTGACGAATCGCACGCCGTGCCCCTCGTGCGTCTCCCGGTAGATCGCGCCGATCTCGGCGCCCAGGACGTGCTCCAGCGGCGTTGGGGTGAGCGATACGACGGCCACATCGAGGCCGAGCTGGCGCAGCGAGGCAGCCACCTCCGAGCCGATCCAGCCGCCACCGACGACGACGGCGCCGCTCGCGCGAGCGGCCGCCTCGCGAATCGCATCCGCGTCCTCCAGGGTCCGCAGCCGGTGCACGCCCGGGAGGTCCTCGCCGGGCACGCCCAGCGGCCGGGGCGAGGCGCCGGTCCCGACCAGCAGCCGGTCGAACCGGATCGTCTCGGCATCGATGATCACCCGGCGGGCATCGAGATCGAGGCCGGTGACCCGGCGGCCCCGCAGGAGCTCGATGGCCGAGTCCGCGTAGAACGCCTCGTCGTGCACGATGACCGGGGTTTCGACCTCGCCGCGGAGGTACTTCTTCGACAGCTCCGGGCGCTCGTACGGGAGATGGGGCTCATCGCCGATCAGAACGATCCGGCCGTCGAAGCCGCGCTTGCGCAGGGCCGCGGCGGCACTGGCTCCGGCGAGGCTGGCGCCGACGATGACGTGGGTCTGCTGTGGCATGTCAGGCCTCCGTGGCTGCCGCAATCGAAGCGCGGCGATATCGCAGGAACAGGTGGTCGGTGGAGCGTCGGACGCTCGCCAGCTCCTGCCAGCGCGAGCCCGGCGGAACGGCCACGCCCTCGACGAGGCCGAGGCGGGCGGGATCGGCTCGGCCGACGAGCTGCGGCGAGACGGTCAGGAACAGCTCGTCCACGAGATCGGCTCCAACGAGCTCGCCGAGCGCGTGCGGCCCACCCTCGGCCAGGGCGACCCGCGCGCCCAGCCGCCCGACCAGTTCGACGATCGCGGCAGCATCGAGCGAGCTGGCTCCGTCGAGGGCGCCTGCGCCTCCGAGGACCTCGAGCGAGATGTTGTCCGTCAGGCCCCGGTGGGCGAGCCTCCGCGCGCCATCGAGCGACGTGGCCACGACGACCCGGATGTCGGGGCTGGTCAAGCCTGGGTGCTCGACCGGGATGTCCCCGCTGGTGGTCACGATCACGGTCATGGGTCGGGGCGCCAACCCCATCGCGCGGCGCCAGTCCTCGAACGCCGGCGCGAGCTTCGGCTGCAGGTGCTCGGCGGTCCAGCGCTGGCTGGACGATTGACGGAGCGTGCCTGCGCCAACCAGCACGACGTCAGCAAGCGCCCGGAGCAGGGCCATGACGAACCGATCGGGCTCGTGGGACCCGCTGACGACGCGACCGCCGCTCAGCTCCCCCGGACCGAGCGCGACGATGCCGTCGATCGTCGACACGAGGTTGGCGATAACCGTCGGACGATCCGGGCGCAGGCCGACGAGGAGCGGGCCGCCGTACCGCCGAGCCAGCTCGGGCGGCAGGCCGCCACCCCGGATCTCGGCACGGTCGGCCGGGAGCGCCTCCCACAGCAGCTCGAGGCGCTGGAGCGTCTCGGGCGCGAGCGTGACCGTCATCGTCGACCCCCTCGAACCATCCCGAGGCCGCTGGCTTCGAAGAACTCGCGTCGAAGGGCGGCGTTCTCGGCGTAGACGCCGCGGTAGGCCGTCGTTCGTGTCAGGGCATCGTTCTCACGCACGCCGCGCATCTGCGTGCACAGGTGGTGCGCCTCCAGATAGACCGCGACCCCGTGCGGCGCCACGAGCCGATCGAGCTCGTCGGCGATCTGGTGGGTCATCCGCTCCTGGACGCCGAAGCGGCGGGTAAGGACCCGGACGAGGCGGGTCAGCTTGCTGATGCCGATGATGCCCTCGTGGGCGACGTAGCCGACGTAGGCCTCGCCGCTGAACGGCAGCGCGTGGTGCTCGCACAGCGCGTGGAACCGGATGGGACCCTCGATGACCTGGGCCAGCTCGCAGTTGGCGTCGCCGTGGCACTCGGTCGGGAAGGCCGTCAGGAGCTTGGGATCGCCGTCGTACCCGTCGGTCGCGTCGTACAGGGCCTGCAGGAACCGGCGCGGCGTGGCCACGGTGGCCGCGCTCGAGAGGTCAAGGCCAAGGGCCTCGAGGATCTCGCCGAGGTAGCTCTCGTAGCGCCGCCAGTCCGCGGGCTCGATGCGCCGGCCGGTGGGCGCGGTGGCGGGGGTCGGGACCGGCTCGGCCTCGACGAGGTCTGGGGCCAGCGAGAGGTGGGGAGCTGGAGTCATCGGTCGCCTCGACTGGTTGGTTTGTTGGTGCTTCTAAAACTAGCGTGTCCTATTATTAGTGTCAACCACCCGGCGAGGGTTCCGCTAAAGACCACTTGCGTTAGATGCAGCTCAGCCGTAGAGTCGAGACATGGACATGCCCCGCGACGCCGTCGCCGACGTCGCCGTTCTCGCCGAGCCGGTACGTCGCCGGCTCTACGAGCACGTCGCGTCGAGCCGCGAGCCCGTCGGCCGCGACGCGGCCGCCACCGCCCTGGGGATCAGCCGAGCGCTGGCGGCGTTTCACCTCGACCGGCTCGGCGATGCCGGCCTGCTGGACGTGTCGTACCGCCGCCTGACCGGCCGAACCGGTCCAGGCGCCGGTCGCCCGTCGAAGCTGTACGCCCGCTCCGACCGCGAGGTCAGCGTCTCGCTGCCGGCCCGCCGCTACGAGCTGGCGGCGCGGCTGTTCGCCGCCGCGTTGTCGAGGGGCGTGGCCTCGGACGCCTCCACCCAGGCGGCGCTCGACGAGGCCGCCCGATCCTACGGCCGGGCGCTCGGGCAGGAGGCGCGACGTCGGGCCGGGCGTTCGCGTGGACGGGGGGCCCTCGTGGAGGCCGCGATCTCCGTGCTGGCGGAGGCTGGGTTCGAGCCTGCGGCGGGCAGCGGCGACCTGGTCGTCCTCCGCAACTGCCCGTTCGACGCCCTCGCGCAGGCGCATCGGACCCTCGTCTGTGGGATGAACCTGTCGCTGATGGATGGGGTCATCGCGGGGCTGGGCGCCACCGGCATCCGCGCCGAGCTCGCCCGCCAGCCCGGGATGTGCTGCGTCGTCTGGCGCCGCGCCTGATCTGGAATCCTTGTGTTCGAGCCCGTGTCAGTCTCCGAGTCAGTCGTCGGACCCGGCACGCTGGACGATCCGATAGACCGTCACCTCCGGACTGCCGCCAGCCTCTCGGATCACGCGTCTGGCGAAGGGCTCTTCACCGGAGGCAATCATGGCTTCCAGGCCGGAGCGTCGATGCCACACCGACAGGATCGCGACGCGACCACCGTCCGCCTCGAGTAGGAACGTCTCCTCGATCTCGGGAGGCGGGCCCTCGGACAGCCCGGACCGGTAGGCGTCGGCGACCTGCTGAAGGCCGTCGCTGGAGACCGTGCCAGTGACGATCGAGACGACCTCAGCCATTGCGTCTCTCCCTCTACGACGGCGGCCGGTGGTCATGGAGGGCCCGCTGGGATTCGAACCCAGGACACGAGGATTAAAAGTCCCCTGCTCTGCCGCTGAGCTACGGGCCCGCCCGAATCGGTCTCGCGCTCGTCGCCGCTCGCGAGGCGATTGACTATACCCGCCGTTGCGGTCGTTGCTGCAAGAGGCCACCGCTGACGGACGTGGACGTGGCCGCCACGTCGAGACTGTCGGTGTCTCGCTTCTCTCGCGATCGGGAGGACCGTGGAAGCCGCGCCAGCGACTTGACCAACCAGGCAGGCTTTGCTTACGCTGTCGTAAGTTACGCTGGAGTAAACAGATGCCCTATGTGTTCGAGGCCATCGACCGATTTCGCGATCGAGTCGCCGAGCTCGATGCCATCAAGGGCTGGTTCGACCGGGTCGGTGAGCCACGAGCGCTCGTCCTACACGGCCGCCGTCGGGTCGGAAAATCGTGGCTCTTCAAGGCCTTCGCCCACGGACGCGAGGCGGACGTTCTGATCGGGACCACTCGCGCCCTGCCCGACCAGCTCGCGGGGTTCGCCGCCACGCTCGAGCGGGACGGCGAGCGACCGGACCTTCCCGATCTGGAGACGCTCTTTCGAACCCTCTATCGCCGCGCTCACACCGAGCCGCGACTCGCCGTTATCGATGAACTCCCGAATCTCCTCCGCGTCGACCGGGCACTGCCGTCCACGCTCCTCAAGATCATGGAGGAGGAGTCGCCGAACTCGCGGCTCAAGCTCATCCTGACCGGCAGCCACGTTGGAATCATGGAGGAGCTCCTGGCAGAACGGCAGCCCCTGCACGACCGCCTTCAGCCGCTCCGGATCCGCCCACTCGATTTCTGGCGCGCGCAGGAACTCCTCGAGGGCATGACGCCCGAGAACCAGCTCGTGGCATTCGGGCTCGCGGGCGGGATGCCGAAGTATCTGGCGGTCATGGCGGGCTCGGCCGACCCCGCGGCAAGTCTGGCGGCGACGACACTCGATCCCCTGGCAGGCCTGTTCAACGAGGGACGCGCAGTCCTCGCTCAGGAACTCGAATCGCCGGCCACATACTTCAGCCTGCTTGCCGCCCTGGCGGCCGGCCCTGCCGACTACCCGACGATCGCGGGCCGCTCGCACGTCGAGCACAACAAGATCGGACGCTACCTCGCAACTCTCGAGGGTCTCGATCTCGTGAGCTCGCGCTACCCGGTCACCGATCCCGATCGACGCAGCCGCGTGGGGCAGTACCGCCTGAACGATGGATTCCTTCGGTTCTGGTTTCGCTGGGTGTTCCCCTTCGAGGATGACTTGGCTGCCGGCCTGAACCCAGCCGTGGTTCTCGATGACGAGATCCGCCCGCGTCTCGCCGACCATCTCGCCCCGGCCATCGAGGATGTCGCACGCGACTGGGTCAGACGTAACAGGATCGGCGCAGCCACCCGTGTCGGAGCCTGGTGGGGCCCCGCGCTCAACGAGCTTCGGGCGACCAACGAACGAACCACCGAGGAGATCGACATCGTCGGTCTTCGAGGCAAGCGCGCGGTCGTGGTCGGTGAGGTGCGCTGGCGGTCCGAGCCAATGAGCGTCGCCATCCTCGGCGAGCTCGAGCGGTTCAAGCTCCCGGCACTCCGCCAGGCCGGCATCGAGGTCAAGGAACCGAGGGTCGTTCTCGTGAGCAGGTCAGGATTCTCCGACGGCCTCCGCGAGGCGGCCATCAAGGAGGACCGAATTCAGCTCGTCTCTCTGGAACGCCTGTGCGAGGGCGATCGCTGATCGCGCCTGGCGAGTCGAGGCCAGTTCTCGGTCACGGGGTCGCGAACTGCATGCCCGCGACGATCGGGGTGGCCATCGCCAGAAGGCTGTCCATCAGGGCCCCGTCATAGGCGTCGATGTCGACGACGAGCGTGCCGCCGTCGGGCAGGTCGAGGAGGGACAGGCGCAGCCGCTCGGGCCCGGCAACGACCCAGCGGAAGCTTTCGTTCGACCGACCCACGAACAGCGGGACGGTCGGCAGGCCATTTGCGAACGGGCACGACGGCTTCCAGTCGGCGACGATCGCGAGATCGATCTCGATGCCCTGGAGGCCGCCGATCGTGACGGGCTTGGGGTTGCTCGCGGCGAACCCCGGCAGGCTCCGGAACCAGGTCACGAGGGCCATGGCCGAAGCGCTGACGCCCGGCTCCGGCTCGATCGGACAGGACTGGTCCTGCGACGCCGGCAACGGGTCTCGGAAGAGGTGGATGCCGACGAGGTCGGAGGAGACGGGCTGGAGCCCGAGGTAGTCGGGGGTGTCGGCCGGCAGCCACCAGCCGTCGGGCAGCGTGAAGGTCACCTGCGGCTGGAAGGCCTGGGAGCGATACGTGCCGGGTTCGAGGGCGCGCGGCCCGGTCGGGCTGGGGGCGGCCTGGCTGCAGGCCGCGACGATGGACGCGACAAGGCAGCCGGCGACGACCCGCGACAGGCGATCCATCCCGGGATCGTAGCCGCCGACCGAGCCGGCCTGACGGGCCGTTCGGCCCGTCTCCTCGCGGAGCGCTGGGACTTGCGGTAGTTCCCGCGCAAACGGCGCCATATCCTTCGGCCTACTGATCCGGGTCGCGATCAGCCTGCTGCCGGAGGTGTTGGCGCGAATCGCGGCCGGCGATCCGGGGGATCCGCAGGCGGCAACGGGTGACGAGCCGTATGCAGGCTGGTTCGGCGACGACTACGCCGAGATCGATTGGTCGAAATCCGCCGGTTCAATCCACGATCAGGTCCGGGCGTGGGCATTCGCGGCGAACAATCGCGGCGCACAGGGACCGCTGACGACCCTCGATGGGCGGCGAGTTCGAGTCACCCGGACGAGCCTTGCCGATCCCGGCGAGCGGACACCCGCCGTTCGCATGGACTGCCTCGACGCGCCGATCTGGATTGTCGCATTCGATCCGGTCGACCCGACTCTTTGATCGCCGGATGCCACGTTCTGGCCGGGCGTCTCGCGGACGGATGCAAGGCGGCGCCTGCTAGTCAGGGCCTCGCTACCCCCATAGGCAAAGGAGACTCGGATGGGTCGCTCTCAGTCCCAGAACGACCGAGCCTCGATGATGGTCGCCGCCGTCATCCTGGCCATCGCTGCGGGGGCTTGCGGAACCGGCGACGGCACGAGCCCGCCGGGAGCCGGGACCGCGCCACCGGCCGATGGCGGTGGCGCCACGGTTGCGGTCACGCTCCAGGAATGGGCCGTCGTGCCGGACACGATCTCGACAGCGAGCGGCGACGTGACCTTCACGGTCACGAACGCCGGGCCCGAGGACGAGCACGAGCTCGTGATCGTTCGCACCGACCTCGATCCGGGGGCCCTGCCGACCGATGAGACCGGCGCCGTCGTCGAGACCGGCGAGGGCATCGAGGTCGTCGACGAGGTCGAGGAGATCCCGGTCGGTGGGAGCGAGGAGCTGACGGCGACCCTGGAACCGGGCGCCTACGTCCTGCTCTGCAACATCTACTCCGCGGAAGAGAACGAAGCCCACTACCAGCTCGGGATGCGGACCGCCTTCAGCGTCGAATGACGGGACCGGCTACCCGTGGACTTCGGGGTTGACCGGGGTCGGGAGCCGTTCGCCCCGGATACCGGCAAGGAGGTTTGCGGCGGCCATCGCCGCCATCTTGCCGCGCGTGGCCCGCGATGCCGAGGCGATGTGCGGCACGACGAGGCAGTTCTCGAGCGTCAGCAGCGGGTGATCTGACGGCAGGGGCTCGGGATCCGTCACGTCGAGCGCCGCCCCCGCGATGACGCCGTCGCGGAGTGCCTCGAACAGGGCCATCGAATCGACCACTGGGCCGCGCGAGGTGTTGACGACGATCGCCGAGGGCTTCATGCGCCGCAGCCGCGCGGTGTCGATGAGACCCCGTGTCTCGTCGCTCAGGTTGACGTGAAGCGACACGAAGTCGGCCTGGGCGAGGACCTCCTCGAGGGGCAGGAACGTCGCGCCAAGCTCGCGTTCGATGGACTCGTCGACCCGGCTGAGGTCGTGGTACAGGACCCGCATCCCGAACCCCCGAGCGCGGCGGGCAACGGCCTGGCCGATCCGCCCGAAGCCCACGATGCCCAGCGTCGAGCCGTGGACGTCGGGGCCGAGGAGGAGCATCGGCCCCCAGGTCCGCCACTGCCCCCCGCGGACGTAGCGGTCGCCCTCGGGCAGCCGCCGCGCCGCGGCCATCAGGAGCGCGAAGGCCAGGTCCGCCGTCGTCTCGGTGAGGACGCCGGGGGGGTTGCCGACGGCGACGCCGCGACGGGTGCAGGCGGGGACGTCGATGTTGTCGAACCCGACGGCGAAGTTGCTGACGACCTTGAGGCCCGGTCCGGCATGGTCGAGGAACTCGTCGTCGACCCGGTCGGTGAGCAGCGTCAGGACGCCGTCGCAGCCCTCGATCGCCCGGAGCAGCTCGGCCCGCTGCGGGGGCAGCTCGTTGGGCCAGACCTCGACGTCGCAGGCCGCCCGGATGGGTTCGAGTCCATCGTCGGGAATGATGCGCGCGACGAAGACTCGCGGCCGGTTCGCCATCCTCAGCCCGCGACCGTCGCCGTCGAACCGGCGGGCAGCGCGTCGACGAAGGCCCGGAGCCGCCGCAGCGCCTCGCTGAGAATCTCGCGGGAGTCGGCATACGAGATGCGGATGTGGTTCACGCCGACG
>VEOW01000019.1 GCA_012026785.1 Chloroflexota bacterium | reverse complement strand
CGAGCGTCGCGGTCGCATCCTCGCGGAACATCGACTGGGCGGGGTCGTGGAACAGGTAGAAGACGTCCTCGCCGGGCTCCGACAGCAGCAGGTCGAGCGACAGCAGCCAGTCGGCTTCGAAGTCCTGGCCCTCGTCGACGACGACCGCGTGGTATCGCCCGCCGACGACGTCGATCGCCGCCTCGAGCGCCTTGGGCAGCGTCTCGTCCCACCAGGCCTGGGTCAGCTTCGCCGGCTGCGGCGGCAGGACGCCCGCCTCCAGCCCGAGCCGCCGGCACAGCTCATGGAAGGTCGAGACCGTCAGCCGGCCTGCCTCGACCAGGGCCGCCAGGTCCGACCGCTCCGCGAGGGCCTTCGCCAGCGGCTGGTTGAAGCACACGAGCAGGGTCGTCGCGCCCTGCGAGGCGAGCTGGCGGGCCTTCTCGGCCGCCAGGAGCGTCTTGCCCGAGCCGGCCCCGCCCTCGATCGACGCCCGTCGTTCGTTTCGAAGCATCTTCAGGGCCGTCAGCTGGTGGTCGGTCGGGATGAGCAGCTCCTGCTCACCGGCCTCGATGTCGCCGGGGAGCAGCGGTCGCAGGACGACCGCGGGTGCGATGACGTCGCCGATGATCTCGAGCTGGCGCGCGGTCAGGGGTCGGTCGCGGGAGCCGTCGCCGGCCCAGTGTTCGAAGACCCGTTCGAGGGCCGTGGCGGTCGCGGCAGCGTCCCGGAGGTCCGCCCGGTCGAGGATCAGCTCGCCGGGCGCGTCGGGACCCAGGCCCGCCGCCGCCCGATCGCGGCCGATCGCGACCCGGTCGGCGTCCGGAAACGCCACGGCGTGGCGGATCCACGGCTCGCCGCCGGTCCAGCGCGGGTCGGCCGCCAGCTTCCGCGCGATCGCGCGCTTGCCGGCCTCGACCTGTTCGAACGGCGACACCTCGAGATGCCGCGTCCCGGCGTACCAGCGCCCGAAGCCGTCGCGCGCGACCGTGCCGCCCTTAACCTCGATCGCGAGGATGCCTCGAACCGGGTCGACGACCAGCAGGTCGGTCTCGCCGTCGCGGGCGGGGCCATTCGAACGGGTCCGTTCGACCCATCGAACGTTCGAATACAGCCGGGCGCCGCCGTCCCCCCGCTCGGGTTCCCCCTTCGCACAGAGGGCCTCCGCGACGCGCTCGCGCACGAGCCACTCGGCGCGATCCTGTGATCGGTCGGGTCGCGCGGGCGGGCCGCTGGGGCGCGCAGCAGTCTCGGCGAAAGCCGCCACCACATCCCCTCCCCGGTGGGATTTGCCGCCGAGTCTACTGCAAGTCTTCTCACGTTCGAGCCGCGCCGGCGCACGCCGGCACCGGGTTCTCGCCGATCCGCTCGGGCGTAAGATGCCGGCGGGTCGAAGTGGTTGTCGATCTCACCGACGGGTCAGTCGTAAGCGTGTGGGTCACGCAGGTGCAGGCATGAGAACCGAGTACGACAAGGAACATGACGCAGCGTACTTCGCGTTCTCGTCCGCGGCCGCCGTGCGGCACGAGCGATTGTCCGGCCTCCGTGTGATCGACTACGGCGCCAACGGCGATGTCGTCGGTGTGGAGTTCATTTCGCCCTCGAGCGGGGTGGACCTGATTGGAGTTCCTCGCGCCGAGGAGATCGCCCAGGCGGCGCGCGAGCTCGGCCTCCCCATTCGAAGAAACGCGCGGGCGGCTAACTAGAGCCGAGTGCCTCGAGCGCTGGTGCATCTAGACACCGGGGACCTTCCCGGCCCGCGCGCGAGCATAGTAGTCGCGAACCGCCTTCAAACCGTTTCGTACCCGCCGGTACGAAACGCGGTCAGCGTCATGGTGAGGGATGTGCCGGCAGCGTCGAGACTCGCCGGCGAGGGCGAGGTAGCGGGCGGTGATACCCGGGTGATGCTTGTCGAGCTTGGCCTCGATGTCGATGTGCCGCAGGCCGTCGGTGGCGATCCCGTTCCGCTCGGCGAGGAGAGCGCAGACGTCATGCAGCGCCGAGTAGAACACAATGGTCGACGCCCAGGCGAACTCACCATCGTCTGCAAGCCTCTCGGCCAACGTCGCGTTGGCATCAGCTCGGGCAATGTGATCGGCCGCGCTTGGCCATGGGCTAGCCGAATCGGTAGATGTGTGCCCCTGAATCAGCAAACTCCATCCGCTCGGCATCCTGTGTCGACACGCAAAGCATGTCGATCACTGCCTGTGGATGAGCCCGGCGCACCTTGACGAGCGCATCGAGCGTCGCCAGCTCTGTCCTGAAGAAGTCGGCCTGCGCTTCGTCCACGAGGCAGATTGCGTTCGTACCCGATGCCGACGGAAGTGCCACCAGCGCAGCGATCCCGGGTAGCGATTGGAGGGCATCGGCGAGAGCGTGCTCAACCGCGTGGAGATCGCGGTGGGCAACGGCCTCAAGAAGGGTCATCGGATCGGTTCTCAGTCATGCGTGCGTTGGATCCTACAGGCTCGCGCTTATCATCCAATAGCCAGATCGCCGGAAGGTCCAGCACCTGCGCATTGCACCGCCCCGCCCTGACGGGGAAATCCAGACGGCACGATTCCTGAAGCCGGAGAGGTGGTCACGACCCGATCGGGTCGGCGACTCACGGAGGCTGACCTCCAGCGACTCGCCGACGAGATCGAGAGCGAGGACTTCGACATCTCGACCCGGAAACCCTGGCCGGGCCATGGGCGCCTGGGCCTGAGGACGACTCCCCGCAAGCGCATTTCCGTTCGGGTCCCAGCTGTTCTCCACTGCCACGTCAACGCGAAGGCCACGGCGGATGGTCGATCCGTGAGCGAGGTCGGCCGTAACCTGCTGGAGGACTACGTGGCGACCGCAGAGGACCGGTAGCCGAGGACGTACGCTTCGACGGTGCAGTTCGTCGTCGCGCGCAACCCGGATCCCGACTCGCGCCTGCCGTACCTGGTTCGGCTGCCGATCGAGGGCGGCCTCGTCCTGAAGGTTCGCGACACCTGGCCTCGAACCAGCCGGGTCTTCTGCGCTCGGGTCGAGGACGGCTGGCCGCCCGAGGCCGAGATCGTCGAGGATGTGCCGGTCGCGGTCTGTCGCCGACGCGGCGTGGCGATCGACCTGGTGCTGCAGCGGCCCCGGGAGAATCGATCGCAGTTCGTGTTCACGACGCTGCCGACGGGGCGCGAGGGCATCTTCTGGCAGACCCGCAAGGTCGTCACGACCGCTCGCCCCGGCGCCCGGATCCCCGGTCGTCGTGCCAGCGGCCTCGCCGACCTCGTCATCGAGATCGACACCCGGGAGCGGTATCCATACCGCTTCGCCCGTCAGCAGGCGGCGACGGCTCGGGCAGGCCTGACCGCCGGCGACTACGCGGTTCGGGCGGGCGACGGCCAGCTCGTCGCGGTCGTCGAGCGCAAGGCCCTGGCCGACCTGGCCGGGGCGCTCAACAACGGGACGCTGGTGTTCGAGCTCGCCAAGCTCGCCGAGGTCCCCCGCGCCGCACTGGTCGTCGAGGACCGCTACGCGAGCGTGCTGAAGCACGGCTACGCGCCGGCCGGGTTCCTGCCGGACCTGCTCGCACGGGTCCAGGTGCGCTACCCCGAGATCCCGATCGTGTTTCTCGAGCCCCGAGCGCTCGCCGAGGAGTGGACGTTCCGCTATCTCGGCGCCGCGCTCGCCGAGCATCGCGCCGGCGAGCCCTGACGCTGACGCGAGCCGCCGGGTCGAACGGCCGGGCACCAGCGTCGCGCGCGACACCGGCCCCTGCCTATGACGAGGTCTTGGCCCGGGCTGGCTCGCGGGTCACCGCTCGTTCGGGCGCCTCGCCGGCCGAGTCCCGCACGGCGCCGGACCCTGCCCCAGGCGCGGCCATGGCCGCCTCGAGCCGGGCCAGGAATGGCGCCGCCCCCAGTCGCGTGAGCGTCTCGCGCGCCGCTCCGATGGCCGCCGCGGCCGCCGCCGATTCACGAACAACGCCCGGCAACAGCAGCGCCAGGTCGACCGCGCCGGCCGCCTCCTCGAACGCCAGCCCCAGCCCCGCGTGGGCGCGAAGGGCCTCGAGGAAGCCGGCCAGGGCCTCGTGGCTCCGGCCCTCGACGGCCGCCACGCCGGCCCGCAGCCGGACCTCGTCGGCCGCCAGGGCGGGGCCCCAGTAGGACGCCTCGATGAGCGCATCGAGGACCCGCCGGGCGGTCGCCCCATCGCCCTGCCACAGGGCCGCCCGGGCCGCGACAGGCAGGGCCAGCGGCGCGAAGTAGTTCGTGATCCGGGCCGCCTGCTCGGCCTGCTCGATCGCCGCCGAGAGGTCGCCGGAGGTGAGATTCGCCACGGCCCGCGCGAACAGCTCGTACGACTCGAACTGCGGGTCGGTGATCCCGACGCGTCGCCTCGCGGCGGCCTCGATGTCATCGCTGGCATCGGCACCGCGAAGGGCGTTGAGGAGCGCCCGATCGATCCGGAACTCGGTCCACAGGCGGTCCTCGGTCTCCAGCTGGAGCCACTCCTCGAGGATCGCCGCGGCCCAGTCCCACTCCCCCACCCGGAGCGCGCAGATCACGCCGTTGCCGACGACCTGGAAGCCGTACGACCGGGAACCCAGGCGCCGGCCGATCTCCAGCCCCTCGCGCGACAGCGCGATTCCCTCGGCCGGGTCGCCCCACTGGTCGTAGAACGTCAGCAGGATTCGGCAGCCGAGCTCGACGTCCCGGATGTCGTTTGCCAGGGCGAGCTGGTGGGCGCCTCGCAGGAGGATGATCCCCTCGCGCGGCCGGCCCGTGTTCAGCAGGCCGAGGCCACGACGCTGGATCGCCCGCGCGATCGCCGGTAGATCCCCGAGGCGCTCCGCGATCGGCAGGCAGCGCTCCGTCCAGGCGAGGCCGTTCTCCGTGTCGGCGAGGCCGGTGTAGGCCCGGGCGATCGTCGTCATGACCTCGACCCCGGCGCGAGTCTGCTCGAGGTCGGAGAACTCCTCCCACAGCCGCTTCGCCATGTCGAGCGAGGCGGCCGGGTCGCCGAGCACGAGGTTGATCGCCTGGGCATGGAGCGAGCCGGCGATCGCGGTCGCCTCTCGATCGGTCGTCCGGCGGCGCTCGGCCTCGGCCGCCTCGGCGTGCCGCAGCGCGGGCTCCGCCTCCAACTCCTGGACGGCGATCGCATACGCGCGCTCGTGGAGCTCGGCGCGTTCGGCCGGCTCGGTCGTCACGTCGAGAGCCTGCTCGAGGAACCGCCGGGCCTGCTCGAGCGAGGCGAGGGCCTCGGCGCGTTCGGCCGCGCCCCGGAGCGCGAGTCGGGCCTGGGCTGCCAGCGCATTCGCCTCGGCGTCGTCGGCGGCCAGCCGCTGCGCCGCGAGGTAGTGGCCGGCGAGGCCGGCGGCGAGCTCGTCGGTCGCCAGGCTCTCGAAGTGGCGAGCCGCCGCGAGATGGCGGACCTTGCGGTCCTTCCGAGACAGGGTGTTGTAGGCGACCTCGCGGATGAGCGCCTGGACGAACGCGTACTGGCCCCGCTCCGGCGAGCGCGGATCCGCATCGAGGACCAGGAGCTCCCGGCGCACGAGGGCCTTCAGCCGGGCCTCGAGCGCCTCGGCCGGCTGGCCGGACACCGCCGCGAGACCGGCGACGGTGAAGCTCTGGCCGAGCACGGCCGCATCCTCGATGAGCGCTCGGTCGGCAGTGTCGAGCCCATCGAGCCGGGCGGCGATCAGCGCGGTCAGGGTCTCGGGAACGGCGAGGTCGTCGAGCTCGCCGAGGTTCCCTGCCGGGCGATAGGCGTCGCCGTCGTTCACCAGCCGGCCCTGGGCGAGCAGCATCCGGACCGTCTCGACCGCGTACAGCGGGATCCCGTCGGCGCGATCGACGATCCGGGCGACGGCCGGCTTCGGCAGGCCCGGCACGAGCCCCGCGAGGAGCCGCTCCATGTCGGCCGGCGGCAGGGGCTCGAGGTGAATCGAGGTGAAGGCACGCTTGCCGGCGCCCCAGTCGGGCCGCCGCTCGAGGAGCTCGGGTCGAGCCAGGGTGATCACGGTGATCGGGAAGGCCCGGCTCCACTCCACGAGGTGGTCGATGAAGTCGAGCAGCCCGGCGTCGGCGTGGTGGGAGTCCTCGAAGACCATGACCACGGGCGAGGTCGCGGCCAGCCGCTCGAAGAAGGTCCGCCACGCGGCGAACATCTGGTCCGAGCCGATGGCCGCGCCGCCGGACCCACCGACTCCGCCCGCCGTCCCGCCGACGCCCAGGAGGGCCAGGAGCGCGGCCTCGACCCAGCGGCCCTCGGCCTCGTCGGGCACGTGCTGCCGCACCGCGGCCGCCACGCGCTCGCGGGTCGTCGCCTCGTCGTCCGTCTCGGCCAAGCCGGCCCGGCTCCGGACCATCTCGCCGAGGGCCCAGAAGGTGATGCCGTCGCCGTAGGCCGGGCTGCGCCCGGCGTGCCACCAGACGTTCTCGACCAGGCCGTCGACGTACTTCAGGAACTCCCACGCCAGGCGAGTCTTGCCGATGCCGGCCGGCCCAATGACGCTGACCAGCCGCGACTTCCCCTCCCGGCCAGTGGCATGGAACTGGTCCTTG
>VEOW01000052.1 GCA_012026785.1 Chloroflexota bacterium | reverse complement strand
CTTGGCGGACGGCAGCGCATCGCGGAGCGCATCGCGGGCTGTGGCCCGTCGCCCCCGGCCTGCTGCCCAGTCACCTGCGCGCCTGCTGCGTCGTATCCACCGATTGTCAGCCGGCGGCCCGGAGGCCACGCTCGGCTCGTTCCCGGATTCCGCGCCCGGTGCGTATCCGATCACAGATTCGGGCGGACCGGTGGATAGCACGCGGTCCTTGCGTCAGTGATCGCGGATCGGGCGAACCCGGCCGATACGACGCAGGTGGCGCGTACGTGATCGCGGGCAGGGGAGCATCCCGACGTGGACCCCGGGGCCGAGCCGTGCCTGACTTGGCGAGATGGGCGAAACTAGACGCCAACACCGACGCAGCGTCCCTGCGCCCGCAACGACCGTCGAAGGAGCCTGACCAGTGGCCAAGGTGACGATGCCGCAGCTCGGCGAGAGCGTGGCCGAGGGCACGATCGGCAAGTGGCTGAAGCAGCCCGGCGACCACGTCGCCAAGTACGAGCCCCTGCTCGAAGTCATCACCGACAAGGTCAACGCCGAAGTTCCGTCGCCATTCGAAGGCACCCTCAAGGAGATCCTCGTCGAGGAGGGGGCGACCGTCCCGAACAATGCCGAGATCGCCGTCATCGAGGAGGCTGGCGGAGCCGGCGCCGCCGCGGGAGCCGGCGCCGGCGCGGACGGCGGCAAGGCCGCCCGAGCGGAAGCCGAGGCTTCGAACGCCGGCGCCCAGCCTGCCCCGACCGCCGACCAGCCGACGGCCGTCTCGAGCGCGAGCGCCGAACCGACGGCGACGGCCGCGGCCGCGCCCGACGAGACCCGCGAGGGTGAGACGACGGCACCCATGAGCGAGCGACCCGCCGCGACGGCCGAACCCGCGCACGGCCCTGCCGGATCGGACGAACGACCGGTCCAGGATCTCCAGCCGGGCGATCCGGGCGTGGGCGTTGCCGGCGCGCCGGTGAGCGCCGCCGGGGCAGGCCAGCCACCAGGCGGCCCCGGCGAAGGACCCGGCGATGGCGAGGCTCGAATGACCCCGGCCGTTCGGCGGCTCCTCCGTGAGCATGGCCTGAGCCCGGCGATGATCGTTGGCACCGGCGGAGGCGGTCGAATCACCCGCGAGGACGTCAACGACTTCGTCGAGAGCCAGCGAACCGGGAAGCCGGTCGGGAAGCAGGACGCCTCGAAGGCGGCCGCGCCGACGGACGGCAAGGCGGCAGCTCGGGCCGCGGCGCCATCTCCGGCGGCGGCCCCGGCTGCGCCCGCCCCGGCTGCTCCTGCGGCGCCGGCACGTGGCGCGATCAAGGGGACCCAGGTCAACTTCCCGGACGGCGCCGACGAGGTCCTCGTCCCGATGACCCAGATGCGCAAGGGCATCGCGGCCCAGATGACCCGGGCGCTGCAGGTCCCGCACGCCTACGTCCAGATGGAGATTGACGCGACGAACCTCGTCCGGCTCCGAGATACCGCGAAGCGCGACTACCAGGCCAAGGAAGGCTTGTCGCTGAGCTTCGTGCCGTTCGTGGTGAAGGCTTCAGCCGAGGCGCTCAAGCGCAACCCGACGCTCAACGCCCACTGGACCGACCAGGGCTTGGTCGCAAAGCGGCGGATCAATGTCGGCATCGCGGTCGCGCTCGACGATGGCCTGATCGTGCCGGTCATCCGCGACGTCGACAACCTCTCGATCAGCGGTATCAACAAGGCTATCGCCGACGTCTCCGAGCGGGCTCGCGCCGGCAAGCTCCGGGTCGATGACTTCGGTGGCGGCACGTTCACCGTCGACAACACCGGCTGGCTCGGCACCAACATGGTCATGCCGATCATCAACGTGCCCGAGGTCGCGATCGTGACGATGGACCGGATCACGAAGCGGGCCGTCGTCGTCGAGACGCCCGACGGCGACGTCATCGCCATCCGGCCGATCATGAACATGGTCCTGGCGGTCGATCACCGGGCCAACGACGGCGCCGGTGGGGCAGCCCTCCTCAACGACATCAAGGCCTGGCTCGAAGCGGTCGGGCCCGACACCCCGATCTACTGAGCGAGCAGGCGAAGCCCAGGCGCACCCGGCGGCCGCGTTCGGCCGCGGCGTCCGAGGCAGCGGCGTCCGACCTCCCCGAGGCCGCGGACGCCCCATCTCCCATCAAACGCCCGTCTGGCGAGCATCATGCCGCCAAGGCGCGGCGATCTTCCCCCAGTCGCTCGTCAGGTGAGCAGGTGAGGGCAGATACGTCCGAGTCGGCCGAACCAAGTCCGCCAGACGAGCATTTGGGGGAAAACGCGGCCACGAAGCGGGATGGGAAAGGTGGCGCCCGGAAGCCGGCTGGCGAAACCGGAGGCGGCGGAGCGAAGCCGGCCGCCAGGCGAAGTCGCAAGCCCAAGCGGGCCGAGCCTGAGCCGTCGGCGCCCGAGGCATGGGCGACCGAGCCCAGCGCGTCGACCGAACCCGCCGTGGACGTGCAGCGCGTCGTGGTGACCGGCGCCAGTGGCTTCGTCGGCGGGGCCGTTGCGCGACTCCTTCGAATGCGGGGCAGGGACGTCATCGCCCCGGTGCGCGATCGGCGCCGAACCGGCGATCTCGCGGACTACGGCGTGACCGTGGGCGACGACGACCTCTCCGAGCCCAGGGTCCTGGCCGAGCTCCTGCGCGACGTCGACGGCGTGGTCCACGCCGCCGGCAGCTACCGCGTTGGCATCGCGCGCGAGGACCGGGGCGGGATGTGGGACGCGAACATCGGCACGACGACCCGCGTCCTCGATGCCGCGGAGCTCGCCCGCACCCCCCGCATCGTCTACGTCTCGACCTGCGGCTATTTCGGCAACACTCGCGGCCGGGTCGTCGACGAGACGCACCGCCGCGACGTGCGCGAAGGCTTCCTCAGCTGGTACGACGAGACGAAGTTCGGGGCCCACGAGGTTGCCCGGCAACGGATCGCGGCCGGCGCACCGGTCGTCATCGTCATGCCGAGCCAGGTCTACGGCCCTGGAGATCCATCCCAGGTCGGCGCGCAGCTCCGGGCGGCCCACGACGGCCGGCTTCGGTATCGTGTGCTCGACGACGTGGGATTCGGGTGGGTCCATGTCGACGACCTCGCCACCGGCATCATCGCCGCCCTCGAGCGCGGGACGCCGGGCGAGTCATACGTCCTGTCGGGCCCTCGACATCGCCTCGGCGAGGCGCTCGCGACGGCGGCAGCGCTCGGCGGGCGACGACCGCCGAGGGTCGCCATCCCGACGGGGCTGCTGTCCGTCGCCGCCGCCGTGGGTGGCCGTATCGGCCGCCCCGGCCTGCGCGAGGTCATCGAATCGGGTGCCGGGGTGACCTATTGGGCGTCTGCGGAGAAGGCCGAGCGTGAGCTGGAGTTCAACCCGCGCTCCCTCGAGGACGGCCTGCGCGACACCTTCAACCCGCCGGTCGTCTGAGCCGCTCGGGCGTAGACTGCCTTCGATGGCCCGCGAGCTCCCGATGTACCAGCCACCCACGACCGGCCACGGCGCCGGACACGGGCATGGCGCGCACCAGCCGATCTCGATCGCCATGGGCGGGGGGATGCCCGGGCTCACGGCCGTCGACGGTTCGAACGCCCCCCGGCGGCACCCCGACTGGATTCGAGCTCGAATGCCCTCCGGGGAGAACTACCACGACCTCAAGCGCCTGCTGCGCGGCCTGAACCTCAACACCGTCTGCGAGGAGGCCCACTGCCCGAACATCGGGGAGTGCTGGGATCAGCGGACCGCGACGATCATGATCCTCGGCGACACCTGCACCC
The DNA here is from genome assembly GCA_012026785.1 of Chloroflexota bacterium. GTDB lineage: Bacteria > Chloroflexota > Limnocylindria > Limnocylindrales > CSP1-4 > UBA5189. The sequence goes on along the minus strand of VEOW01000052.1, from coordinate 2,924 downwards.
GGGCCTGTGGCTTCTGCAACGTCAAGACCGGCCGCCCGACGTGGTTCGACGACGACGAGCCGCGGCGCGTCGCTGAGGCGCTCGACGGCCTCGGCCTGGAGCACGTCGTCGTGACGTCGGTCGCGCGGGACGATCTGCCCGACGGCGGCGCCCACGTCTTCGCCGAGACGATCCGCCAGCTGCGCGAGCGCATCCCCGGCATGGGCGGCGAGGTCCTGATCCCCGACTTCAACGGCGAAGAGGCTCCGCTGCGCGACGTGATGGCCGCCGGTCCGGACATCCTCAACCACAACCTCGAGACCGTTCGACGGCTCCAGAAGCCCGTTCGAAAGCGGGCCCGCTGGGATCGAACCCTGTCGGTCCTCGAACGTTCGAAGGCGTACGCGGCCGAGTTCGGTCATGCCGTCCACACGAAGAGCTCGCTGATGGTCGGCCTGGGCGAGACGCGCGAGGAGCTGACGGAGGCGTTCGAAGCGCTCCGGGCGGTCGACTGCGACATCCTCACGATCGGCCAGTACCTGCGGCCGTCGATGCAGCACCTGCCGGTCGAGCGCTACTACCACCCCGACGAGTTCGCCTCGATGAAGGGCGAGGCGCTCGCCCTCGGCTTCAAGCACGTCGAGTCGGGGCCGCTCGTGCGGTCGTCGTACCACGCCCGCGACCAGGTTCCGGGCGCCGAGCTTCGGGCGGTGCGGCGACGCCAGGCGACGCTCGACGCGGAGGGTCGCGTCGTCCCGCTGGCCGGGTGAGGCTCGACTAAATTCGAACAGGCGTTCTATACTGGCAGCGTGCGTCCCGAATACCGCGAGGAGCCCTGCCGGTCGGCGCTGAACCGGGTCAAGGGCATGATGTTCAACTGGTCGCTCAACCCGTACATGGGCTGCGCCCATCAGTGCACGTTCTGCTACGTCCGGGCGTTCGAGAAGCGGGCTGACCGCCCGTCCGATGACCGATACGGGACCTCGATCCGGGTCAAGACGAACGTCGTCGAGGTGCTGCGGCGCGAGCTGGCGAGGAAGAGCTGGAGGGGTGAGGTGATCGCGATCGGGGCGGCCACCGATCCGTACCAGCCGGCCGAGGGGCGTTACCGGCTGACGCGCGGCTGCCTCGAGGTGCTGGCGGAGCGGGCCAACCCGTTCTCGATCATCACGCGCGGGCCGATGGTCGTGCGTGACGTCGACGTCCTGGCAGAGGCGTCGCTGCGGGCGAAGGTCTCGGTCACCTTCTCCGTGCCGACGCTCGACGATCGAATCTGGCGGCTGACCGAGCCGAACACCGCCCATCCGCGTCAACGGCTGCGGGCGCTCGCCCGGGTGCGGGAGGCGGGCGTGGAGGCCGGGATCGGGATGGCGCCGATCCTGCCGGGGCTGTCGGATCGGCCGGAGCTGATGGCCGACGTGGTGAAGGCGGCGCGCGACGCTGGCGCGGGATTCGTGTGGACGAACCTGCTGTACCTGCGATCGGGGACGCGAGAGCACTTCCTCTCGAATCTCGCCCGCGACTGGCCCGAGCTCGTTCCAACCTACGAGCGGCTGTACCGGGCCCGCGACTACCTGCCGAAGTCGGAGCTGGAGCCGGTTCGACGCGAGGTTGCCGAGCTGCGGGATCGGTTCGGGATCGGGGCCGAGCGCCACGTGCCAAAGCCGCCCGGCGCGATCGAAGTCAGCGTGCCGCAGAAGCCACCGGCACGGCCGCCTCGCCCGGCCGCGTCCCCGCCTCGCCGGCGTCGGGTGCCGGTGCGCCAGCTAGCCCTGGAGCTGCCCGCGTAGCGGCGCCGGCGCCGATCGGCCGCCATGGGCCGGGAAGGGAACTGAAGACGGGCGAGGCACGGAACCGAAGCGGCCCTCCGATCGTCTCGCTGGCATGCCCGCCAGCCGACGCGTGCTCGCCGGACTGCTGCTCCTCGTGGTTACCGCCGCGGGCTGCTCGACCGGGCCGACCGAGGCGCCCTCGGGGTCGCCGGCGCCCGCGACAGCCCCCGCTCCGGAGCTGATCCTCGGCTGCGCGAGCATCACGGCGGACGAATGCCGGTTCGTGGCCGAGGCGGTCTTGGCGAAGGTCCCGCCAGAGCGCCTGCCGGCGGTCTCGCTCCAGGTGACCCTCTACGGCTGCGCCGTCGCGCCGAACTGCGCGCGCTCGCTGCTCGTCCGGGAAGGCGAGTCGATCGTGGACTTCCGCGACGGCGGCGAGCCGCTGATGTTCACCCTCGCCGGCCCACCAGACTCGCCGTCGATCGTCGAGGCGGCCGACATCGGTTGGAGCGGGCAGCTCCTGCCGCAGTCACCGCCGGCCGGCGGACCGGGGCCGTTCCCATTCGAAGTCGGACATTGCGGGCTCTGGAACAGCGTCGATTTCGATGCCAGCTGGTGGGTGCCGGTCGGCGAGGTCGATGGCGACATCCCGGCGATGATCAACGCCGAGCAGGGCCAGATCCGGCTCCTCACGCCAACGACCGCCGAGTACCTGGGCCCTGACGGTTCCCGCGTCACGCTGGCTCGCTTTCCGGGCGCCAAGCACCTCCGGTTGTGCTCGTGACGGTCGAGGAGACCGGTCGAGTAGACTTGCCGGCCACATGGTGCGGCAGCTGTCCCGATCGATCCCCCTCGCCGAGCTCCATTGCCACCTCGGCGCCGCGGTCACGCCGTCGATCATGTGGGGCATCGCCCACGCCCAGGGGATCAAGCTCCCGACCAAGGACTACTGGGAGTTCCGCGACCTCATCACCGTCGGTCGCAAGGGTTCGAAGAGTTTCGACGGCTACCTCCAGCTGTTCCACTGGACGGAGCTGATCCAGAGCTCGCCGCTGGCCGTCGAGCGCGCCGTGTACGAGGTCGTCGGCGGGGCCTACCGCAAGAACAACATCACCACGATGGAGCTTCGCTTCAACCCCATGAAGCGGAACCGCGGCGGCGAGCAGGACCTCG
>VEOW01000241.1 GCA_012026785.1 Chloroflexota bacterium | reverse complement strand
GCGTCCGGCGTCAGCGAGCCGCCCGCGCAATCGGCGCCCGCCTGCGGTGCGGGTCCGGGGATCGTAGGTGCGAGGATGATCGACCGAGCACCAGGTACGCAGGCCCTGCGTGGTAGCGGCCTCGGTCGCCGAGCCTGGCGTCAGGTACGCAGCAGGTGGATACGACGCAGGAGGTGCGCAGGTGATAGCCGCTGCCTGGCCGAAGCGGCGGAGGCGGCGACAGCGACAGCGCGAGGAGGCGCGAGATGATCGATAGCCCCGGGCGAAGAGGCCGACCGGGTGGCGGCGGACGCGAGGCTCGCATCGCGGCGCGCGCGGCGGCTGCCCACGCCAGGGTCGCGCCATACATCACCCGAACCCTCAAGCCGATGGAGGTCCTCGACGAGGAAGGTCTGGCGCTCATCGAATACAACGCCGACACGATCCTCGAGGAGGTCGGCGTCGAGTTCCGGGGCGACGACGCGGCCCGGCAGACATTGAAGGACGCCGGGGCCGACGTCGATGGCGAGCGGGTCCGGTTCCCGCGCGGGATGTGCCGCCAGGTCGTCCAGGCCAGCGCGCCCAGGCGCTTCACCCAGCACGCCCGCAACCCCGATCGGACCGTCCAGATCGGCGACCCGTACACGGTCCTCGCGCCGAACTACGGCTCCCCGTTCGTCCGGGATCTCGACAACGGCCGCCGCTACGGGACCCTCGAGGACTTCCGGAACCTCGTGAAGCTGACCTACCTGAGCCCCCACCTCCACCACTCGGGCGGGACGGTCTGCGAGCCCGTCGACGTGCCGGTCAACAAGCGCCACCTCGACATGGTCTACGCCCACATCCGGTTCAGCAACAAGCCGTTCATGGGCTCGGTCACGCACCCCGACCGGGCGCGCGACACGGTCGAGCTGGCCAGGATCGCGTTCGCCGGCCACGGCCCCGACTACCTCGACGACCACGCCGTCACGCTCAGCCTCATCAACGCCAACTCGCCGCTGGTGTGGGACTCGACGATGATCGGCGCGGCGCGGGTCTACGCCGAGGCCAACCAGGCGACGCTGATCACGCCGTTCATCCTCGCCGGCGCCATGTCGCCGGTGACGGTCGCCGCGACCGCGGCCCAAACCCTCGCCGAGGCCCTCGCCGGCATGGCCTTCGTGCAGCTGGTGCGGCCCGGCGCGCCCGTCGTGTTCGGGTCATTCGCGAGCAGCATCTCGATGCAGTCCGGGGCGCCGACCTTCGGAACACCCGAGCCGGCGCTGGTGCTGTACGTCATGGCGGCCCTGGCCCGTCGCCTCGGGGTGCCGTTCCGGAGCGGCGGCAACCTCACCGCCAGCAAGGTCGCCGATGCCCAGGCGGCCTACGAATCGGCCCAGACCTTCATCCCGACGATGCTCGCCGGGACGAACTTCGTGCTCCACGCCGCGGGTTGGCTCGAGGGCGGGCTGACCGTCGGCTACGAGAAGTTCATCCTCGATCTCGACCAGTGCGGCATGGCCGCCGTCCTCTCCGGCGGCGTCGACCTCTCGGAGAACGGCCAGGGCGTGGACGCGATTCGCGAGAACGGCCCGGGCAAGCACTTCCTCGACAACAGCCACACCCTGGCCAACTTCGAGACCGCGTTCTACCGCTCCGAGGTGGCCGACAACAACTCCTTCGAGCAGTGGCAGGAGGCCGGCTCGCAGGACGCGGCCCAGCGGGCCAACGCGATCTGGAAGCGGATGCTCCGCGAATACGAGGCGCCGCCGATCGATCCCGGCGTCGACGAGGCCCTCGGGGAGTACATCGTGAAGCGCAAGGCGTCCTTCCCGGACTCCGATGTCTAGCCCCCCGGTTGCGCCTTCACGCCGTTGGACTGACAGTCCAGCTCCTGCACCCAGATGGGTCACTGGCTGGACGGGGAGTCCAGTCGGCGACATATGCCGAGCCGGGGAGACCTGGAATCGGTTGTCAGTTGGACTGGTAGTCCAGCAGCGACCACCGGCCCTCCGAATCTCTGGACTGACAGTCCAGTGATCGCCCGATTGCGTGGCCGGCGCGCCACTCCAGATGGCGCCGCGGCCCTCGCCCGCCTCGCCGCCAGCCCGACCTGGGAGCTGATCCCCCTCAAGAACGCCCGCGATCAGGCCGCTCACATCCCGGCGGGCGCCACCATCTCGGTGACATCCTCGCCCGCGAAGGGTCAGATGGCGACGATCGACCTGTCGATCGAGCTCGAACAGAGGGGCTTCCGGGCGGTCCCCCATCTGTCGGCCCGACTCATCCGCGACAAGGCGGAGCTCGTGACCATCCTCGATCGAATGGCCGACCGGGGCATCGACCGGGCATTCGTCATCGGCGGTGACCCGACCGAACCCGGGGAGTTCGAAGACGCCCTCGCCCTGCTTCGAACGATGGCCGACGCCGGCCGGCTCCCGGCTGAGGTCGGCATCGGCTGCTACCCGCAGGGCCACCCGCTGATCGCCGACGACGTGCTGCTCCGGGCGCTCCGCGACAAGGCTCCCTTCGCGTCGTACATGACGACCCAGATGTGCTTCGATCCGAAGGCGATCGAGCGGTTCATCGCCGAACGGCGGGCGGAAGGGATCGCGCTGCCGGTCAAGCTCGGCGTGCCGGGCGTGGCCGAGATCCCGAAGCTCGTCTCGATCAGCGCCCGGATCGGGGTTCGCGATGCGAGCAAGTTCATCATGAAGAACACTCGCTTCGTCGCCGCGCTGCTTCGGTCGGGCGGGATCTACCGGGCGACCGGGCTCCTCGAGAATCTCGCGCCGACGCTCGCCGACCCGGCTGCCAACGTGATCGATCTCCACCTCTACACGTTCAACAACGTCGGCCCGACCGAGGCCTGGCGCCAGGAGCTCCTCGCCCGATTCGGGGGCGACGGCGCCCGATGACGGCCCGCGCGGATCTCCTCCGTGAGCTCGCCGCGACCCCCAATCGCCTCGCCGCTGCGGCCCGCCACGCCCCGCCACCACCACCCGGCGAGTGGACGCCACGCGAGGTCGTCTGCCACCTCGTGGCCGTCGAGGCCGAGGTCTGGCACGCCCGCCTCGACGCGCTATGGGAGAGCGAGACCGAGCCCCACTGGCCGTGGGTCGAGCCGGGGCCGTGGGACGGCGAGGGCTCAGGGACGCTCGACGGCGGGCTCCAGGCCTTCGCGACGCGTCGAGCCGCGACCCTCGAACGACTCGCCCGCCTGGACGACGCCGCCTGGCAGCGAACCGGTGTCCATGCGACCTACGGCCGGATCGACGTCTCCCGCCTCATCGAGATCGCGATCGACCACGACCGCGAGCACCTCGCGAGCCTCGCCGGCTGAGCGCAAACGCCGCCGCGGTCGCCAGCAGCGCCGCGAGGTTCGCAACGAGCCAACCCCGACCACCGGGATCCCAGGCGCCGGGTTCG
>VEOW01000225.1 GCA_012026785.1 Chloroflexota bacterium | reverse complement strand
GTCTACGCGATGCGCCAGGGCTGGATCAAGATGCCGGAGGACAGAGGTCACCACCGCAGAGACACGCGAGGCCGCCGCGCCGGTGGGCGGCACGTCCACCGGCGAATCGGCGCACCCGGCGAGCGAGGCCCCCGCGCGCGGGGCCGCGGGGAGTGCGGCACCGGCGAGCGAGGCACCGGCGAGTCTCGAGGAACTGGCCAACCACCTGTACGCCGAGGCCAACACGGTCAACCGCGAGATCGAGGAGATCGATCTCCTCGTCAGCCAGGCCAAGATCGAGGCCGGCCGGCACGAGAGCCGCCGGGCCGCCGCGGCGGACAAGCTCGCCCAGGCGGCCGAGCGGTTGGCGGCCGGCGGCGGCGGCAGCCCCAAGGAGCTGGCCGAGCTGGCCACCCAGCTCGTCGGGATCGCCCGCCGAGCGGCGCTCATGGAGGCCCAGATCGATCTGCTCGAGGGCAAGCGCAAGGCGGCGGTACGGCTCCACGAGTCGACGGTCGCCCACGCCGAGCAGGTCCGCGGCCTCGGTGGAAGCCGAGGGGGCGCGGGGGACGTGGCGAATCTCGCGGGAGTGGCGGGCGCCGACGCCGGCCCCGGCGACGCCGCCGGCGAGCCGCACGACGGGGGCGGCGGGAGCGGCGCCCAGCTCGTCCTGTCCGCCCAGGAGGACCTGCGCCGCGAGATCGCCCGCCAGATGCACGACGGGCCGGCCCAGAGCCTGACCAACATCGTGCTGCAGGCCCAGATCGTCGAGCGCCTCGTGGCCGACGATCCGGCCCGGGCGGCCCAGGAGGTCGGGGCGCTGGTCGCGATGGTCCAGCGGACGCTGGACGCGACGAAGACCTTCATCTTCGACGTCCGGCCGATGGTCCTCGACGACCTCGGGCTCATGGCCACGCTGCGCCGGGCGACCAGGGATCGCGGGGGTCGCGTTGGCGTCAAGGTCGAGTTCGAATCGATCGGCGTCGACCGCCGCCTCCCGGTGGAGCTTGAGAGCGGGCTGTTCCGGCTGCTCGACGACGCGCTCGTCGCGCACCTCGCCGGCAAGCCCGATCGGCTGTCGCTGAAGCTCGACTGGGGCGAGGCGCTGCAGATCGAGCTGACCGCCGGTCGAAACCCGATCACCGTCGAGGCGCCCGAATTGCCACCCGAGGGCGCCGACCTGCCGCCGGCCCTCGCGGCCATGGTGGAAGAGCGGCGAATCGCACACCGTGACGCGGTCGAGGCGGCGCGGATCGCGAGCCTGGCCCGGCTGCCCGAGCGGCTGTGGCGCGAGGTGTCGGGCCGGGCCAGGACCCTCGGCGTGACCGCCGAGCTGCTCGACGAGGGCGCCCGGCTGCGGCTCGTCGTGCCGCTGCCCGAGCCGGCCGAGGCCGCGGCGGCCCCGGCCTAGCCGTCAAGACGGCGAAGGGGTCAGTACAAAGCGTCCGTACTTAGGACTTCTTCCCCATTCCGCCGGGGGCCGTTGGCGCTCTACCGTGCGTAACGACCCGCCCGGGGAGTGTGTTTGGCGGGAAGACGTGGGAGGCACGGTCCATGGCGTTCATCCAGGGGTTCCTCGCGCAGCTACGTCGCGAGGAGGAAGGCCAGGGTCTCGCGGAGTACGCGCTGATCCTCGCCCTCATCGCCATCGTCGCGATCATCGCCCTGATCTTCCTGGGCACCCAGGTCAGCGGCATTCTCAGCACCGTCGGCGCCTCGGTCTAGCGAGCGCCCTCATCGGCTCCTCCGACCCGCCTCGGGCGGAGGAGCCAGGCATTGCAAGAACGTTGCAGCGGGGCACCGCCCCGTTGACAGGGCATTGAACCCACTCTAGGGTTCGCAACCGACTCCGCCGGGGACGGAGCCACTGTCCGGGCCCCGGTCGGGGATCTTCAGGGGAAAGGAGGTACCGGACTCGATGACGTTCCTTACCGCTCTCATCAATCTTCTTCGTCGCGACGACGATGGCCAGGGTCTCGCGGAGTACGCGCTGATCCTCGCCCTCATCGCGATCGTGGCGATCATCGCGCTGATCTTCCTGGGCACCCAGGTCAGCGGGATTCTCAGCACCGTCGGCGCGTCGGTCTAGTCGACCGCAGCTCCCACGAATCTACGACCGCCGGGTGCCCTCCGGGCGTCCGGCGGTCTTGCATTCTCCGGTCGCGCCTCACCGACACCGGGGAGGAGGTGAAGCCTCATGGCACATCGCATGCTCAGCTGGCTCCGGGCGCTCGCGCGCGGTGACCAGCTCGGGCAGGGCCTCGCGGAATACGCACTCATCCTGGGCCTGATCGCGATCGTCGCGATCGTGTCCCTCATCTTCCTTGGCAGCCAGATCAGCGACAAGCTCAGCATCATCGGCAACGCCGTCTGAATCGCGCCGCGACGACCCGTCCGGGTGACGGGTCGTCGTTGTGTCGGGAACCTTGCAGCGAACCTTGCGGCACGCAGCGCGGCTTCCCAGTTCTTGCCAGCAGTCCTAGGCCATTCGTATAGTCGCCGGGCATTCGCCCAGTGCTAGAGTGGTGCCACCTGTCACACCGACAGACGATCCGGGGAGGGTCCAACTCTTGCGACGAACCAGTCGCCTCGTCCTGCTCGCAGGCGTATTCCTAGCCGCGTTGGTGTTCGTGGTCGTCCTGTTCCTGCAGGGCGGCGGCGGCCCTGGCACCGGCACGGCCCAGCCGACGCCGACCGCGCCGGTCAACCTGCCGACCGTCGTCGCCAGCGTCGACATCCCGCTCGGCACGGTCATCACCGCCGACATGGTCACGACCCGCACGCTGGACGTCGCGAACCGTGAGGCCGGCGCGCTGGGCGACACCTCGCAGGCGGTCGGCAAGATCGTCGCGACCAACATCGCCGCCGGTGGCCAGGTGACCACGCGCGACTTCCTGACGCGCGACGTCGAGCTGACGGTCCCGGCCGGGCATCGCGGCCTGGCGGTCGCCGTGAACGAGCTCAGTGGCGTGGCCAAGCTCGTCACGACCGGCGACAACGTCGACGTGATCATCACCTTCAACATCGACGTCACGAGCGTCCTCGAGGACGGCACGGTCGCCCCCGTTGGTGACATCACCGCCCACTCGACGAAGATGGTGCTCCAGGACATCCAGGTCATCGGCAAGCTGGACCAGTACGTCCCGCCGGCCGAGGGCCAGACGACGCCGGCCCAGCCCGGCTATGTCGGTGGCTTCCCGGGGGGCACGCGGCTCCTCGTCCTGGCCGTGACACCGCAGCAGGCCGAGGTCCTGGCTTACTCGCGGTTCCTCAACGCCCAGAACGACTTCAACAACGGATCCACCGTGATCGACCTCGTCCTGCGCTCGCCCGAGGATGCCGGGATCGTCGAGACGACGACCGGCGTCATCCTGAGCACCCTGATCGAGGAGTACGGCGTCCTGCCGCCGGAGGTCGTCATCGCTCCCTTCCCGACCGAGCAGCCCTAGCCACCATCCGATGACCGACCGCATCAAGGTCCTGATCGTCGACGACATCGCGGAGACGCGCGACCACCTGTCCAAGCTCCTCGGTTTCGAGGCGGACATCGAGGTCGTGGGTGCCGCCGCCGGCGGTCAGGAAGCGGTCGATCTGGCCACGGGCCTCCAGCCCAACGTGGTCCTGATGGACATCAACATGCCGGGCATGGACGGCATCACCGCGACCGAGCGATTGGCCGCCGCGGTGCCGACCGCCGCGGTGGTGATGATGTCGGTCCAGGGCGAGGCGGACTACCTGCGCCGGTCGATGCTGGCCGGCGCACGGGAGTTTCTCGTCAAGCCGTTCAGCTCGGACGAGCTGACGGCCTCGATCCGCCAGGTCTGGGCTCGCGAGCGCGACAAGCTCAGCCGAATCGTGCCGGTCATGGCCGGCCACGACGGCGGGCCGGAGAACGATGGCGAGCTCGGCACGGTCGTCGCGGTCTTCAGTCCCAAGGGCGGCGTCGGGCGCACGACCATCGCGGTCAATCTCGCCGTCGCGGCGGCGGCGCTCGGCAAGCGGGTTGCCCTCGTCGATGCGTCGTTCCAGTTCGGCGACGTCGGCGTGCTGCTGAACCTCAATCCCCGGAACAAGTCGATCGCCGACCTCGCCGCGGAGCTCCAGGCCGGCGAGGGCGACGCCGAATCGCTCCAGAGCTTCATGGTTGCCCACTCATCGGGCATCCGGGTCCTGCTGGCCCCGCCGACCCCCGAGCAGGCCGAGCTCGTCGGCCCGACGGAGATCAAGCGGGCCCTGGTCCGCCTCCGGCCGGAGGCCGACTTGATCGTCGTCGACTGTCCGTCGAGCTTCAACGAGCCGACGCTGGCGGTGCTCGACGAGGCCGACCTCGTGCTGACGGTCCTGACGCTGGAGATCACCTCGGTCAAGAACATGCGGCTGTTCCTCGAGGTGGCCGACCAGCTCGGCTATCCACCCGACAAGGTCCGGCTCGTCCTCAACCGCGCCGACTCGACGCTCGGCATCCGCGTCGCCGACGTCGAGCAGTCCATCGGCCGCAAGGTCGACCACACGATCGTCAGCGACGGCCGCAGCGTCGTCTACGCCCTCAACCGGGGCGTCCCGTTCTACCTCAGCAACCGCGAGGCCCAGGTGTCGCACGACATCGGGCGCCTCGCAGCCGCGCTGGCGGGCCCGTCGCCCGCGGCGGCCGTGAGCCGGCCGGCCGATAAGGCCGCCAAGGCCGCGGCTGGCAAGAAGTCGCTGTTCGCATGGCGGTCATAGGGGGTCCGCGTAGATGTCTCTGCTGAAGCGAATCGAGAGCGCCCGGCCGGCAGCCGCCGGCGATGAGAAGCTGCCCGTCCCGGCCGGCCCGGCCGGCGGCGGAGACGTCGGCCCGGCCGGCGGAGGAACGGCGCCGGTCGCGCCGCGGCTGGTCACCCAGCTGCCCGCCCGGGAGTCGTTCCGGGACGTCAAGTTCCGGATCCAGAACCGGGTCATCCAGGACCTCGACCCCAAGCTCGACCTGACCAACCAGGTCGAGGTTCGACGCCAGATCGAGGAGATCTTCGGGCGGGTCGTCGACGAGGAGGGCCTAGCCCTCACCCGCGCCGAGCGCGTCCGGATGCTCGAGCAGATCACCGACGAGATCATCGGCCTCGGGCCCCTCGAGCCGCTGCTCCGCGACGACTCGATCTCGGAGATCATGGTCAACGGCCCCCGCCAGGTCTACATCGAGCGCGCCGGCAAGCTCGAGCTGACGAACGTCGTCTTCCAGAACGACGACCACGTCATGCGGATCATCGATCGGATCATCGCGCCGATCGGCCGCCGCATCGACGAGTCGTCGCCGATGGTCGACGCCCGCCTGACCGACGGCTCGCGCGTCAACGCCATCATCCCGCCGCTGTCGCTCGTCGGGCCGGTCATCACGATCCGGAAGTTCGCCGCCAACCCGTTCACGGTCGACGACCTGATTCGCTTCGGCACCTCGACACCCGAGATGTTCGAGTTCCTGCGGGCCTGTGTCGAGGCCCGCCTGAACATCTTCGTCTCGGGCGGCACCGGCTCCGGCAAGACGACGACCCTCAACGTCCTGTCGTCGTTCATCCCGAACGACGAGCGGATCGTGACGATCGAGGACGCCGCCGAGCTGCAGCTCCGCCAGGAGCACGTCGTGACGCTCGAGGCCCGGCCGCCGAACATCGAGGGCAAGGGCGCCATCCCGATCCGGGAGCTCGTCCGAAACGCCCTGCGGATGCGCCCCGCCCGGATCGTCGTCGGGGAGTGCCGCTCGGGCGAAGCCCTCGACATGCTCCAGGCCATGAACACCGGCCACGACGGCTCGCTGTCGACCGGCCACGCCAACACCCCGCGCGACATGCTGTCGCGCCTGGAGACGATGGTCCTCATGGCCGGCGTCGACCTGCCGGTCCGCGCCATCCGCGAGCAGATCGCCTCGGCCGTCGATCTCATCGTCCACCAGGCCCGCCTCAAGGACGGCACCCGCAAGATCATCAACATCACCGAGGTCCAGGGCATGGAGGGCGACACGATCGTCATGCAGGACGTCTTCGTGTTCGAGCAGACCGGCGTCGTGGACGGCAAGATCCAGGGCCGACTGAAGGCGACCGGCATTCGGCCGAAGTTCGTCGAGAACTTCGAGGCCATGGGCATCCACCTGCCGAACGGCATCTTCGGCTTCGCGTTCTGACCGATGGTGCCGTTCAACATCATCGTCGCCGCCCTCGCCGCGGGCGCGGTCATCCTGATCGCGCTGGGGATCGCGCTGGCCGGATCCAGCGGGATCACCCAGGAGCGCCTCGAGCGCTACGCCGCCGGCAAGAAGCAGGACGGCGGACCGGCCAAGGAAGGGCTCGGCGAGCTCCTGCAGCGCTCCGCGGCGTTGGCCCAGCTCAACAAGGTCGTCGAGCAGCGGAGCTTCGGGGCGAACCTGTCCCGCGACCTCGGCGCGGCCGACCTCAAGCTGAAGCCCTCGGAGTACCTGGGCATCTGGGCCGGGACCGCAATCGGCGTGCCGGTCGTGATGTTCCTCGTCGGCTTCGTGGTTTCGTCGCTCCAGAACCCGCTGATGCTGCTGCTCGGCTTCTTCGTTGGCCTGTTCGTCCCACGCTTCTGGCTGTCGAACCGCAAATCGTCGCGCCTCAAGGCCTTCAACAAGCAGCTGCCCGACACGATCACCCTGATCGCCAACGCCCTCCGGGCCGGCTCGTCCTTCCTCCAGTCGATCGAGCTCGTCGTCCGTGAATCGCGGCCGCCGATCTCGATCGAGTTCAGCCGGGTCATCCGCGAGGTCAACCTCGGCCTGCCGTTCGACCAGGCGATGGAGAACATGGTCCGGCGCGTCAAGTCGGAGGACTTCGAGCTGATGGCGACGGCCATCAACATCCAGCACCAGGTCGGCGGCAACCTCGCCGAGATCCTCGATTCGATCGCCTTCACGATCCGCGAGCGGATCCGGATCAAGGGCGAGATCCGAACCCTGACCGCCCAGCAGCGCCTGTCCGGCTACGTCGTCGGTGGCCTGCCGTTCTTCCTCGCGCTGTTCATCTACGTCGCCGCGCCGCGGTTCTTCGACCCGATGTTCGTGGCGCCGCCCGACGTCATCGGCATCCCGCTCGGGGTCATCCTGTTCGGGGTCGCCCTGTTCGCCATGGGGATGGGCTTCGTGGCCATCCGCCGCATCGTGGACATCGAGGTCTAGGCAATGCCGTTCCTCGCCAATATCGAGCCGATCACCATCATTCTCGCCGCCGCGGCCGCGGGTGCCGTCCTGCTGATCGCGGTCGGCCTCGCCGGCTCGCGCCAGGAGGATCCGCTCAAGGCGCGCCTCAGCCAGCTCGGCCAGATGACCGCCAAGGACCTCCAGGAGCTGGAGCTCCAGGCGCCGTTCTTCGACCGGACCGTCCGGCCGCTGGCAGCGAAGCTGTCCGGCACGGTGGCGAGAATCACCTCGTCCTCGTTCAGCGAGCGCACCGAGAAGCGCCTCGCCATGGCCGGCAATCCCGGCGACATGCGAGTCGCCGACTGGCTCGGCATCAAGGCCATCGCGACTGGCGTCGGGTTCGGCGTGGCGTTCATCTTCGGCGTGCTCGGCGGCAGCCTCTTCAACGGCCTCGTCTTCGGGCTGCTGTTCGCCGGCATCGGCTACATCGCGCCGGAGTTCTGGCTCGGCGGCCGGGTCCGCAGGCGCCAGAAGGCGATCCTGCTCGCGATCCCGGACGCCCTGGACCTGCTGACGATTTCGGTTCGCGCCGGCCTTGGCTTCGACGCCGCGCTCGGCAAGGTCGTCGAGAAGATGAAGGGCCCGCTGGTCGACGAGTTCCGGCGCGCCCTTGCGGAGGTGCGGGTCGGCAAGGCGCGCCGGGAGGCGCTCCGCGACATCATCCCGCGGACCGAGGTCCAGCCGCTCACGAACTTCATCGGCGCGATCATCCAGGCCGAGCAGCTCGGCGTGTCGATCAGCAAGGTCCTCCAGGTCCAGTCGGAGCAGCTGCGGATCGAGCGACGCCAGCGGGCCGAGGAGATGGCCGCCAAGGCGCCGATCAAGATGCTCTTCCCGCTCGTCGGCTGCATCTTCCCGTCGCTGTTCGTGGTCATCCTCGGGCCGGCCCTGATCCTGATCATGCAGAACCTGGGCTGACATCTCGCCGACGGAGACGCGACCGACGCCCGACGTCACGCGCGAACTCGTGCAGCCACCCCCTCCGGCTATGCCTGTCGTGGGACTACCGGTGGCCCGCAACGAGACTCGCGGCACGATCCTGGCCGAGCAGCTCGAGCTGGGGACCTCGCTGTGGGCCCGCTTCCGCGGCTTGATGCTGCGCCGTGCGCTCGAGCCGGGCGCGGGGCTGTGGCTCGGCGGCGCGAACGGCATCCACATGTTCTTCATGCGCTTTCCGATCGACGCGGTCTTCGTCGGCCAGGCGCGCGGCGACGGCGTGCGATCCGTCCTCGCGGTGCGTCGCGCGCTCCGGCCGTGGACCGGCATGGTGCCGTTCGTCCGCGGCGCGGACGGGGTCCTGGAGCTGCCGGTCGGCACGATCGACGCGACCGGCACGCAGCCGGGTGACGCGCTGCGGATCGGCTGATGGCGTCGCCCCTGCGGCCGCTGGTCACGCCGGTGCGATTCGGCACGCACCAGCTGCCGCCGATCGGCCTCGTGGTCCTCGCCGCCATTGGCGCCGTCTTCCTCGCCGTGATCGTCGCCACGGCCTGGCCGCACCCGACCGACGAGCAGGCGTACTGGCGGGCCGCGGAGCGCCTCGCGGCCGGCGAGCCGGTCTACAGCACGGCCTCGGTGCCCGGCGACGTGTCGTACGGCTACTGGTACCCGCCGCCGCTGGCCCAGGTCCTCGCGCCGCTCACCGGGGTCGCCTCGGCCGAGGGCTTCTCGATCGCCTGGACGATCCTCGTCCTGGGCTGCCTGTGGTGGCTGGCCGGCCGGGACGTCCTCGTTGCCCTGGCCCTCATCGCCTTCCTGCCCGTCGCTGTCGAGCTGCGGGTTCGCAACGTCCACCTGCTGCTGGCCGTCCTGCTCGTCCTTGCCCTCCGGCGGTCCTGGGTCTTCTGGATCCCCGCCGCGGCAATCAAGGTCGCTCCGGCCCTCGGGATCCTCTACCTGGCGGCGGCGCGCCGTGTTCGGGAGGCCATCCTGGTGACGGTTGCCGGCCTGCTGGTCCTCGGTGCGAGCATCGCGCTGGCGCCGGGTCTCTGGGGGTCATTCGCCGAGGTCGTCCTCGGGCGCGCCGGCACGGAGACCGCCTCGATCCTGCCGATCCCGTTCGCGATCCGCTTCGTCGCCGGCGCGGCCCTCGCTGCACTTGGCGGCTGGATCGGCGGCCGGCGCGGGGAGGGGCTGCTCGTGGTCGGTGTCACGCTCGCGAACCCCACGCTGTGGGCCACCGCGCTCAGCCTCCTCGTGGCGCTGGTGCCGCTGTGGCGATCGTCGCCGCCGCCGGCCCCGAAACCGGCAGTGCAGCCGGCGTTGAGCGCGACGTAAGCGGCGGTGAAGCGCCGCCGGGCACGATGCCCGGGTGTCGCTTCCGGTCGGCCCCCGTTCGACCCTCGAGAGCCTCGTGGCGGCGGGCGGCCGGCTGCTCGACCTCGCGCTGCCGTCGGCCTGCGTCGGCTGTCGGCGCGAAGGGCCGCCGCTGTGCGCCGAGTGCCGCTCGATCCTGTGGGTCCGTCTCGACGCCGAGCCGGGCGTCCCGATCGGCCTGCCGGCGGACATCCCGGAGCCGCTTCTGCAGCTCGAGTGGTGCGCGCCGTTCAGCGGCATCACCCGGCGTGCCCTGCACGCCCTGAAGTACGGCGGCGAGCGACGGCTGGCCGGCCCGCTCGGCGAGGCGATCGCGGCTCGGTGGCGGCGCGCCGGGGCCGGCGGCGAGGTCCTCGTGCCCGTTCCGGCCTCGCCCGATCGGATCCGCGAGCGGGGCTACGACCAGGCCGCGCTGCTCGCCGCCGTGGCCGGTCGGCGGCTGAGGGTGCCCGTCGTCCCGGCCCTCGAGCGGATCCGGACGACCGCCGCGCAGGCCTCGCTGGACCACGAGGCCCGGGCTCGAAACCTCCGCGGGGCGTTCAGGGCCCGACCCGGGATGACCCCGCTCGGCCGGTGGGTCGTCCTCGTCGACGACGTCATCACGACCGGCGCGACGCTCGGGGCCTGCGGGAGCCTGCTGCTGGAGGCCGGGGCGGCCTGCGTCTCGGCGATCGCGGTCGCTCGCGAGCGGTAGGGCGGGCGGGCTGAGCCGGCGGCCGGGCCCGGCGGTACGATGGACGCACCGGGAGGTCAACCGTGCGAACCATCGTCGTCAAGGGCAAGAACTACGAGGTTCCGGAGCGCGATCGCGCCTACGCGGTCCGCAAGCTGGGACGGCTGGAGCGGATCCTCGACGACCGCACCGACGTGAGCGTCGAGCTGTCGGTCGAGCGGCATCGCAGCGCCGAGGATTCCCACATCGTCGACGTCACCCTCAACATCGACGGCCGGACGCTGAAGGGCAAGGCGGCGGCGGCGACCCACCGAGCCGGGATCGACCAGGTGCTCGACAAGATCGAGCGCCGGGCGGTCGACTACCTCGAGAAGCCCCGGGCTCGAACCCGACCGGCGGTCCCGATGGGCGGCCCGGCGGCCGGCGGACGGGCGGGCGGCAGCGTCGAGTCGGAGGCCGAGGAGGCAGCCCCGCAGATCGTCAAGGTCAAGCGCTTTCACATCGAGCCGATGTTCGAGGAGGACGCCGTCGCTCGAATGGAGGAGCTGGGCCACGCCTTCTTCGTGTTCGTGAACGCGGAGAACGAACGGGTCGCAATCCTGTACCGCCGTCGGGCGGGCGACTACGGGTTGATCGAGCCGGTCGTCGGCGGCGACTACACGAAGGGCGGCCCACCCGGCAAGAACGGCTCGCGCGCATCGCGCTCGGGCACCTCCGGCTCACGCGCTCGCGGCTCGCACCCTCGCGGCTCGCGCTGACGAGCCGGTGCCGCGTCTCGGCGTCCATCTCCAGCTCGGCCATGGGCTCCGACGGGCGGCCGAGCGGGCGGCCGAGATCGGCGCCGAGACGATCCAGGTGTTCATCGACAACCCGAGCGCCTGGAAGCGGCGGGCGGCGCCCCCGAAGGGCCTGGCCGAGTTTCGGGCCAGGCTCGCGGAGCTCGACATCCGGCCGGTGGCCGTGCATGCCTCGTATCTCGTGAACCTGGCCGGGCCGGATCCGGCCTTCCGGCGCAACTCGATCGAGGGCCTGGCGTCGGAGCTGACCGCGGGCCGCGGGTACGGCGCGAGATTCGTCAATGTCCATACCGGCTCGCACCGCGAGACCAGCGTCGAGGAGGGGGTCGAACGGGTCGCCACGGGCGTTGCCGAGGTCCTGGCGCGCGCCGATGACGCGCCAGCTCCCGAGTCGGCGGACGCCGGGGCCGCCATCCCGACCCTCCTCCTCGAGAACGCCGCGGGCGGCGGCTGGGCCGTCGGCGCGACGATCCCGGAGCTCGTGGCGGTGGCGGAACGGGCGGCGAGCCTCGGCGTGCCCGAGGCGCGGCTGGGCTTCTGCCTCGACACCGCCCATGCCTGGGGCGCCGGCTGGCGGGTCGACGATCCCGACGCGATCGACGCCCTCCTCGAGACGTTCGACTCGGAGCTCGGCCTGCAGCGCCTGGTGATGGTCCACCTCAACGACTCGTCCTCGGAGCCGGGGTCGCATCGCGACCGGCACCAGCACGTCGGCGCCGGGCAGATCGGCGCTCGAGGGCTCGGCCACCTGGTCCGGCACCCGCGCCTCGCCGATCGACCGTTCATCCTCGAAACGCCGGGGATGGACGAGGGCTACGACCGCGTCAACCTCGAGCGAGCGCGGGCACTGCGCGACGACCGGCCGCTCGAAGCGCTCGGACCGGAGGCATTCGACCTGTCGCGTCGAACCCGCTCGGCGGCGCCGTCCGACGACGACGTCGAGGGAGCTGCGTGAGCGGCGTCCTCGATCGGCTCGGCCTGGTCCCCGTCGTCGTGCTCGCGGCGATCACCCGGCTGCCCGGGCTGGCGTCTCGCGGGCGGTTCGATGCCGACCAGGGCCACGACATGCTGGTCCTGCTGGGCATGACGCAGGGGGCCTGGCCGCTGCTCGGGCCTCGAACCTCGGTCGGCGAGTTCCACCACGGCGCGTTCTACTACTACCTCCTCTCGCCGGCGGCGTTCGTATCCGGCGCGGACCCGGTCGCCGTCACCGCCTGGCTGGCGCTGTTCGGGATCGCCGCCGTCGCGCTCACGTGGTGGCTGGCCCGTTCGATCGCCGGGCCCCTCGCGGGCCGCGTCGCGGGCCTGCTGCTGGCCGTGTCGCCCGCGGCGATCGAGCAGTCGACGTTCATCTGGAACCCCAACCCGATCCCGCTCTTCGCGGCGCTGGCCCTCGGCGCGGCGTGGCAGGGCCACACCACCGGGCGGTGGGGCTGGTGGACGATCGCAATCGGGGCGGCCACGGCCGTGGGCCAGCTGCACGTCCTGGGGAGCGTGTTCCTGGTCGGGATCGTGGCGATCGTCGGCGCCGAGGCGCGCGGGGCCGGCGGGGACGCGGGCGCGGCCACGGCGAGGCGTGCCGAGAGCTGGCGGGGCGCGGCGGGCGGGCTGGCCCTCGCGGTCCTGCTGTTCCTGCCACTGATCCTGCACGAGCTCCAGACCGGGTTCCTCGAGACCCGGCGGGTCCTCGACTACGTCGCCGCCGGGGGCGCCGGGGCCGAGGGCGGCCTGGTGACCGCCCTGGCGTTCACGCTGCTGCGGGTCGTCGGCTGGCCGCTCGTCGGGCTGGTGACCGACGTGCCGGCCCTCGCGGCCGTCGCGGTCGGGGTCGTCGTGGCCCTCGGCGGCTGGCTCGTCGTCGTGGCCCGCGGCGAGCGGCGGACGGCGGCCCTCTGGCTCGTCGGCCTCCTCGCCTGGAGCGTCGTGGCCCTCTCGGTCACCGCGTCGTCGCTGCAGCGGGTCGTGGCCGGGCTCCCGAACGACCACTACCACGCCTTCGCCGACCCGGCCGTGGCGGTCCTGGTCGCCCTCGCGGCGGTCACGCTGATCGAGCGCCTCCGGCGACCCGGCGTCGCGCTCGTCACGGTGGGCCTGGCCCTCCTGGGCGCGGTCGCGGCGTCGCGCTGGCCCCCCGCCCGCGATCCCGATGGCGGCTGGGAGGCGGCGCAGGATGCGGGCGTGAGAATCGCCACGGCCGCCGGCGGCGGCACGGTCGTCCTCGTCGGGCTGCCCGACTTCAAGCTCGCCGACGGCATCGGCTTCCCGATCCTCCCCGCCGGCGCCGGGCTCGTTCCAATCGAATCGCCGACCGACGCGATCGTGGTGGCCTGCGATCGACTGTTCGAAGGCGCCATCGGGGCGCCCTGCGGCGGCCTGGCCGAGGATCTCGCCGTCCGCGACCTCGTGCCGGGCGGTGCCGACCTGCCCTACGACATCAGCCGCTTCGCGGCCTCGCCGCGGACCGAGATCTCCATCTACACGCCCCGATGACGCGCCGGCTG
>VEOW01000189.1 GCA_012026785.1 Chloroflexota bacterium | reverse complement strand
TCGCGCTCGAGGTCGGCCAGCGCTTCGCCATCCGCGAGGGCGGCCGGACCGTCGGCGCCGGCGCCATCACCAGCATCGCCGAGTAAGGCCATGGCGAAGCAGCGAATCCGGATCCGTCTCAAGGCCTACGACCACCGGCTGCTCGATCAGTCGGCGGCGCAGATCGTCGAGACGGCCCAGCGAACGGGCGCCGACATCGTCGGCCCGGTGCCGCTGCCGACCCGGATCGAGAAGTTCACCGTCCTGCGCTCACCGTTCATCGACAAGGACAGCCGGGAGCAGTTCGAGATCCGCACGCACAAGCGGCTCGTCGACATCCTGGATCCGTCGTCGAAGACGGTCGACGCCCTGATGCGACTCAGCCTCCCGGCTGGCGTCGACATCGAGATCAAGATGTGATGAGTATCGGATTGATCGGCCGCAAGGTCGGGATGACCCAGGTGTTCGAGAAGGATGGGTCCCTCGTGGCCGTGTCCGTGCTCGAGGTCGCCCCCAACACGGTCACCCGGCTCCGGACGGCCGACCGTGACGGCTACACGGCGGTCCAGCTCGGTACCGACGAGAAGGGCAAGCTGACCAAGCCCCTCGCCGGCCAGCTCAAGGACCTGCCGAAGCTCGGCACCCTCCGCGAGTTCCGCGTCGACGACCTGTCCGGCTTCGAGGTCGGCCAGTCGCTCGGCGTGGCCGACGTGTTCGCCGAGGGTGACCTCGTCGACGTCACCGGCGTCTCGAAGGGCAAGGGCTTCGCCGGCCACGTGAAGCGCCACAACTTCGGCCGCGGGCCCACGACGCACGGCTCCGATCACCATCGCGAGCCCGGCTCGATCGGCCCGGGCACGACCCCGGGACGGGTCTACAAGGGCCTTCGAATGGCGGGCCACATGGGTCACGAGCAGGTGACCACCAAGAAGGTCCGCGTCGTTCGGGCCGACCCCGACCGCAACCTCCTGCTGCTGGCGGGGAGCACCCCCGGCGCCCGCGGCAGCCTGATCCTCGTGAAGAAGGCCTGACGATGCCGCAGACCACGCTCTACGACCGCACCGGCGCGACCGTCGGCAGCGTCGAGCTCAGCGACGAGCTCTTCGCCGCCCCGGTCAACGAGGCCGTGCTCCACCAGGTGGCGACCGCCCAGCTGGCCGGCCGCCGGATCGGCACGCACGACACCAAGACCCGCGCCGAGGTGGCCGGCGGCGGCAAGAAGCCGTATCGCCAGAAGGGCACCGGGCGGGCTCGCCAGGGCTCGATCCGAGCGCCCCACTACCGCGGCGGCGGGGCCGTCTTCGGCCCTCACCCGCGCAGTTACGACCAGCGCCTCCCGAAGAAGATGCGCCGGCTGGCGCTGCGCGGCGCGCTGACGGCCAAGCTCGGGGACGAGGCCATCCGGGTCGTCGACCGCTTCGGCCTCGACGAGATCAAGACCCGCGAGGTCGCCGGCATCCTGGCGGCCCTCAACGCGACCGGCCGAGTGCTCGTCGTGGCGCCGGCGTCTGACGAGCGGCTGCGCCGCTCGGCCCGCAACCTGCCGAGCGTCGAGGTCATCCTGGCGGACTCGCTCAACGTGGTCGACGTCGTCAACGCCGATTGCCTGGTCATCGAGCAGCCGGCCCTGGCGCGGATGGAGGAGGTCTACCGGTGAGCGCATTGACCGCCCCCGAGATCATCCTGCAGCCGGTCATCAGCGAGAAGTCGATCGACCAGTCCGGCCATGGCCACTACACGTTCCGGGTCCACCCCGACGCCAACAAGATCCAGATCAAGGCGGCGATCGAGGAGCTGTACGCCTCGGACAAGGTGACGGTCGTCTCGGTCAACGTCCTCACGACGAAGGCCAAGACGAAGATCCGCGGCACCCGTCGCGGCCGCATCCGCGGCCGGACCTCGCCCTGGCGAAAGGCGATCGTGACCCTCGGCGCCGGCCAGAAGATCCAGTTCTTCGAGGGGGTCTGACGATGCCGCTCCGCAGCTACAAGCCCACCTCGCCCGGCCGTCGCGGGATGACCCGCTCGACGTTCGAGGAGATCACGACGACCGAGCCCTACAAGCCGCTCCTCGAGCCGCAGAAGCGCGGTTCGGGCCGCAACAACGCCGGTCGACGAACCGTCCGCCATCGAGGCGGCGGGGAGAAGGCGAACTACCGACGGATCGACTTCAAGCGGGACAAGTTCGGGGTCCCCGCGCGCGTCGCGACGGTCGAGTACGACCCCAACCGCTCGGCCCGCATCGGCCTGCTCCACTACCGCGACGGCGCCAAGCGCTACATGCTGCTGCCGAACGGGCTCAAGGTCGGCGACGTCGTCGTCTCCGGGCCCGGCGCCGAGGCGCGGGTGGGCAATGCCCTGCCGATCGCCAATATCCCGCTCGGCACGACGATCCACAACATCGAGCTCATCCCGGGACGCGGGGGCCAGATCGTCCGCTCCGCCGGAACGTCGGCCCAGCTGCTGGCCAAGGAGGGCGACTACGCCCAGGTCAGGCTGCCATCCGGCGAGGTCCGCCGGCTCAGCGTCCGCTGCATGGCGACGGTCGGCCAGGTCGGCAACCTCGACCATGAGAACCAGAACCTCGGCAAGGCCGGCCGGGCCCGTCACATGGGCCAGCGACCGGAGGTCCGCGGCGTCGTCATGAACCCGCGCGACCATCCTCATGGCGGCGGCGAGGGCAAGTCGCCGACCGGCATGCCGCCCAAGACGCCGTGGGGCGCGCCGGCGATGGGCTATCGGACCCGGCGGAACACCGGCAGCGATCGCCTCATCGTCCGCTCACGGCGACGGAAGTAGCGGGAAGGAACAGGTAGGAGATGTCCCGTTCGATCAAGAAGGGCCCGTTCGTGGAGCAGCGGCTCCTGGGCCGTATCGACCAGATGAACAGCAAGAACGAGAAGAAGGTCGTGAAGACCTGGTCGCGCGCGTCCGTGATCTTCCCGTCGTTCATCGGCCACACCGTCGCCGTCTACAACGGCCGCAAGCACGTGCCGGTCTACGTGACCGAGAACATGGTCGGCCATCGCCTCGGCGAGTTCGCCCCGACCCGCACCTACCGCGGGCACGGCAAGCACACCGACCGGGCGACCGGGCCGAAGTAGGAGCGAGGTAGCGTGCAAGTCTCTGCGACCGCCAAGTACGTCCGCGGCTCGACGCGCAAGGCCCGCCTCGTCGTGGCGGCCATTCGCGGCCGGTCCGTGGAGGAGGCGACCGCCCTGCTCCGCTTCATGCCCCAGGCGTTCGCCAAGGACGTCGCCGGGGTCCTGAAGAGCGCCGCGGCGAATGCCGAGAACAACCTCAACCTGCCGGCCGACGAGCTCGTCGTGCTGGATGCCCGTGCCGACGAGGGCCCGACGCTCAAGCGCTGGCGGCCTCGCGCGCAGGGCCGGGCCTATCACATCCACAAGCCGATGACCCACATCACGGTCACGGTCGGAAACCGGGAGGACTAGCAGCATGGGACGGAAGGTCCACCCCTACGGGTTCCGACTCGGCATCACCCGCACCTGGACGGCGAAGTGGTACCACGACAAGGAGTACACCGACCTCCTCGTCGAGGACCTCGCCATCCGGAAGCTGGTCGAGCGGCGGCTGGCCAACGCCAGCGTCAGCGGGGTCGAGATCGAGCGCAACTTCGGCCAGGTGACCGTCACGGTCCATACCGCCAAGCCGGGCATCGTCATCGGCAAGGGCGGCCAGAACGTCGAGCTCCTGCGTCAGCAGATCGGCGCCCTGACCAAGCGCAAGGTCAAGCTGGAGATCAAGGAGATCCGCCAGCCGGAGCTCGATGCCTACCTCGTCGCGACCAACATCGCTCAGCAGCTGAGCCGCCGGATCGCCTTCAAGAAGGCGATGAAGCAGGCCATCCAGCGATCGATGAAGGCCGGCGCCAAGGGCGTCAAGATCATGGTCTCGGGCCGCCTCGGCGGCGCCGAGATGAGCCGCACCGAGTGGGACCGCGAGGGTCGGATTCCGCTCGGCACCCTCCGCGCCGACATCAGCTATGGCCAGGTTCACGCCCACACGACGTACGGTCGAATCGGGGTCAAAGTCTGGATCTACCGTGGCGACATCGCGCCGGTGCGATCCGCGCCGCCGCAGCTCCAGGCCGCAGCCGGGCAGGGGATCTGAGATGCTCCTGCCTCGACGCGTCAAGCATCGCAAGGTCATGCGCGGACGGATGTCCGGCCAGGCCAAGGGCGGCCATTTCGTGGCCTTCGGCGACTACGGCCTCGCGACCCTGGAGCCGGCCTGGATCACCAGCCGCCAGATCGAGGCGGCCCGGCGCGCGATGACCCGCTCGGTCAAGCGCGGCGGCAAGATCTGGATCCGGATCTTCCCCGACAAGCCGGTCACCAAGAAGCCGGCGGAGACGCGGATGGGCTCCGGCAAGGGTGCGCCCGATCACTGGGTGGCCGTCGTCAAGCCGGGCCGGATCCTGTTCGAGATGGCCGGCGTCGGGCACGACGAGGCGACCGAGGCGATGCGCCTGGCCGCCCACAAGCTGCCCGTCGCGACCCGCGTCGTGACCCGCGAGGGCGCCGGCGAGGGAGGGGAGCGCTGATGGACATCGCCCGAATCCGCGAGATGTCCGATCGGGAGCTGGAGGACGCCCTCGTGCAGGCCAAGCAGGACCTGTGGAGCGCGCGCTTCGCCCTCTCGACCCGCCAGCTCAACGACACCAGCAGCATCCCCCGCACCCGGCGAACGATCGCCCGGATCCTGATGGTCCGGCACGAGCGGGCCCGCGGCGGGACCGAGACGGCGCGGGCCAGGACCGCCGCCGAGAAGACGGCCTAGCCGATGACAGCAGCGAGGAGCCCCGTGCAGGGCAAGCGCAAGACCAAGATCGGGCGCGTGGTGAGCGACAAGATGGACAAGACGATCGTCGTGTCCGTCGAGCGACTCGCCCGCCACCGCCTGTACAAGCGGGTCATCCGCCTGACGACGAAGTTCAAGGCCCACGACGAGGCCAACGCCGCCAGGGTCGGCGACACCGTCCTCATCGAGGAGTCGCGACCGCTCTCGGCGACCAAGCGCTGGCGCCTGGTCGACGTCGTCCAGCGGGCCGGCGACGTGACGCTGCCGTCGGACTTCGTCGGCGACGAGGCCGAGGTCTCCGAGGCGATCCACGCCGCCGCCCACCCCGGCCGGCGGCATGACGAGGCGCCCAAGGCGGCGGTGACCGAGACGGCCGCCCCAGCGACCGACACGACCGAGACGACCGCGGCTGCCGCGGCGGCCCCCGCGGCCCCGACGGAGCCCGAGGCGGCAGCCGAGGATTCGACCGCGGCGCCAGCCGACGTCGACGAGGCCCGGCCATGATCCAGGCCCAGAGCCGGCTCAAGGTCGCCGACAACACCGGCGCCCGGACGATCGAGTGCATCCGGATCATGGGTCGCTCGACCAAGCGCACGGCCGGCATCGGTGACGTGATCATCGCCAGCGTCAAGCAGGCGATCCCGAACGCCGCGGTCAAGAAGGGCGACGTCGTCCGCGCGGTCGTCGTTCGAACGGCCAAGGAATACGGCCGCGCCGACGGCAGCTACATCCGCTTCGACGAGAACGCCGCGGTCCTCATCAACAACCAGGGCAATCCCCGCGGGACCCGAATCTTCGGGCCCGTGGCACGCGAGCTGCGCGACCGCAACTACATGAAGATCGTCTCGCTCGCCCCGGAGGTGCTGTGATGCCCCACGGACGAACGAAGGTGCCCGAGCTTCGCAAGGGCGACACGGTCGTCGTGCTGTCCGGCCGTGACGCCGGCAAGCGCGGTGTGATCGAGCGCGTCCTGACCAACCCGGCTGCCGTCGAGCGCGTCTCGGCGCGGGAGTCGGGCAAGGGCCAGCGAACTCGGTCCTCGTACTGGAAGCCGGCCTCGTCGCGACCGATGGCGGTCGTGGTCGAGGGAATCAACATCGCCAAGCGTCACACCAAGCCGCGCCAGACCACGGGCCGCACCGACCGGATGCCGAAGATCCAGCAGGGCGGGATCCTCGATATCGCGAAGCCGGTGGACGCCTCGAAGGTGATGCTCGTCTGCCCGAAGTGCGAGCGCCCGACGCGAGTCCGGCACACCGTCCTCGAGGACGGTCGGCGGGTCCGGGTCTGCATGCACTGCGGCCAGGCCATCGAGGTGACGAAGTGACCGACGCAGCGCTGGAGCGACAGGACGCTCCGGGGGCCGAGGCTCCCGAGACGGAGGGCCCGGAGGCGGCTGCCGCCGAGACTTCGAAGCCGGCGCGTGACAAGGCCGCGGCCCCCAGGGCGCGGTCGCCGAAGGCTGCCCGTGGCAAGGCCGCAGCGGACGTCACCGAGGACGTCGCCGAGGACGTGCAGCCGGCCAGCACGGCGCCTGCCGAGCCGGTCGAGGCGACGCCAGTCGCGGCGGCCCCCAGCCGCACGACGGCCGGCCGGGCGGCGGCCCGGGGCCTGCGCGCACGCTACCTCGAAGACGTCGTCCCGGCGCTCACGAAGCAGTTCGAGTACGACAACCCCAACGAGGTGCCGCGGCTGTCCAAGATCGTCGTCAACGTCGGTCTCGGCGAGGCCCTCACCAACGCCAAGGCGATCGACGCGGCGGCCGGCGACCTGACGATGATCACCGGTCAGAAGCCGATCGTCACCCGGGCTCGGCGCTCGATCGCCCAGTTCCGCGTTCGAACCGGCAACCCGATCGGGCTGAAGGTCACCCTCCGCGGCCAGCGGATGTGGGACTTCCTCGAGCGGCTGACGATGCTGGCCCTGCCGCGGATCCGCGACTTCCGGGGCATCCCCGGTCGGTCGTTCGACGGCCGCGGCAACTACTCGCTCGGGCTCCGGGAGCAGATCGCGTTCCCGGAGATCGATTACGACAAGGTGGACCGTCTCCGCGGGCTGGAGGTCAGCATCGTGACGACGGCGAAGACCGACGAGGAGTCGAAGCGAATGCTCGAGCTCCTCGGCATGCCCTTCGCCTCGTAGGCGAGGAGGGGAGACGAATGGCCAAGAAGTCACTCATCGCCAAGGCCAAGCGCAAGCCGCGCTTCGGGGTGCGGACGTATCACCGCTGCACCGGCTGCGGCCGGCCGCGCGCCTACATGCGGCGCTTCGCGCTGTGCCGGATCTGCTTCCGGGAGCGGGCCCTCCAGGGCGAGCTGCCCGGCGTCACCAAGTCGAGCTGGTAGCCCCATGAACATCTCCGATCCGATCGCGGACATGCTGACCCGGGTCCGCAACGCCTCCCGGGCGCGCCACACCGAGGTGGTCGTGCCGGCCTCGCGCACCAAGCGCGAGATCGCCCGCATCCTCAAGGACGAGGGCTTCATCGCCGACGTCGCCGAGGAGCAGGACGGGCCGCGTCACGTCCTCCGCCTGACCCTGCGCTACGTCGATGGCAAGGTGCCCGTCGTGTCCGGCCTGAAGCGGGTCAGCAAGCCGGGGCTGCGGGTCTATGCCGCAAAGACCGACATCCCGCGCGTCCTGGGCGGGCTCGGGATCGTCATCGTCAGCACGAGCCAGGGGATCATGACCGGCGCGCAGGCCCGCAAGGCCCAGCTCGGCGGCGAAGTCCTGGCCTACGTCTGGTAGCCCGCCATGTCGAGAATCGGACGCATGCCCGTGCCCGTGCCCGCCGACGTCGAGGTGACGATCGACGGCCGTGAGGTCACGGTCAAGGGCCCCAGGGGCACGCTGTCCCGGCAGCTGCACCCCGAGATCGCCGTCGCCCGCGAGGGCGATGAGATCGTCGTCAGCCGGCCGTCGGAGGCGAAGACCCACAAGCAGCTCCACGGGCTCACCCGGACGCTCGTCAACAACATGGTCGTCGGGGTGCCCCAGGGCTACCGCAAGGGCCTCGAGATCAGCGGCGTCGGCTACCGGGCAGCGCTCGTGGGCCAGAAGCTGCAGCTCAACCTCGGCTACCGCCACCCGGTCGAGATCGAGCCGCCGGCGGGCATCAGCTTCGAGGTCGAGAACCCGACCCGGCTGGCCGTCGTGGGCATCGACAAGGAGCTCGTCGGCGAGGTGGCCGCCCGGGTCCGGGCGTCGCGCAAGCCAGAGCCGTACAAGGGCAAGGGCGTCCGCTATGCGGGCGAGCAGATCCGCCGCAAGGCCGGCAAGGCCGGCAAGATCGGCGGCAAGAAGTAGAGATCGAGGGACCGATCAGATGACGACCGTCGCCAGCCGGGATGACGCCCGGCGCAAGCGCCACGAGCGAATCCGCCTGCACCTCGCGGGCGATTCGGCGCGGCCGCGTCTGGCCGTCTTCCGCAGCCTGAACCACATCTATGCCCAGGTCATCGACGACTCGGCCGGCCGCACGCTCGCGGCCGCCTCGTCGCTCGACGCCGGCCTGCGGGGTGCCGCCGGGACGAAGTCCGAGCTGGCGGCCGCCGTCGGCCGACTCGTCGCCGAGCGCGCTCGCGCCGCCGGGGTCGAGCGGGTCGTCTTCGACCGATCCGGGTTCCGCTATCACGGCCGACTGCGCGCCCTGGCCGACGCGGCGCGCGAAGCCGGCCTGGACTTCTGAGGAGCGCCACGTGCCACGCATCGACCCCAACAAGCTCACGCTCGAGGAGCGTGTCGTCCAGATCAACCGCGTCGCGAAGGTCGTCAAGGGCGGCCGCCGCTTCAGCTTCAGCGCGGTGATCGTGGTCGGCGACGGCGCGGGCCACGTCGGGGTCGGCCTCGGCAAGGCCGGTGAGGTTCCCGAGGCGATCCGCAAGGGCGTCGAGGACGCCAAGAAGAACCTCGTCCGGATCCCGATGGTCGGCACGACCATCCCCCACGAGGTGCGGTCGGTCTACGCCGCCAGCATCGTCCTGCTCAAGCCGGCCAGCCAGGGCACCGGCGTCATCGCCGGCGGCTCCGTCCGGGCCGTCGTCGAGGCGGCCGGCATCCGCGACATCCTCACGAAGGTCTACGGTTCGACCAACCCCGTCAACGTGACCCGCGCGACCCTGCAGGGCCTCCGCTCACTGCAGTCCGCCGAGGAGCTGAGCGCGCGGCGCGGCGTCCCGGTCCGGCTCCGGATCAGCGGTCAGCCCAGCGCGGAGGGCGTCGATGGCCGGTAAGCTGCGCGTGACCCAGGTCAAGAGCTCGATCAGCCACATCGCCCGCAACCGGGCCACGCTCAAGGCGCTCGGCCTCCGCGGCATCGGCTCGACCGTCGAGGTGCCCGACAACGACGCCACCCGGGGCATGGTCCGCCAGGTCCGCTTCCTCGTCTCCGTCGAGGAGACGGGCGGCGCGGCTGAGCGAGGACGCGCCTCGGCCGGCGACCAGGAGACATCATGAAGCTGCACGACCTCCGACCCGCTCCCGGCTCGCGCCGGCCGAAGCGGCGCGTCGGCCGCGGCATCGCCGCCGGCCAGGGCAAGACCGCCGGCCGCGGGACGATGGGCCAGAAGGCCCGCTCCGGCGGTACCGTCCCGGCATGGTTCGAGGGCGGCCAGACGCCCCTTCACCGCCGGATCCCGAAGCTTCACGGCTTCCGTAACCTCTTCAAGGTCGAGTACGAGGTCGTGAACGTCGGCGCGATCCAGGCGCTCGTCGAGCGCGGCGTCCTCGAGCCGGGTGAGATGCCGGGTGGCAAGGGCCGTTCCAAGGCCGGCCAGGCGCCGATCACGGTCAACCAGGAGATCCTCCGGGCCGCCGGTCTCGTGAGCCACATGGATCGGCCGATGAAGGTCCTCGGCGGCGGCGAGCTGTCGACCGCGCTGTTCGTCGTGGCCGATGCCTTCAGCGCCTCGGCTCGCTCGAAGAGCGAGGCCGCCGGCGGCAGCGTCAACGTCCTCGAGGTGCCCACCGGCCCGCTGGCCGCCCTGGGCATCGAACCGCCGGCGGAGCCCGCCCCCGAGGCGGCGTCGGAGGCCACCCCCGAGCCAGCCGCAGCGCCCGCCCCCGAGGCGGCTGCGGAGCCCGCTCCGGAGGTAGCCGCGGAGCCTGCTCCCGGCCGATCCCGGAAGCCGCGGGCGGCCAAGACCGACGCCGAGCCGACCGGCTAGACGGCCGTGTTCGAGTCCCTGCTCAACGCCTTCCGCGCGCCGGACATCCGGCGCCGGATCGTGTTCGTCCTCGGGATCCTGGTCGTCTATCGCCTGCTGGCCCAGGTGCCCCTGCCGGGCATCGACCGGGAGCAGCTGGCGCAGTTCTTCCAGGACAACACCGCCTTCGGGATCCTCGACCTGTTCGCCGGTGGCGGCCTCTCGTCGCTCTCGATCGTGGGCCTGGCGATGAACCCCTACATCAACGCCTCGATCATCATGCAGCTGATGACGGGCGTGATCCCGTCCCTCCAGGCCCTCAGCCGGGAGGGTGAGTACGGGCGGCAGCGACTCAACCAGTACACCCGCTACCTGACCGTACCGATGGCCTTACTGCAGGCCTTCGGCATCCTGTCGGCCCTCAACGCCGACGGCGTCATCATCGGCGGCTTCGGCCTCGGCAACGGCCTGTCGTGGGTCCAGATGATCACCCTCGTCGCGGGCGCCGTGCTGCTGATGTGGCTCGGCGAGCTGATCACCGAGAAGGGCATCGGCAACGGCATCAGCTTCATCATCTTCGCCGGCATCGTCAGCCGGGCGCCCGCCGGCGCCGTGGCCCTGCTCCAGGGCGGGGTCCGGGACATCGCCCTGTTCGTGATCATTGCCGTCGCCGCGGTCATGGTCATCATCTACATCCAGGAAGGCCAGCGGCGGATCCCGATCCAGTACGCCAGCCGGGTCCGCGGCCGGCGGATGTACCAGGGCGGCCAGACCTTCCTGCCGCTGCGGGTCAACCTCGCCGGCGTGATCCCGATCATCTTCGCCATCAGCATCCTGGCCTTCCCAGGCCAGCTTGCGGCCTACTTCTCGTTCTCCGAGGTCGAAGGGGTTCGGGCCGTCGCCCAGGCGATCGGGGCGTTCCTCTCGAGCACCACCATCCAGTACTCGATCCTGTACTTCCTGCTGACCGTCGGCTTCACCTACTTCTACACGGCCTTCACCTTCAAGCCCGACGAGACCGCCGAGCAGCTTCGCAAGAACGGCGGCTTCATCCCGGGGATCCGCCCGGGTCGCCCGACGCAGGAGTACCTCGCCCGGGTCGTGTCCCGGATCACCCTCGCCGGCGCCCTGTTCCTGGGCACCGTCGCCGTGGCCCCGGTCATCGTCGGCGTCCTCGACCCGAGCCTCAGCGGCCTGGCCATCGGCGGCACGGGCCTGCTGATCGTGGTGTCGGTCGTGGTCGAGACCATGAAGCAGATCGAGGCGCAGCTGATGATGCGGAACTACGAAGGCTTCATTCGCTAGATGGGCTCACCGGGCACGACGATGACCGTCGTCGTCCTCCTGGGGGCCCCCGGGGCGGGCAAGGGCACCCAGGCGCCGATCCTCGCCGACCGCCTCGGCGTGCCGGTCCTCGCCTCGGGCGAGTTGCTGCGGGCCGTCGCGGCCGGCGGCAGCCCGCTCGGGGCCGAGGTCGACAGCTTCATGCAGTCCGGGCAGCTCGTCCCGGACGAGACGATGGTCGCGATCTTCCTGGATCGGCTCGCCGAGCCGGACGCGGCGCGGGGCGCGATCATCGACGGCTTCCCTCGGACCGCCGCCCAGGCGCATGCCCTCGATGACGCGC
>VEOW01000009.1 GCA_012026785.1 Chloroflexota bacterium | reverse complement strand
GCCTCGCCCCGGTCGTCGCCTGAGTGACGGATCGACACTTCGCCGGGGTCGAGCTCACCCGGCCGAGCCCGGCACCCGACGCCGATCCCCTCGACGGGGCTTTCTACGACCTCGTCGAATCGCACTTCCGCGAGGTCGTCGAGGCGGATCCCGCACAAGCCACGTATTATGGCATCCACGCTTGGGACGATCGCCTCGACGACCCATCGCGTGAGCGCACCCTGGCCGACATCGAGCGAGATCGGCGACACCTCGCCGCCGTCGAGGCCATCGATCCCGCTGAGCTCTCCGCCGCGGCGCGCTTCGAACGGGACCTCGAGCTCCACCACCTCCGGCTGTCGCTCTTCCGGGCCGAGGTGGTTCGAACGTGGGAGCGTCGCTCGACCGGCGTGTCCGACCTCGGCGATGCCCTGTTCCCGCTGTTCACCCGCGACTTCGCGCCGCTGCCCGATCGGCTCGACTCGATTGCCGGTCGGCTCGAGGCGGCGCCCGGGTACCTGAAGGCGCACCGCTCCCGGGCGGTCCAGCCCCAGGTCCGATCGTGGCTCCAGATCGAGATCGGCGCGGCGACGAACCTGCCGCCCTTCCTCGACGAGATCGTGGCGGCCGCCGAGGAGCCGCCGAACGGCGTCTCGGTGGCGGAGCCGGTGCGTCGACGCCTGCGGCGGGCGGTCGAGGCGGCCAAGGCCGCCGTCTTCGACCAGGTCGACTGGATCGGCGAGCGGCTCGATGACGGCTCCGACGAGTGGGCCCTGGGCGCCGAACGGTACGACGAGCTCCTCCGCCTGCGAGCCTTCGATGGGTTGGACGCCGACGCCATCCTCGAGATCGGCTGGGAGCAGCTCGAGCGCAACCACGAAGCCCGTCGCGCGGCCGCCCAGGAGCTCGAACCGAACGCCCCGTTCGAGACCGTGCTCGAACGGATCAAGGAAGACCATCCGCCGACGTTCGAAGCCGCCCTCGAGGCCTATCGGACGGCGATGCGGCGAGCGCGCGCGTTCCTGATCGAGCGCGACCTCGTCACGGTCCCCGACGATGAGCGGGTCGAGGTCATCGCGACGCCCTCCTACCTGCGCGGCGTGCTGCCCTTCGCCGCGTACTTCCAGCCGGCGCGCTGGGATCCCGCACCGGTCGGTGTCTACGTCGTCACGCCGGCGGTGGACGACCATCCCGGTGCCCTCCGCGAGCACTACTTTGCCTCGATCAGCAACACCAGCATCCACGAGGCCTACCCGGGACACCACCTTCAGCTCGCGATCGCCGCCCGCCACCCGTCGCTGACCCGGGCCCAGGTCGGGGCGCCCGAGTTCGAGGAGGGGTGGGGCATGTACAGCGAGCAGATGATGCGCGAGGAGGGCTTCGACGCCGCACCCAAGTACCGGATCGCGCTGGCGACCGATGCGATCTGGCGCGCGGCCCGGATCGTCCTCGACATCCGGATGCACCGCGGCGAGCTGTCGATGGACGAGGCGACGGCGTTCCTCGTCGAGCACACGGGCTTCGAGGAGCCGAACGCGTTCGCCGAGGTCCGCCGCTACACCTACACGCCGACATACAACCTCTCGTACCTGCTCGGCAAGGTCCTGCTCCTGGGCCTCCGGGACGAGGAGCGTCGCCGGCTCGGTGACGGCTTCTCGCTCCGTGCCTTCCACGACGCGCTGCTGCGGAACGGCTCGCTGCCGATCAGCTTCCACCGCCGAGCGCTGCGCGGCGAGGGCCAGCCGCCGGTGGGGGGCCTCGGGCTCGTCGCGGCGTCCTGAGGCACGCTTGGACGTCATTCCCGCGATCGACCTCGAGGCCGGGCGCTCGCGGGTCGTCTTCTGGCCGGGCGTGTCGAGCGGCGCGGGGGCGCCGACCGACCGACCCGACCGGATCGCCGAGCATTTCGTCGCCCTCGGGGCGCCGGTGATCCATCTCGTGGACTTCGACGGCGCGCGCCGGGGGTCGCCCTCGAACCTCGGGACGCTCGGGGCGATCGCCGCCCGGGTCGCCACGCCGCTCCAGCTCGCCGGCGGCGTCGACGATCCGGACGCCATCCGCCTGGCGTTCGCGGCCGGGGCGACCCGCGGCGTCTGCAGCCTCGCGGTGGCCGACGATCCGGAGCGGCTGGCGGCCTGCCTGGCGGTCGCCGGGGACTGGCTCGCTGTCGGGCTCGACGCCCGGGCGGATCGCCTCGCGGCCTTTCCGTGGCGGCGCGGCGCGGCGCCGTCGTTGGACGGCCTCGTCGGCGAGCTGGCGGGCCGAGGCGTCCGGCGGTTCGTCCTGGCGCATGCGACCGGCGATGCGGAGATCGGGACCCTGTCCGGCCTGGCCCGGACGGTCGATGCGGATCTGCTCGTCGCCGGCGGGGCCGCCGATGCCGCAGGCATCCGTCGCGTGCGCGATGCCGGCGCGGCGGGCATCATCCTCGGCGAGGCGCTCCTGTCCGGGGCGATCGACTACCAGACCGCCCGAGAGGCCGCAGCATGAGCAAACGCCGTCGAGGTTCGCCGCGCCCCCGCTCAAGCTCCGCCGGCACGGAGCCGACGCAGCCCTCGATCGGCGACCGACCCACCCCCCGCGGCGTCCGTCCGAAGGTCTCCGGGCGCCGCTCGCAGCCGCCACCCCACCGCGGCGGTCCCTCGCCCGCGGCCATCGCGGCCATCGTGATCGGCGGCCTCGCCATCGTCGCCCTCGGTTACGTCGCGGCGACGAGCTTCCTCGCCGGGCCGTCACCACTGCCGACGTTCGGCGGTGGCGGAGCGAGCGCGAGCCCGGGGCCAACGCGCGATCCAGACACCGCGGATTGCCCGACCAGTCAGCCGCCGGCGCTGCCGGCCGGGGAGACGCGGACGGTGACGATCGAAACCGAGCTCGGCGACATCGTCATCAAGGTCGACGGCTCGCTGTCGCCGATCGCGGCCGGCAACTTCGTGGCCCTCGCCGACTGCGGCTACTACGACGGCGTGGTGTTCCACCGCCTCATGCCCGGCTTCGTCATCCAGGGTGGCGATCCAGCGGGCACCGGCAGCGGCGGCCCCGGCTACACGATCGAGGACGAGCCCATCACCGGCACGTACCACCGTGGCTCGGTGGCCATGGCCCGAACGCCCGCGCCGCACTCCCAGGGATCGCAGTTCTTCATCGTCCAGGCCGACGACGCGGCGCGTTCGCTCGCCGGCGCGGACCCGGGCTACGCCCTTTTCGGCGAGGTCACGGCCGGGATGGACGTCGTCGACCAGATCGCGGCCGGTCCGAATACCGGCGGCCAGGAGGGCCGCGCCCTCGACCCGGTCGCCATGACCCGGGTGACCGTTTCGAACCCCTGACCAACCCATCCGCCAGCCAAGGAGGTGTCATGACCAAGGCCACGATCGAGACCGAGCTCGGCAACATCGAGATCGACCTCTTCACCCGCGAGGCGCCGAAGGCCTCGCAGAACTTCGTCGACCTCGCCCACAAGGGCTTCTACGACGACGTGATCTTCCACCGCGTCATCCCGGGCTTCGTGGCCCAGGCGGGCGACGGCCAGTACGGCAAGAAGTCGAGCCTCGACGCCGGCCGCGTCGGGACCGGCGGACCAGGCTACAAGTTCGAGGACGAGCCGGTTCGAGCCGACTACGTCCGGGGCGCGGTGGCGATGGCCAACGCCGGCCCAAACACGAACGGCAGCCAGTTCTTCATCTGCCAGGCCGACCTGTCGGGACGGCTGCCGAAGAACTACACGATCTTCGGCCAGGTCACCAAGGGCATGGACGTCGTCGACCAGATCGTCAACGCGCCGCGCAACTCGAAGGACCTGCCCAACAGCCCGGTGGCGATGACGAAGGTGACCGTCGAGGAAGAGTAGGGCCTCGGAGGCCGGCTCGGTTCCGCCACCGCCGCGGCTCGGGAAACACCCCCTTGCTTATGAGCGTCGTGGGAATATTCATTCCTCCATGCCGGCATATTCCCGCCGGCAGGAATATTCCTGCGACACGCATAGCGGGAGGGCGTCGCTCTGCGCGGGCGTCCGCGCCGGGGGCTTCCTGAGCAACGGCGCATTGCAGCCAAGCAGTACGCGTTATGCGACTGTAATGCCCCGCATACGCCGCCGTGCACGAAGCGTTAAGGGATATTTACGAACTTCGCGACGAAAACCCTTGGATTCGTGCTCCCGGTCGCCTAAACTGTGCCTTGCACTGCGGCGACGCAGGGTCCGCTGCCCCAGCGGCAAGGTCATGGGTAGGTTGGGTCAGGGTAGTCGGTGCAGCCGACGTGATAGATGCCCTTGACGCGTGGCAGAAGCATCCGCCTCGGCGGATACCTTCACCGGGACAGCAACGGAGCGGCTCCTTCGGGAGCCGCTCCGACTTTTGTGGCGCATCCATCGCCATCCGAGGCACGGGGCAAGCCGTTTCTGCCATTTGCCCACTACACGGGCGCTCGTCCCGGCAGTCCTGTCTAACGCTCAGCCCGGGGCCGTATGACATGTCCCACAGGCCGCGGCATGGCACGCTGAGTTCGGCTCGTCGAGGCTTGCTCGGCGAGGGCTCGCCGTGTGCCCACCAGGCGGTCGTTTGACAGGAACGCCTGCCGACGGACCGCCGGGCCGGGCCCCGATCGGCAGCTACCCTCGCTCGATCGGCTCCACGACGCGTCCCAGGAACAGGATGGCGCCGGTCGGCACGTCGCGCAGCGCGAACAGGAACGGCCGGTCGACCCGCAACTCCACGGGCGGCTTCGCCGGCGCGGATGTGACACCCATGACCACGGCCGTTGCCGCCGCGGCCTCGGTGCCCTCTTCGTCGAGATCGATGTTGGCCTGGTGGATGACGTCCGTGATGTACAGGTCGTCCCGCTGGGTGCTGATCCCGGAGAAGTCGGCCTGCATGGGGTCGAACGCGAGGTCCATCCCCATGTCGGCGAGGACGCCAGCCAGGGACAGCTTCGTCTCGATCCCGAACTTCGGGAGCCAGAGTGCGACCTTCTGGTCCTCGAGCGCCTCCACCACGCCGGCGAAGCGCTCCCCGGAGAGGCTCGCCTCGAAGGCATCGAGATCGTCGGGCACGATGATCGTCATCGCCAGGTCGCGCCCGGCGTACGGGAGCTCGACAGCTCGCCAGCCGTCACCCTCGGCATAGCCGATCGTGCCGCCACCCAGCATCGTCGGCACCTCGACGACCGATCCGTCGAGACGGTGAAAGGGGGCAGGGCGGGTGACCTCCTCCTCGAACGGTGCAAACCACGGCGCCTTCAGGTAGATCGCGTTCACCAGGACGAGCCGCGTGAGCTCATCGATCGTCCCCTGCTCGAGCAGCTCGGGGATGCGGTGCTCGGTCTGGCCATCGACCCAGGCGTTGATGTCCTGGCGCGCGGACTCGGGGGCGAGGACGTAGTCGACGAGCCGCAGCCCGACCCCGAAGCGCGATGCCAGCGCCTCGAGATACGCCCGTTCGAACTCGAACCCGCGCTGACCGTAGGCGGCGTTGGCGATCCGGAGCGTGACCTCGGCATCCTTGTCGAAGACGTTCTTGTACGTGCCGGAGCGCGCCGCCAAGGCGGCGTCGAGGGCGTTGAGCCAAGCGGCGTTCTCGTCTGATGCGACCGCCCGCATGACGTCGTCCATCTGCGCCGCGGTCTCGGTGCGCGCGCCCGGGCGCGCCATCCCGAGGGCGAGGATGATCGAGGCGGGCGAGACGACTGCGTTCTGGTCGCCGTCCGTTCCGACGCGGAAGAGCTCCAGCCCGAAGTCATTGATCCCGGCTGCGGCAGCGGCTGCGTCGGTCGGGTTCGCCGGCGCCCGGGCGAGCGCGACGGCGGCGAGGTCGCCCTGGCCGACGACCACGTCCGGGTTGTTCGTTCCCGGGGAAGTCGGGGACGGTCCAGGGCTCGCGGTGCAGCCCGCAACCAGGGCTGCGATCACCAAGAGTCCGATACGGAACGGCAGTGACTTCATCTGGCGCTGACCTCCGGCCACTCCTCATAGACGATTCGTGGCGCCGCCTGGTTGCGGCCCGGCCGCAGCGAGGCCCGCGGATATGCTCGGCTGATGAGCCCCCGCGCCAAGAGGCTTCCGGCACCCCGCTACTCCGCCTTCTGGCACCGCTTCTTCCCGATCCAGTACGCCCTGATCCAGCTCGCCGATCCGCTCGTGCGGCTGTTCTGGCGGCGGGTCGGGATGGGGAATGTCGTCGAGCTGCGAGTCCCGGGGCGTCGCACGGGAAAGCCCCGGAGCGTGCTGCTGGGCCTGCTGCGCGACGGCGAGCGGCTGTTCCTCGGCCACCCGAACGGCCACGTCGATTGGACCCGCAACCTGCAGGCGGCCGGCGAGGGCGAGCTCGTCTTCCGCCCGTCGACGGCGCGCCCGATCCGGGCGCGTGAGCTGCCCGACGGCGATCTCCGGGACCGTGCGATCCTTGCCACGACCCAACATGTCTTCCCGGGCAACCTGATCTATCGATTGGCGTGGCGGCACATTCGGGCCGCCGGTGCGTTCTTCGAGATCGAAATCGTGGAGTCGCCGTAGTCTTACGCGCGATCGCAGAGGTGCCGCCATGGCCGATCGCCGACCTCGCTTTCAGCTTCCCAGCCGACGCGCGTCGCGCTCCCGTCACGAGGACGCCGGTCCGGCTCCCGAGGTCTCGATGGAGGCGCGCCCGGAGGACGTCGTCGCGCCCGTCGAGGGCAGCGTCGGCGACGCCGGGGGCTACGTCGCCGGCCAGCGCGTGGCGTCGCCTTCGACCGTCGCCGAGACGCTCGTGGCCCTCCGCGAACGATCCGATGCGATGGCCTGGATCGGGCTCTTTCGGCCGACCGAGGCGCAGTTCCGGCCCGTGGCCGAGGCCTTCGGGCTGCACGAGATCGCGGTGGAGGACGCCATCGTCGCCCACCAGCGCCCGAAGCTCGACCGCTACGGCGAGACCCTGTTCTGCGTGCTCCGGGCGGCAACCTACCTCGACGACATCGAGGAGGTCGAGTTCGGCGAGATCCACGTCTTCGTCGGTTCGAACTTCGTCCTGACCGTCCGCCACAGCCGGACGCCCGACCTGGGCGCCGTTCGGCAGCGGATGGAGCGCGCGCCGGAGCTCCTGGCGCTCGGCCCCGAGGCCGTCCTGTACGCGATCCTCGATCGCGTCGTCGATGGCTACGCACCGGTCGTGGCCGGCCTGAGCAAGGACATCGAGGAGATCGAGGTCCAGGTCTTCCGGGGCGATCCGACCGTCTCCCGGCGGATCTATGAGCTGTCGGGCGAGGTCGTCGAGTTCGGGCGGGCG
The DNA here is from genome assembly GCA_012026785.1 of Chloroflexota bacterium. Lineage (GTDB taxonomy): Bacteria > Chloroflexota > Limnocylindria > Limnocylindrales > CSP1-4 > UBA5189. The sequence goes on along the minus strand of VEOW01000009.1, from coordinate 14,971 downwards.
ACGCGGCCGCTGATCAACGTCCTCGCAGCCCTCCGGGCCGGCTTCGACAAGTACGGGACCGACGAGGAGCTGCGGCGCTACCTGAGCGACGTGACCGATCACGCCACGATCGTCACCGAGCGGGTCGCCGGCTTCCGCCAGGCCCTGTCGGACATCCTGACGATCAACGCCACGCTGGTCAGCCAGGCCCAGAACGAGGAGATCAAGCGCCTGACCGAGGCGAGCTTCGACCAGAACGAGGAGATCAAGCGGATCTCCGCCTGGGCCGCGATCATCTTCGCCCCGACCCTCATCGGCACGATCTACGGCATGAACTTCGACATGCCCGAGCTGCACTGGAGTCTCGGCTACCCGTTCGCCCTCGGGCTGATGGTCGTCGTCAGCGTCGGGCTGTGGGTGATCTTTCGAATCCGGGGCTGGCTCTGAGCCTGACGGGCCCCGAGCCTCACAGGCCGAGGACGACGCGGGCGACCTCGAAGTAGATGATCAGGCCGGTGCCGTCGACGAGCGTCGAGATCAGCGGCGCCGCGACCACGGCCGGGTCCACGCCGAGGCGGCGCAGGATCAGCGGCAGGGCGCCGGCGCCCGTCGCGGACCAGCCGCAGATCGCGAGGACCGTGATGGCCACGGCCGTGGCGATGTCGGTCGAGACGCCGAGGAAGAACGCCTGGCCGACCGCCGCGGCAGCCATGAACAGGCCCATGACCAGGCCGACGCGTAGCTCGCGGAAGACCAGCCAGGCGATGTCGCGCATCGCGACCTCGTTGAGGGCCATCGCCCGCACGACGAGGGTCACGGTCTGGCTGCCGACGTTGCCGCCGGTGCCGATCAGGAGCGGGATGAAGAAGGACAGCGCGACGACGCTCGCGAGCTCGCCCTCGAAGCTCTGGAGGACGAGGCCGGTGTAAGCCTCGGCGATGAAGAGCAAGAGCAGCCAGCCGACCCGCTTTCGAACGAGGAGCGGGACGGAGGCGAGGCGGTAGGGCAGGTTCAGCGGCTGGGAGCCGCCGAGCCGCTCGATGTCCTCGGTCGCCTCGGCCTGCAGGACGTCGGCAACGTCGTCCTCGGTGATGATCCCGAGGAGGTGGTCGTCGTCGTCGACGACCGGTATCGCGAGCAGGTTCCGGTCCGTCAAGAGGCGGGCGGCGGTCTCCTGGTCGGCCGAGGCTCGCACACGAACGGTCGAGGGCGCCATCAGCTGAGTGACGGGCGTCTCGTCGTGGCTGAGCATCAGCTTGTACAGCGACAGCACGCCGAGGAGGTGCCGCTCGGCGTCGACGACGTAGACGTAGTTGACGGTCTCGGCCTCGTCGACGAGCCGCCGGATCGCCCCGATCGCCTGGCCGGTCGTCGCGTCGGCGTTCACCGCGACATAGGCCGGGGTCATGATGCCGCCGGCCGTGTCGGGCTCGTAGACCGACAGCTCGCGGATCTCGGCCGCCTCGGACGGCTGCATTCGAATGAGGATCTCGTCAGCGGCCTGCTGGGGCAACAGCTCGACGACGTCGGCCGCGTCGTCGGGGTCCATGTCGCCGAGCAGCTCGCCCGCCTCGGGCGCCGTCAGCGTTCGAAGGATCTCCGCGGCGGTCTGGGGCGCCACCTCCTCCAGCAGGCTGGCGGCCTCCTCGTCCGGGAGCCACTGCAGGAGCACCGCGACCTCGGCCGGCTCGAGGTGAGGCACGAGGTCGGCCCACTCGGCGGGCCCGACCCGCTCCGCGAGGCCTCGAACGCCCTCCTCCTCTCGCTCCCGGATGAGCGCCTGGACCTCGGCCAGCAGCTCGGCCGTCTCCTGGGTGGTCATGGCATCACCTCCGGGGCATGAAGAAGCCACCTCGCCGGGCCGCCGACGGGTGGCATGCCGAGACCGCGCAGTGGCGTTGCGCTACCCGGTCGTCGCCTCCCGGCGAGCGGGATCTGAGATCACGTCTGGGACGCGTCTACGTTCGGGACCGTCGCTCACGTTGAGTCGCTGGGAACCTCGAGATCGGCCCGCGGCGCGATCGGCATCGCGGGTCACGCACCCGCTCGCGCCGGAAGCCTCGGGGATGGTAGGTCGGCGCGATCGAGAGGGTCAACTGGGGAATCGAGGCGGCCTGGCGGGGCTTCGCAATGCCGGCGAAAGGGTCGCGGGAGCAGCGCTGAGTCCCGGGCCGGGCCGGGGCGAGGACAGTCGCCGCATGGCCGATCAACGACGCTCCCACCAGCCCGACACTCGCGAGGGGGTCGACCCGACCGTCGCCGAGCTCGCCGGCCTGCGTGCCCCCGACGCCGAGGCCTACGCCACCGAGGACGAGATCGACGACCTCGGCGAGATCACACCGACGCGGATCTACGAGGGCGAGCTGGAGAGCCGCGCGCCCGATAGCGATCAGCCGGACGAGACCGGCGCCGAGAACCTCGAGTCACTCCTCGAGGACGAGTACCGCGAGGGCGAGACCGACGACGCCGGCGAGGCGGCCGAGGAGGGCCTCACCTGGATCCCGCCGACCGATCCGCCGATCATCGTCGACGAGCGCGGCAACGCCGAGATCGCTGCCGGCTTCTCGACCAGCGCCGGCGACGAGCCGTTCGATGCCGACCACCACGGGGAGGCCCTCCACGCGGTCGACGAGGTCGAAGCCCGGGTCCTCGACGCGCTCGAAGCGAACGCCGCAACCTCAGAGGTGGTCGACGGCCTGACGATCGACGTCGAGGGCGGCCGGGCGATCATCGGGGGCCTCGTCGACGACCTCGAGGACGAGGACGCCGTCGTCGCAGTCGCCGCGTCGGTACCCGGCATCCGCGAGGCCGTCAGCCGCCTTCGAATTCGAGGCCTGGCGGAGCGGCCGCGCTGAGCCGCTCCGATCCGCCGGGTTGACGGATAGCCGGTAGGCTCAACGCGTGCGTGACGAGACCCAAGCGGCCGCGGCGACGACCGTTGCCGCCAAGGCCGAGCATCCCCGCGATCGGCTCCTGGAGACCCTGCGGCGCCTCCCGAGCTACGTCCGGCTGATCCGGGCCCTGCTCGGCGACCGGCGGCTTGGCCGACTTCGAAAGGCCGGTCTCGGTGCCGGCCTCGCCTACCTCGCCTCGCCGATCGATCTCGTGCCCGGGATCGTCCCGGTCCTCGGCCAGCTGGACGATCTCGCGGCCGTGCTCCTCGCGGTGCGATTCGCGCTGAAAGGCCTGCCCGGGCCGGCCGCGGATGCCCTGCTCGGGAACGTCGGCCTGTCGCGCGACCTGCTCGTTCGCGACCTCGACAACGTCCGCGTCAGCGGGGTCTGGGCCGCTCGTGGCGCGGCCCGGACGGGTGCTCGCGTCGCCGCGGTTCCGTTTCGAGGGGCGAGGGCGCTCGTCCGATCGGGCGCGGCCGCGTGGCGGCGCCGCCGCGGCCCTGGGGAGCCGGGGTGAGCGTGTGATCCGGCTCGAGGAATCGATCGAGGTCGCCCGTCCGCCCGACGCCGTGTACGACTTCCTCGCCGCGGTCGAGCGATACCCGACCTGGCTGCCGGGCGTCACCGGCGCGGAGCAGACGTCACCGGGACCGGTCGAACCCGGGGCGACCTTCCGGCTGACCCTGGCCGGCCCGACGGGACCGCTGGCGGCCGACGGGATCGTCGTGGCCGCCGAGCCGGGGCGCCGGCTGGCGGTTCGAGGCGAAGCGCCCCAGGGCCGGGTCGAGGGCGGCCTGGACATCGAGCCCGTGGCCAGCGGGACGCTTCTGCGGGTCGGGGTGCAGATCGAGCTGACGGGGATGTACCGCTTCGCGGAGGGCCTCGTGGCCGGCCAGCTTCGAAGCTCGATGCCCGACGCACTTGCCCGCGCGAGGGATCGATTGGAGGCCGAGATCCCCGCCTGATGCAGGCGGCGCGGGCTCGCGATCGGTCGCGACCGACGCCGGTGATCTCCACCTCGACCCGGCCGCCGACGCGGGCCCCAGCAGCTAGGCCGAGGCCCAGAGAGCCGAGATTGGGACAGCCATCACGCGCTCGGCCAACGCGAACGTCCTGGGGCCGGTGTGGAACAGGATCCCGGCACCGAACGTATCGCCGAGGCGGTCGCGGAGTCCCACCAGATGGCGCGCATCGCTGCCGGTCGGCGCCGCGCTCGCCTTGACCTCCATGCCGACGACCTGACCGCCGCCGAGCTCACCGAGCACGTCAATCTCGAACCTGCCCTGCTCCTGGCGCACGTGATAGAGGCGCGGTCGAGACTCGCTGACCACGATCTCGGCTCGCAGTTGCGAGACCACGAAGGTATCGAGCAATCGCCCGAGCAGGTCGCCACTGCGCAGGATCGCGTTGACGTCGAGCCGCAGGCTCGACGCCACCAGGGCGGCGTCGACGACGTGTCGCTTGGGCGACAGGACGAGGCGCTTCAGGCGGTTCGTCGTCCACGCGGGCAGCGCCTCGACGACAAGCAAGTGCGTCAGGAGGGACTCGTATGCGAGGGCGGTCTTGCGGTCGATGCCCGCGCTGTCGTAAATCGCCTTGTCCTCGACGACGCCCGCCGTGTTGAGGGCATACGCCTCGAAGTACCGCCGGAGGCGCGCCGGATCGCGACCGGCGTCGACCTGTTCGACGTCGCGGGTCAGCAGCTGATCGACGTAGCTCTCGAGCCAGCGCTGCCGCGCCGCCTCCGATAATCGCAACGCTGCCTCTGGAAAGCCGCTCCGCAGGATGAGCTCGAGGTACCCGCGGAGGTCCGGCGTGTCCATTGCAGGCTGCAGCTCGTCGCCGCCGGTGACACGGTCGAGGAAGGCTGGCCGCCGGAACCCACCGAGCTGCTCGCGCACCGTCATGCCGTACATCGGGACCCGCGTAAGGCGGCCGGTCCCCGGCCAGAGCTCGGCCTCGAACTCGCTCCTCACCGAGCCGGTGACGAGGAACCGGCCGGGATCGGACCGCGAATCGATGGCCCGCTTGACCGCCCCGAGCACGCCGGGGACCACTTGCCACTCGTCGAGCAGGACAGGTTCTGCGAGGCCGCGCAGGGCCGCGTCCGGGTCGGCCCGAAAGGCGACCGCCTCCGCCTCGCGATCGAGCTGGACCACCGTTCGGGCGTAGCGAGCCACGGTCGTCGTCTTGCCCGCAGCTCGTGGTCCGACGATGAACAACGCCGGAAGCTCCGTGAGCAGCCGGTCGATCAGCGGATCAACGGCTCGCGGCGTGTAGCCTTGCATGCGGTCAGGATACCGGTTTCCCGCGGTGTGTGATCCCGTTCTACCGCACACGTTGCTCCCGTTCTACCGCAAGCAACAACGACGAGACACAACTGACCCATTGACGCCCACCAAGCGGAGTACCCGCACCTTCTCGATGTCGTGGGTCGCGCGGCCTCGGCATGCTCGACGATGGTCGCCTGGCGGTCTCGGCAGACGGTCAGCTGATCCTCTGCCGCCCGGAGTCACTGCCCGGCCCGTAGTGGAAGCTCCGTCGACGGACTCGGTTCATCGGGGAGGCGCATACGCGGGCGCCCCTTGGCCGGCCGACGCCGCTGAGACTTACGCTCTACGAGCCTAGTGGCCACCGATTGCGTGCTTGCCCGGGCCGACCGATAGACCCTCAAACAAGAAGCCGACGCTCAATCAGAGCACGAATCGGTATGATCGAGGCCGCGCGCCTGTAGCTCAGTGGATAGAGCGTCGGCCTCCGGAGCCTGACCGCCTGAGCGTAGTGGCCACCCGAGTGGGACCCCGAGCGAAACGGGTGGAGTTTTACGCTCAACGCACCGCCGGCTGTCGCCCGTTCACGGCCGGGACGGCTCCAGGATCGGAATCAGATCCTCCAGGCGGGCCAGCACCGTGGTCTGGAAGCGCCGGGCGAGGCCCGTGGCCTTGAGGTGCGAGACCGCTTCCTTGTCCGTGAGGACCACATCGCAGTACGGGACCGTCGATGCGAGCGCATCGATGTCCTGGATGTGGTTCGGCTTCCAGCTGTGGGCGGGGTTACGGTGGTATGCGGCCTTCATGCTTACCGAGACATCGAAGCTCGGCATGGAGTTGAAGACGCGCCTGGTCCGATCGAGGTCGTTCTCATCAAGCACGTCATCGAGGCTCGCGCCGCGGTCGGCGAGGCCCTCGTAAAGCATCCTATTGATCTCGATGAGGACCTCTCGTGCGGCGATGACGTCGCGGATCCGGACGCCACGCCATGCCGGATCGTCGTTGAACCGTCCGACCTGCTCCATCTCCTGGGCGGCCCTCTGGGCGGCGACCTCATATCCGGCCCGGGGGTTCCCGCCGTCGGCGCGCAGGACCGGCTCCTCGTCAGCGGTCGGGCCCTCGAGGGTCTTGCGGTTCAACTCGAGCTCCGCCCAGGCAAGCTTGCGGTAGAACGCCTCGGGTCCATCGGCGTACTTGGCCGCCGCCTCTTCGGTCACGTCCTCATCGGTCTGGCTGTCCTTGATTCTGAAGCCGCCCACCATGCCGAAGGCTCGCGCGACGCCCCAGTCGAGATAGTCCATCTCGTTGATGGGGCGCGAGCTGGGGCCGACGAGCTCGTCGAGGAGCGCTTCGACCTCGTGGTTGGCGATGATCACGCGCGACGTGATGACGCGGAACCGCGAGACCAGCTCGATCACGTCACGGAGGTCGCGACGCTGTCGATGCGGCCCGATCTTGGAAACCTCCATGTAGATCGCGTCCGAGATCGGGAAGACGGCGATACCGCTCTCGACGGCTTTGGCACAAGCTCCGAGGACGTCGGCATACCGACCGCCGTCGCGGTGCCCGCTGTTCGCCTTGGCCAGCGAGACCCAGTGAAGGAGGTCGAGGTAGACGATCTTCGGAGGGCGCGATGGCAGGCGGAGCGTCTTCGCCCACACGTACTCCGTTGCGACCGGTGTCGCCCTGCCCACTCAAGCCTCCGACTCGCCTCGCAAGACCAGGACCATCGATGTGGTTGCGTTTATTTCGATTACAGCCTAGCATGCCGGCAGGAGGTGCAGCAATGGCTACGGCAGTCGCAGAACGCGAACCGATCGTCGCGGACGAGGCCGAGCGCGGGGCGCTCGACGCGATCGAGCGCGCGCTGCGTCCGGCTGCCGACCAGCGGGCGGAGATCGTCGGTCCGGACGGCACGCGGACGGAGCTGCCCGAGTCGCTCTACGCGGTTCTCGTTCGGGCCGCCCACGAGCTGCGGCGTGGTCGAGGCGTCTCGATCCTCCCCGTCGGCCTCGAACTGACGACCCAGCAGGCGGCCGACCTCGTGAACGTGTCGCGGCCATTCCTGATTCGACTTCTCGAGGCCGGCCAGATTCCGTACCACCGGGTCGGCACGCATCGACGGATCCGGCTCGACGACGTCCTTGCCTACCGGCGACGCCGGAGTGACGAGCGCAGGGCGATGCTCGCTGACATGGCCGCCGAGGCGCAGGAGCTCGGCATCTACGACGAGTAGCGGCTCGTGGCCTACGTCGCGCTGCTCGACACGAGCGTCCTCCACCCGTGGGTCGTCTGTGACCTGCTGCTGCGGCTAGCTGAGCGGGGCCTCTACCGCCCCGCGTGGAGTGCCGAGATCCTCGACGAGCTCGTCGACAGCTTGACCGAGCGGAAGCCCGAACATGCCGAGTGGTTCCAGCGACGTCGCGAGCGCATGGAGGCGGCGTTCGCCGAGGCCATGGCGGACCGGCCGGCACGGTTCGTCGCTGTCGTCCCGGAGGAAGTCGATGCTGGCGACCGCCACGTCGTGGCCGCTGCCCTCGCCGCTCGTGCCGACGTCATCGTGACGAACAACGTCCGGCACTTCGCGCCCGAGCGCCTGGCCGAGTCAGGACTGGTCGTGCAGACGGCCGACGAGTTCCTCATCCACCAGTGGTGGCTCGACCCGCAGAGCGTCGACGCGGTCCTTACCGAGGTGGCCGCGTCGACGAGCCGGCCACCGCTGACGATTGAAGGGGTCCGGGAGAGCCTGCGGCGGGTCGCGCCCGAGTTCGTGAGCTTGGTGGAACGGGGTCCATCCCCGGAGGCCCTGAGGTCATGACAGCCTTCTTCCTCGAGCCCACGAGGCCCGATCCGCGACCTGGTCTGCGCGGCGAATCGACCTGGGAGTTTCTTCATAGATCACCTGGCGACGAGCCACCGAAATCAGAGCCTTCTACAACGAGGCGCTAACGGCACTACCGCCCGAAAGCCATCGTCCGATCCTCGACGCCTTGAGAAGCGGGCGCACGGAACCGGCGCTGCTTGAACTCGTCGTGGGTCGGTTCCTCCAGCTGCGCGGCGCCACAGGCCTCGAACACGAGCCGGAGAACAGCGGTCGCCGCGTGGATTGGCGAGCGACTTTCCCAGACGGCGTGGTCCATGTCGAGGCATTCGTCCCCGTCTTCAACGCGGCATCGGGCGAGGCACGCATGCGTCAGGACCGGCTGCTCGACGTCCTCGAGCCGTTGATACCCGCCGGGTGGTGGGTCATCCCGCTCCATCTGCCCACCCTGCCAGGCGACTCGTCGATCCGACCGTTCCGCACGGTCGCGCAGGAGCTGCTCTCCCAACTCCCTCCGGCAGCGACCGTCGACCGTGGTGCGGTAGTCGAGCTCGCCGGTCGTCTGCCAGAGGGTCGCGTCGAGCTGGCCGCATCTCGCGCGACCGGGCACGGGGGGCTCGGAGGTGGGCCGATGATCACGTACTGGGACAACTCCGAACTAGTCTTGCGACGAGCGCGGCGCAATGAGCGCAAACGGAAGCAAGGGCGAAGCGCTCCCCCGCCAGCCCTGCTGGCCATCGCCGGTAGCTTCCTGGGCGCCGACGTCGAGGACTTCGAGGTGAGCCTCTTCGGGCGAGACGTACGACACGGGCGTAAGCCCGACGGAGCGATGGCGACGGATCGGAACCCGCCGTGGGCCGGCGTCCTCGCCTTTCCGAGGGTCAGCCCGGCGGGAGCCGCAGACCCCGTACTCTTCTTGGCGCCCGCGTACTCCGGGCCGTCGCTACCGTTCGCGCTCAAGCGGCTCGAAGTGCGGCGGCTGACGTCGAACGGGGTGTCCGTCACGGCGGCACACGACCATGACGTCCTCGAGGGCGTGCGATGGGCCGCGCCTTGACGAACGGCGAATCTGGGAGTTTTACGCTCTGCGAGCGTAGTGGCCGCTTCGTCGAGCGTGATCCTAGTTCCCGATAGAGCGTCAAACCCAGAAGCCGGTTCTCCACACTCAGCGGGTATCATTCGAGGCCGCGCGCCTGTAGCTCAGTGGATAGAGCGTCGGCCTCCGGAGCCGAAGGTCGCAGGTTCGAATCCTGTCGGGCGCGCCAGTACCCACTCCGGCGCCGGCTGAACGCGCTCGGGCAACGCGACCGCCAGGCCCAGCGAGTACGCCTCCGGCGTGAGTCGAGCACTGACGAATTCGGGGCCACGAACAACGATCCGTTCGTAGATCGAATGCAGGAGCTCCGCCCTGCCCGCGGGCGTCGCCTCGGCCCACGTCTTGGGAATTGCCCTCAGCTTGGCGACCACCCTGTCCGGGGCGATCCCACTGCTCGGACGGTCGAGGGAGTCGATCCTCGTCCCTTCCTCGCGGAGAACCGCGATCTGCGCCAAGTAGGTCTTGTCGTCGATGCGACCCGCGGCATGGTCGAGCGCGAGCTCACGCTTCATCCGCTCGAGTCGAGCCCGGTCGACGTCGATCGGTCGCGTCTCGGGCGCGGAAAGGACCCTGACGATTCGCTCGACGGTCGACTCGTCCACCCGGATCCCGGTGACCTGCCCGACGATCCAAGGCTCATAGACGCCGGCGGAGTGGCTCGCCTTCGGGCCCCACTCCGGACACTGGTCGTGCATCGGATGGAGCTTCCGCTGTCGGGGCGGACTCCCCATGGTCCCGTCCGTGCGGATCCGCTGCCCGCAGACGCAGTAGAGAAGCCCGCGCAGAAGGTCGATCCGGGCCGGAGGCGGACTGCCCCCGTGGCGAGCTCGGCTGGCCCGTAGCTCCGCCACCCGCTCCCATAACGCGTCCGACACGGGCGGCGTCGCTCGCCAGGGTGCCGGCGCCCGCTCGCCCTTTCGCCCGACCCAGCCGTTGTAGATCGGGTTCTTGAGCATCTCGGTGACCCGCCGATCATTGAGGCCGAACTCGTCGGCAACCTCCCGGATCGACAGGGTCCCAACCGCGTAGCGCTCGAAAATCCGGACAGCAACATCGATGGTGTCCGGATCGGTTGCCAGAACGAAGGCTGGCGGGATCCGGACAAATCCCAGAGGCGCCCATCCGCCTGGATCGGCGAGGCGTCGGAACTTCGCCGCGTAACCGTCCGTGATCCGTTCGCCGAGGCGCCGACTGTATCGCTCGGCCTCATGCGCCTCCGTGACCATCTGGTCCCAGTCGCGTGGATCCGAACTCATCAGCCGTCGATCGCACATGACCCAGGGGACGCCGGATGGATGGAGGTGATCCTCGACCAGCTCCAGGGTTCGGCGGAGGTTCCGCTGCCACCGATCGAAGTAGCCGGTCAGCAGGACGTCGAACGATCCGGCGCTGGCCGCGGCCAGCATGTCGGCCATCGTGCTGGAGCGCCACACGGTGCGACCGCTATGCGCAACTGAGTACACGATCTTCGTGTCGACCAGGCCGTAGCGCTCGACGAACCGATCCATCTGCTCGTGCTGCGACTCGGGCCCGTATCGGTCGTACTGGCCCTCGGTCGACTCGCGTACCCAGCGCGCGGCCCGAAGCCCACGAAGTTCGTCGAGCGAGGATGGGAGCCTACGCGGCGGAGCTAGACGCAACGGAAAGCCTCAGCGTGATCCCGGCCTCGCGGGCCGGATCCGCCATTCTACGCCGCTGCCCTCTCGGCTCCGGATCGTCGGAGTCCTCCGCCTCGATCGCCTCGCGCACGAGTCGCGCCAGGGCGAGGACGACGATGTTCTGCTCCCGCTGATGGCCACGCGCGGCTGGGCGCTTTGTGCTCGTGGTTCGAACGGCGGGACGACGGAGCAAGGTGGGTGGCCTGGCGGCCGCAGCCGACCCGAGGGCGATCCTTCGGGCGGCATCAGACCCCGTGTTCTTGCGCGGCGGTCTCGCTACAGCTCGCACGCCTGGAGCTCCAAGTAGCGCCTGAACAGGCGGTCGTTGACCGCGTATCGCCCGCGATTGCCGTTCGCCAGCCGATCGACGTGTCCGCGCGCCGCCAGCCGGCGGAGGGCCTGCCGAGTGGCGGCCGGCGCGATGCCAAGTCGCCTGGCGTCACCCTCGATCTCGCCGGATGGTCGAGCCACGGTCGCGGAGGCGACGACGGACACGACCTGGCGCTCAGCCGGCGCCATCGCCGACCAGCGCGCGGCGAAGATCTCTTGGCTGACCGAGGCGAAGGCGCGCTCAAAGGCCGCCGCGAACTCCGCCCGGCCAACCCGTCCTCGCTCGGCTCCGTCGAAGGCGAAGTAGGCCAGCTTCTGTAGGTAGTACGGGCGCCCTCCGGACAGCTCGACGATCTCCGCCACGACGTCGTCGTTGAACGTGACCTCGGTCCCCGTGAGTGGCTTCGTGATCGCATCCCTAGCCGCTGGCGCGCGAAGCGGTCCGAGCGTGATCGGCTCGAAGAAGCGCACGAGTGGCTCGTGGGCACCGCGGATCGAGCCGAAGAGCCCGGGCGACGCGGAGACCACGAAGGCGATACCGATATCAACCGCGTACAGCTCGAGGGCGATGGCCCGCAGCTGGAGGAGGGCGTCACCGGGCGTGGCGACCAGGTCGACGTCATCGACCATAACGACCAGCGTGTGGCGGTCGCCCGCGCGTGCCGCGCGCCGAAGCGCGGCGCGAAGCTCCTTCTTGACCTCCCGCACCGGCTTTCGGAGTCGGGCCTCCGCAAGGCCCACGTCCAGACCCACCTCAAGATCGACCTTCGATGCCCAGCCGCCAGCGGTCTCGGCCGCGACCGCCCCTGTGAGCGACGCGAGGAAGTCGTCCCGCGACTGCGGGTAGGCCATGGTCAGGACGACCCGGTCGCTGGCTTCCTCGAGGCGCCGCCGCCAATACATCAGCAGCGTCGTCTTGCCGATCGCCCACTCGCCGAGCAGCGCGGTGTGCTGCGGATGGCCCTCGCGGGTCCGCGCGACGCGCGCCTCGAGCATGGCGGTCTCCGGCTCACGACCCGACAACAGCGGCGGGAAGATGCCACTGCCCGGGCGGAACGGGTTTGCCGATCGTGTTTGTGACAACTGTGACAACTCCCGTCACAAAGCTCCTGAGATGGTTCGGCCGAGGAAGGCGCCGTTGGGCGCCGCCTCGGCCGAGGTTGTGCACCTTCTAAAGACCACACTCCCTACTGCTCGCCCGGCCTCATGCGGAACCAGCGTCGCGGACGCGCGACGTTCTGGATCACGTCGAGAAAGACCTCGCTGTAGGGGACGCTGCCCTGCTCGACGACCTGCCAGAGGGCGTTGAGCATCGCGCTGGCGACCATCACGTTCGTCACCAGGAGCTGCGGTCGCTCGGCGGCCAAGATCTGGCAGCCGGGCTCCGCCTGCTCTTCGTCGGCCGCCTCGCCGATCTCCGGGTGGATCTCGACCAGGTGGCCGTCGACCGACCAGCCGTCGCGCCGGCGGACGAGCTGGACGTTGCCGTCCGTCTCGTCGTTGCCGCCGCTGATCAGGGTCGCGTTGTCCAGTGATGCGACGTGGCGGTCGACGAGGGCCCGCGTCCGGTGGTTGTCGACCGCGAGGAGGACGATGTCGCCCTCGCGAACGATCTGCCGGACGTTGATCCCGTCGACGCGCTCGCCGATCGCCTGGCAGGCGACGCCGGTGTCGCGCGCGACCCGGGCCAAGGCCTCGGCCTAGTTCGAGCCCAGGTCGCGTCGCGAGCAGGCCTGCCGGATGAGGTTCGAGGGCTCGAACGCGTCCCCATCGACAAGGACGAGGAGCCGTCGAGGCTCGGGCCGATTGGCCAGATACCGGCTGAGCGGGTCGAGGAGCTGGCTCCCGATCCCGCCGCAGCCGATGAGGACGACCCGCTCAGCCATCGGGCTCGCCTCCCTTCGGAGTCGCGCCGGGAACCGGCACGAGCCAGTAGGAGAGACGGAAGCCGAGGGCCGAGGCGAGCTTGCCCGCCTTGTCGCAGGCGTCGTCGAGCTCGCGCTTCGAAGGCTTGGAGATCGCGGCCGAGGGCGGGAACCCGCGGTCGAGATACTCCGAGATCGATGGCTTCCTGCTCGGCCGCCGCGGTGGCGGCGCGAGCTTCACCTTTCGGAGCCAGTCGTCGGGTGGCTCGACGAGGCGTCGAGGCCGCTCGATGAGTTGGCCGGTCTTCAAGGTGAAGCGGATGCCGTCGACCACGATCGCGGCCGAGTAGCCGAGCCGTCGCCGGTCGAAGTCGCCGACGACGACGTGGAGCCCGTCGAGCTCCGCCTCGTCGTCCTCGTCGGTCGAGCTCGCGTAGGCGCCGAAGCTCCCATGCGAGTGGATCGTCCCGACGAGTCGGCCGCCGGACGGCACGTCGCCGTCCGCCAGGTCGAACTTGACCGAGACGCTCGATACCTTCTGATCGGGGACGGCGAGGTCGAACGACCCGTCGCGCCAGAGCAGGAGGACCGCCGCCTCGGTCTTGTGGAGCCGGTACACGGCTCGGAAGAAGCCGACCGCGCGGGCCATCAGGTCGGATGGGACCTTGGGCAGCGCGTAGTCGACGAACTCCGTGCCCTCCGGCAAGTGGGCCACCCGCCCGACCTTCGTCTGGCTCAACCCGAGGAGGCTTCGCTTCCGCAGGTAGAGCCCGTCGCGAGCGACGACGAATGCCGGCAGGGACGCCGTCTCGAGCGAAGGACCGGCTTCGACGATCGGGAACATCACGCACCTCCTCCCCTCGCGGGCAGGCGGTGGATGAGTTGCACCAACCGCTCGAAGCGGCGCCGCTCGAAGACGAGCGCCTCGCGGATGGGACCCGCGTCCCGGAAGATGTGGGCGAGCACCGTGAGTGCGGCCTCCTCGAAGAATCGATCGGGCAGCGGCGTCGCCCGCTCACCGAGCGCCGGTGCCATCCAGGCGGCGAGGTTTCGACTCCGGACCTCCGGCGTCCGGTTGAGGTGATCACGAAGCGAGTGCATCGGTCTCACCTTCCGCGGCCTCCGGGGGCTCGGGGGTCAGGACCTCGGTCTCCGCTTCGGGTTCGTCCTCCGGAACGGGTGTCCCGGCCGGCAGATCCGTGATCGCCAACCCGGCCAGCTGTGCGACGACCTGACGGAGGGTCCGCCAGTACGGGTCGTAGCTCAGCGACAGGGCGGCGAGCGGATCGCGCCGGGAGCGGGACGCCCAGGCCCGGAAGCCGCCGCTGAAGGGCAGCGGGTGCCGGCGGAGGTCCTGGTTGAAGCGGCTCGCCCAGAATGCGCCGATGAGGGCGTCGACCCGCTCGCCGACGCTCCGCCCGCTGACCCGCACCGATCCGAGACAGACGACGCCGTCGTCGCTCGTGTTCGGCAGGGTCGAGCAGAGAAGCGTCGCGTCGAGCGACGCGATCGGCTGCGTCCGGAAGTACGTGGACAGCCCCTCGATCTGGTCGCCGATCGTCGAGACCACGAACACCACGTACGGCAGCGCGAGCCGGTATTGGGTCGGCTCGCTCTCCCGCCGTCGGTTCGCGTGGTACTCGATCGTCCGCCGCGACGGGGGTTGCTCGACGACGAAGACCGAGCGATCGGTCGTCCCCGAGCGGATCCAGTAGCGGCAGCCGGTCGGCAACCGGGGGGTGGTGGCGACCGTTGCGGTCGTGAGCTCGGTCAGGAGGTCCGGGAGGCTCACCTCCCGGTCGATCACTTCGGTGACCAGGCTCACGAGGTCGCCCTCGATGCGCAGGAACGTGCGCGACTGCATGACTTTCGAGCTCCCTTCTGCTGGCGGGAGCCCGGAGCCTGTGTGGGACGGTCCACCGGCTCCGGGCATCCGCTGTGGGTGGCGTCAGGCCGTCTGGCCCTTCACGCCCGCCTGCTTCTGGAACTCGATCTCGTCGCCCGGGCGGACGACGTAGTCGTCCTCTGCCCGTTCGCCGTTGACCGACACCGCCGCGT
>VEOW01000173.1 GCA_012026785.1 Chloroflexota bacterium | reverse complement strand
TGGGACGAGCTCGCCTTCGCGAGCGTGCGCCGGACGCTCGCGCACTTCTTCGAGGACCGCCGCACGGGCATGTTCCTGCCCCGCTTCGGCGAGATCCGCCCGCCGGAGCGCTAGCGGCGCCGCGACTGGTGCCGATGACCCACCGCAGAGGAAGCCCGCCTTGACCACCCGCCTTCTCGCCAGCCTCGCCCTGGCGCTCGCCGCCGGAACCGCGGCGGCCGACCCCATTCCGGCCGAGGACCTCTTCCGCCCGCCCGCGTTCGCGGGCCCGCGGCTGTCGGCCTCGGGGCGCTACGTCGCGGTGATCGTGCCCCAGCACGACCGGCAGCAGCTCGCCGTCATCGACCTGGAAACGCGCAAGGCCAGCCGCCTGACGGACATGGACAATTTCGACGTCATGTCGATGAGGTGGATCGGGGACGACAGGATCCTCTTCACGCTCGGCCAGGCGCGCTCGCCGATCGGCCCGCACCCGCTGCCGGGGGGCGGGCTCTTCATCATCGACCGGGACGGCACGGGGTCGCGGCACCTTCACTCGACGCAGTTCGGGCGAGGCGGGCGCCCCGAGGTGCTCGAATACCTGCGCCGGGTCCCGGGCAACGACGACGAGGTCATCGCGGCGGGCAACCTGCGGGACCTCGACGCCGTCGACCTCTACCGGCTCAACGTGCGCACGGGCGAGCAGACCCTGATCACCGCGGAGCGCCCGCCGCTCGCGGTGAGCTGGGTCCTGGACCGCGAGCTCGCGCCGCGCGTGGTCACCACCTGGATCGAGGACACGCTGGAGTACGTCGTCCAGTACCGCAGGGACGGGAAGTCGCCCTGGACGGAGCTCGCGCGCTACGACATCACGAAGGGGCCGACCTTCGTCCCCCTCGCCTTCGAGGCCGACAACAGGACGCTCCAGGTCGCCTGGAACGGCGGGCGCGACACGATGGCGATCTACCGCTACGACCCCGAGGCGAAGAAGCTCGGCGAGCTGGTCGCCCAGCACCCGCGCTACGACATGGGGGCCGACGCGAGCGGCGCCCCGACGGGCGGGATCGTGCGCGACGCGAAGTCCGTCGAGATCGTCGGCTACACAGCCGAGGCGGACCGGCCGCAGGTGGTCTGGGTGGACGACACCTACGCGAAGGTGCAGCGCACGATCGATGCCTCGCTCCCCGGCACGTTCAACGCGTTCGTCCCCTCGCCCGACGGCAAGCGCTACCTGGTCACGGCGCGGTCGGACCGGCGCATGCCGCGCTGGTACCTGCTCGACCTGGAGAAGAAGCGCCTGGAGGAGCTCTTCGACGCCTCGCCCTGGCTCAAGCCGGAACGGCTCGTCGAGCAGCGCCCGTTCCTGTTCAGGACGCGCGACGGGCTGGAGATCCCGGGCTACTACTTCCTTCCCAAGGACCGCAAGCCGGGCGCGAAGCTGCCCACGGTCGTGCACATCCACGGCGGCCCCGCCTTCCGCGCCGACACCTGGGGCAGCGGATTCGGCTGGATCGAGGGCCAGCTCCTGGCCTCGCGAGGATATGCGGTCGTCGTGCCGAACTTCCGGATCACGCCCGGCCTGGGGAGCAGGATCTATTACTCGGGCTTCGGCAGCTTCGGGCGCCGGATGCTGGACGACCACGAGGACGCTGCCCGCTGGGCGATCCAGGAGGGCATCGCCGACCCCGAGCGCATCTGCGTGTCGGGCGCGAGCTACGGCGGCTACGCCGCGCTGATGTCGCTCGCCCGCTTTCCCTCGACGTTCAAGTGCGGCGTGGCCGGCCTGGTGGTGAGCGACCTTTACCTGCAGCTCACTTCCCGCAAGACCGACTTCGGGCACCTTCCCGCGGCGGTGGAGCACTGGAAGAAGCAGATCGGCGTCGCGGACCTGACGGCCATCCCGCCGGACATCTCGCCCATCAACCTGGCCGACAAGATCAGGCAGCCCGTGTTCATCTATGCGGGCGACGTCGACCGGCGGACGCCGGTGGAGCAGACGCGGCGGATGGCGAGCGCCCTGGCCGAGTCCGGCAATCCGCCCCGGTCCGTCGTCATCGTGTCCGGCGAGGGCCACGGTTTCGTCAAGCAGGCCAACAACGTCTTGCTCTACGAGAAGATCTTCAAGTTCCTCGACGACACCATCGGCCGCCGCTAGCGACGGGCAGCGTCCCTTTCAGAAGCCGCCGGTACCAGGTACGCGTACCTGGTACCGTCAGACGCGGATGACCTCGTCGTCGGCGACGACGAAGACCTGGTCGCCCGCGCGCGGGCGCACCAGGGCCGAGCCGGTGAAGGCGCCGAAGGAGGGCAG
>VEOW01000215.1 GCA_012026785.1 Chloroflexota bacterium | reverse complement strand
CGCCGGCGGCCTGGCCGCCGGCATTCCCGCCCAGCGGATCGTCGAGCTGTACCGGCGCCGCGGGCCGGAGCTGTTCCGACGGACGCCTGTGGTCAGCACACTGCGGCGGATCGTGACCGGCCAGCTCTACGACGTCCGGCGCCTCAACGCGGTCCTGCGCGAGGAGCTCGGCGAGCTCGCCGGCTGGACGGTCAACGACGTCCCGGGCGACATCATGGTCACGGCCGTCGGACTCGACGACGGCCACCCGTGGTACTTCGTCAAGGATCGGCCGGGCGAGAATGCCTGCACGACCGGCTCCCTGGTCCTCGTCGAGTGCGTGACCGCGTCGGCCGCCGCGCCGACCTACTTCGGGCCGTGGACGATCGAGGGCATCGGTACCCTCGTCGACGGCGGGGCGGGCGTCGCCGGCAACCCCGTCTACCAGGCCTGCGTCGAGGGCTTCGAGTACACCCTGGCCTACGAGCCGGCCCAGACGATCGTCGTCTCGCTGGGGACCGGGCGGTTCCACGACCGACGGCGGCCGACATGGCTGTGGCCGTGGGTCGAGTGGGTCATCTCCGAGCTGTTCCGCTCGCCGGGCGAGCAGCAGACCGAGCTCGTCGGGCGCCACTACGGCGCCGCGCCGCTCTACCGGATCGACATCCGCCTGCCGCGCAACATCCCGCTCGACGCCACCGGCCACGACCTCGACGAGCTCCTCGGCATCGCCGACGAGCTGGCAGCCCAGCTGGACTGGCCGTCGATCCTCGACGGCCGGGAAAGCCCCTTCCGGGTCAAGCCGCGGGAGTCGCGAGCCCCACTGGCGAGCGAGATCGTGTAGGCCGATTGCCTCAGCGAGCGTCGCCCTCGCGGGTTTCCGCGTGTTCGGCGTTTGGCTGCCGGGCACGTTGCCCGTGTCGAACCTTCTTCAGACCAGCCTTCTCGGTCGAAATGCACACGACGCCGCAGAAGGGATTGCCAACTCGCTAGCGGACGCGCAGGGCCTCCAGTCGCCGGCGCAGCGACGTATCCGAGCGAACCAGACGAATCATCAACTCAACCAGCTCGGGGTCGAACTGTGAGCCGGCATACCGAGCCAGCTCCTCAAGGCCCTCCTCGAACGTCCGCGGGTCGCGGTACGGCCGTCGGTTGGTCATTGCGTCGAAAGCGTCCGTGACGCGGACGATTCGCGCCGCGAGCGGGATTTCGTCCTGCGCGAGTCCGTCGGGATAGCCGGACCCATCGAAGTTCTCGTGGTGGGACCGCGCGATGCGCCGCGCCAGATCGAAGCCGTCGCCGCGCCCCAGGATCCGCTCGCCCCATATCGGATGCTGGCGCATGATGGCCCACTCCTCGGCATCGAGCGGGCCGGGCTTGAGGAGGATGCGATCGGGCACGTGCAGCTTTCCGACATCGTGCAGCATCGCTGCCCAGGCCACGTCCTCCGAGGCGTCGCGGCCCAAGCCGGCGAGGAGCGCGAGCTCGCGGGAGGTGAGCTGGACACGGAGGACGTGCTCGCCGGTATCGGTGTCCTTGGCCTCTGCGCCTTTGGCGAGCGCCACCATCCCGTCTTTCTCGCGCTCGACCACCTGGCGGATCGCTCGTCGGGATCGGTCAAACAGCTCACCGACGACCATGCCGACCGTGACGAAGAACGTTCCCCTGACCGCCCACTGGAGCGGCCCCTCGACGTTAGGTTGCCCGAGGGCCGCCGGGAGCGGCCCGATCAGAACGCCGACGGCGATAGCGGTCAAGAGACCGGCCCGCCAGCCGAACAGGTAGGCGGCCAGCAGGATTGGGGCGTAGCCGAGGTGGATGAGGGCGTTGGGCGACCCGCCAGTCAATCGGATGATGCCCACCGCAGCAACGACGAGGATCAGGACGGCGACGATCGCGAGGCCACGGTGAACCTCGACTCCGGGCTGCAGCAGCACCCGATTACGCAGCAATTGCAGGCGCCACGGCCGTGCTGAGATCTCCACGAGCCATGACGTTGCCAGCGGGCGGAGCTGTTGACTGCGGTACGAAGGTAACGGGCTTCCTACGTTGAGAACAGCTCGATCCAAAGGCCCCGGAGTGCCGCTCGGGGCGACTCCGGGGCGTTCCTGCTGGCTCTCGTGCTTCTTCCGTTCTACTCGAGAGGACGGAGACGTCCGGTCTCGACCTCGTAGATGAGGCCGTGGACCGGAACGTCCTTGAGCCACGGGTATGACCGGATCCGCTCGACCTGCTCGCGCAGATTGGCCTCCAGCTCCGGGAAGGCATGGAAGGCCAGATCGAGGTCGTGACCCGTCCGGGCCACGAGACCGCGACGCACCTCGGCGTCCTGGAAGGTCAGCATCCCGCAGCCGGTGTGCTCGATGACGATCACCTCCTCGGTCCCAAGGAGCTGCTGGCTGATGACGAGGGATCGGAGCGCGTCGTCGGTGGCGAGGCCACCGGCGTTGCGGATGACGTGGGCATCACCGGTTCGAAGGCCGAGGACGTCCTCGACCGTCAACCGGGCGTCCATGCAGGCGAGGACGGCCAGCTTGCGACCCGGCGGCAGCGGCAGCTGCGAGCGGTCGAACTGGGTGGCATAGCGCTCGTTCTCGGCGAGCGCGCGGGCGTACTCGGACGTGGGGGCATGAATAGCCATTGGGTAGATCTCCGTCGATGGTGTGGACTGGCGATCGACGGCGGCGCGTGCGGGTCCGGGCGGGACGCGGCTCCTACGCGGCTTGGGCGTCCCGCCGCTCGGGGGCGCGCACGCGGAGCAGGCCCGGAACCCGCTCACGACAGAAGCAACAGCCCAACCCGACGGTGACTCGCACGCCCTGATGATGACACGGCTCGCGAGCACGTGGTATAGCCTCGGCCGGCGCCGCTCGGGAAGTTCTGGAAGAGAGGTTGGGTTGGGCTGTAATCCCGCTCGACACCCATCGTGGCGCGTCCTCGCCCACGGGGCGAAGGTGGAATGCGGAGCTTGAGTTCAGAAGGGGGATTTGGTGGGCGACACTGGACTCGAACCAGTGACCTCTTGCATGTCAAGCAAGTGCTCTAACCAGCTGAGCTAGCCGCCCGGAGCAAGTGCGACGCGGTTCCGTCGCGCCGCCGGCGAATGATACCGCACGGGCCTCCCGAGTCGGTGATTCGTCCCTCCGCGGATCAGGGATCGACGCGCGTCAGGACAATCGGACAATCGCCGTCGTCGAACAAGAACGCCCGCCCCTGCCCTCCGCTGACGGCGCCGATTCCGCAGTCGCCCCAGGGCATCACACCGGCCGCCTGCCAGTCGAGACCGTCGCGCGAGGTGAAGGTCGCCGCGCCGTGGGGATTGACACCGACCAGGACGAACTCATTCCCGGTGTACGCGAGCCGGGCGTGAATGACGTCGAGTTCGACCGGCGCCTCAAGCCAGGAGCCACGCGCGATCGACGTCCAGATGGTCGTGCCGCCCTGGCGTTCGACGACCTTTGCATACAGGGCATCCGAAGCACCGGTCCCCGTCGACTGCTCCGAACGGCTCCAGCCGACGGCGACAACCAGGCGCGTTCCGTCGGTGGCGATCACGGTTTCGTCTCGCTCGCCGCCGACCTGCAACGCGCCGAGCGAGGACCAGACGATGCCGTCGCTGGTCGCCCGAACCGTCGTGTCGGGGACCGCGGATGTGGCGGCAAGGATGAGCTCGTTCCCCATGGCGACGGCGTCGATCGCGCCGGCCCACATCCCGCCCACGATCCCAACGTCGCTGGGATCGACCTGCGTCCAGGATCGACCGTCGACGCTTCGATACGGCCCGGACCGCGCCCGATCGACGAAGTCCATCCACTCGATCAGGACGCCGCCGGCACCGCCAGCGATCTCGCCGATGCCGGGACAGCCCGCCAGGCAGGGACCGAGATCGAACCTGGCGGTCTGCTCCCACGACAGGCCATCGCCGGACCGCCAGACCACGGCGACCGAGTGGGTTTCGCTGCCGGTGTGATCGAAGTCCACGCCGGCGACCCAGTAGGCTCCGTTCCAGGCAACGCTGAGCGAGCCGATCCCGGCGCGTCCGATGGTGCTGCTCGACCAATTGCGCCCGTCGCGTGAGTGCAACGCCGTGGGCAGCCCGTCCTCGCATTCCGGCGGGCACGTGTAGCCTGCGACGACCCAGCCCAAATCACCGTACACGGCGTCTTCAGGCAGAAACGCCTCCGGGAATCCCGTGTATCGGCTCCACGTTCCCGGCTCCGGCGTCGGGACGGGAGTCGGTGTCGGCCATGGCAAGGACTCCGTGGGAACGGCGATGTCAGTCGGTCCAGGATCGGACGCGGGCGCATCCGTCCGGCGCGCGGTTGGTGAACTCGCCACCGGATCGCACGCGGCGACGGCAACCGCCAGGGCGGTGAGCGCGACCACGATGGGTCCCCCATTCGCTCTCCAACAGCCCATCGCCGTCTCCCGGGGACGCCATCGGAACGTCCCACACCCTCGACCGAGGAGGTTGGCGTCGTGCCTGCAGCGGCGACGCCCACCTGTAAGACGCGCGGGCGGATGGCATGTGACCGGCCCTCAGCCACCGGCGCCGGCCACGAGCGCCAGCAGCACCCCGCCGGCGACGGTGCTGGCGACCTGGCCGGCGGCGTTGGCCCCCATCGCGTGCATCAGCGGGAAGTTCTCGAAGTCCTCCGTCTGGGCGACCCGCTGCACCACCCGAGCCGCCATCGGAAAGGCGCTGATGCCGGCCGCGCCGATGAGCGGATTGAACGTCCCGCCCGAGGCGCGGTTCAGCAGCTTGGCGAAGACGATCCCGGCCGCCGCGTCGAGTCCGAACGCCAGGATCCCGAGGGCCAGGATGGCGAGCGTGCTCGCGGCGAGGAACGACGTCCCGATCATCGTCGAGCCGATCGCGAGGCCCAGGAACAGCGTCACGACGTTGGCCAGCTCGTTCGAGGCCGCGCCGGTGAGCCGTTGCACGACCTGCGACTCGCGCAGCAGGTTGCCGAGCATCAGCGAGCCGACGAGCGGCGTCGCGAACGGCACGAGGGTCCCGACGAGCAGCGTCGTACCGATCGGGAACAGGATCCGGGTCCGGCGGCTCACGACGCGGCCGGCGGGCTGCATCCGGATCCGGCGCTCCGACTGGCTCGTCAGCGCTCGCATGATCGGCGGCAGGATCACCGGCACGAGGGCCATGTAGCTGTAGGCAGCCACCGTGATCGGTCCCAGCAGGTGCGGCGCGAGCTGGCCGCTTACGTAGATCGAGGTCGGGCCATCGATCGCCCCGATGACCCCGATGGACGCCGATTCCGCCCGCGTGAACCCGAGCAGCAGGGCCACCAGCAGGACACCGAAGATCCCGAACTGGCCGGCCGCCCCGAGGAGGACGAGGCGCGGGTTCTCGAGCAGCGGCCCGAAGTCGGTCATCGCCCCGATCCCGATGAAGATCAGGACCGGGAACAGCTCGTTCTCGACGCCGGCCGCGTACAGGATCGAGAGCAGGCCGTCCTCGCCGACGACCGGCGACAGCGGCAGGTTGGCGAGAATCGCGCCCGACGCGATCGGCACGAGCAGCAGCGGCTCGTAGTCCCGGGCGATCGCGAGGTACAGCAGGACCCCGGCGACCGCGAACATCACGATCGACTGCCAGGTCAGGCCGGTGATCCCGGCCAGCAGCTGGTCGATCGCGCCGGGGCTCATGGCGGCGCGAGGTCGAGGTCGAGCCGGACCATGACGTCGCCCGGCCCGACGGGCTGGCCGGCTGCCACGAGCACCTCGGCGACGACGCCATCCTTTGGGCAGCGGATGGTGTTGCGCATCTTCATCGCCTCGAGGACGAGGACCGCGTCACCGCGGCGGAGCGTCGCGCCCGGCGTAGCGAAGACCTCCAGCACCACGCCCGGCATCGGCGCCGTGACCACCCCGGCGGAGCGGTCCGTGCGGGGCCGCGGCGCAGGGCGCGGGGTAGCCGCCGCGACCGGCGGTGGCGCGGCGGGGGCCGGGACGCCCGCTGCGTCCGGCGCCGCGACCGGCACCGGCATCGCCGGCGAGCTCGCGCCGCCGGCGACGTCGTGCTCGCCGACCAGCGCGGCTTCGAAGACGCGGCCGTCGACGGACACCTCGAACCGGTCGGCAGCCGTCTCGACGACGTCGATCGTGAACGACCGCTCGCCGATCCTGACGGTGTAGCGGCGAAGGCTCACGATCGCCTCCGCCGCCACGACTGGCTCTGCCGCATCCGGCCCGCGGCCACCCAGCGGCTGGCGAACATCAGGCTGCCCGGCCAGTAGGTCCGCATGGCCGGCGCGGCCTGGCGCCGCCGGAGCTCGACGTGCTGGGAGACGGCGACCGCGATGGCCGCCACGAGGGTCGGCTCGATCTCGGCCTCGCCATCGGCAGCCCGGATCTCGATCCCCGCCGGGGCCACCTCCGCAACCCGCTGTCGCGGCTCCAGCCGGCTTGCGAGCGTCAGCAGCAGCCACAGGAACGCCAGCAGGCCGAACACGAGCCCGAGCCCCAGGGCCGAGACCTGGACCCCGAACGCGAGATCGTCCATCGTCCGTCAGGCCGGGAACAGGCCGTGCTTCTTCGGAGGGTTCCCCTGGACCTTCGTTCGAAGCAGCTCCAGGGCCCGAATCAGCCGTGGCCGGGTCTCGCGCGGCTCGATGACCTCGTCGATCTGGCCGAGGTCGGCCGCGCGATAGGGGTTGAAGAACGCCTCGCGGTACTGGCGGACGTACTCGGCCGTCGCCGCTCCCGGGTCGGCCGCGGCCCGGACCTGGCGGCCGTGGAGGATCCGGACGGCCGCCTCGGCGCCCATGACCGCGATCTGGGCGCGCGGCCAGGCGAAGGCGATGTCGGTCCGCATCTGGCGGGAGCTGAGGGCGACGTAGGCGCCGCCCATCGCCCGCCGGGTGACGATCGAGATCTTCGGGACCGTGGCCTCGCAGTAGGCGTAGATGATCTTGGCGCCGTGGCGGATGACGCCGTCGTGCTCCTGGTCGACGCCCGGCAGGAAGCCGGGGCAGTCGACGAACGTGATGACCGGGATGTTGTAGACGTCGCAGATCCGGATGAAGCGCGCGATCTTGTCGCTGGCGTTGATGTCGAGGACGCCGGCCATGACCGCCGGCTGACTGGCGACGAGCCCGACCGAGTAGCCGTCGAGCCGGGCGAGGCCGATGACCGCATTGGGAGCGTAGTCGGCGTGCAGCTCGAGGAAGCTGCCCCGATCGACCACCCGGGCCAGGAGGTCGCGGACGTCGTAGGGCTCCCCCTCGTCGGCCGGGATGAGGCCGTTGAGCGCCTCGTCCATCCGATCGGCGGGGTCGTACGGCGTGAGCTGCGGCGGGTCCTCGTTGTTGTTCTGGGGCAGGAACCCGAGCAGCAGCTTGACCAGCTCGAGCGCCTCCGCCTCGTCCTCGGCGACGAGGTGGGCGACGCCGCTGCGGGCCTCGTGGACCTCGGCCCCGCCGAGCTGCTCGATCGAGACCTGCTCGCCGGTCACCGCCTCGATCACGTCCGGCCCGGTGAGGAACATCGAGCTCGTGCCGCGGGCCATGATCACGAAGTCGGTCAGCGCCGGCGAGTAGACCGCACCGCCGGCGCACGGTCCCAGGATCACCGAGAGCTGCGGGATCACGCCCGACGACAGGACGTTCCGGACGAAGACCTCGCCGTACGCCGCAAGGCTCGCGACGCCCTCCTGGATCCGGGCCCCACCGGAGTCGTTGAGGCCGATGATCGGGACGCCGCTCTCGAGGGCCAGGTCCTGGATCCGGCTGATCTTGTTCGATTGGACGCGGGAGAACGACCCGCCGAGCACGGTGAAGTCCTGGGCGAAGGCCGCGACCCGGCGGCCGTTGATCTTGCCGAAGCCGGCGACCACGCCGTCACCGGGGTAGCGCTGGTCGGCGAGGCCGAACTCGGTCTCGTCGTGGGTCGCCAGGGCGCCCATCTCCTGGAACGAGCCGTCATCGAGCAGCAGGGCCAGCCGCTCCCGTGCCGTGAGCTTGCCCCGGGCGTGCTGGGCTTCGATCCGATCGAGCCCGCCGCCCTCGAGCGCCTGGGCACGCTTGGCGCGCAGGACGTCGAGATCGTTCTTCACCCCCTGATCGTCGGACAGCGACACGCCGTCCCGGTACGGCCAGATGGCCCGACTCGGCCGGCCGATCGATCCGGGCCGGACCCGCCGCCCGCGGCCCTCGCGGTTCCGGTGCGTAGCCGCACCGAGTGGTGCGCCCATGACCAACGTACGGGACCAAACCCCTGTCCACGGCCTCTATAGTCCCCGCGCCGGACCGACCGCGGCCCACCGCACGCCTACGCGGAGCAATCCGATGTTCAGCTCGGAATTTCTCATCCAGGTCTTCGTCGTCATCGTCGTCGTCAACATCGCCATCCTGGAGGTGGCGGTCTTCCTGCTGTGGCGTCGACGCCGGGTCAGCGCGCCCGAATCGGCCGCGGTGGACCCGCACATGGCCGCCGCGAGCGCCCTGGACGATGGGCCCTCCGACCGGCCGCTCATCGGCCGGGGAGGCGACGCCGCGTCCGTCGACTCGGCCGGAACCGATGAGCCCACCGAGCCCGAGGACTCGCCCGCACCAGCCTCGTTCGTCGACCCGGCGACCGGGCTCGAAACCGCGGTCGTGTGGTACGACGCGCTGCGTCACGAGGACGCTCGTCGAGCCCGCTACGGCCACCCCGCGACGGTCATGGTCATGGAGCTTGTCGGTTTCGAGCTGCTGGGCGAGCGTCTCGGAGCGGAGGTCGCCGATCGGCTGATCGTCCCGGTGGCGACGACGTTGCTCCGCAACAGCCGTTCCTCCGACCGCATCGCGCGCGGCGGCCACACCCGCTTCCAGGTCCTGATGCCCGAGACCGACGAGATCAGCGCGATCAACTACGTCGAGCGCGTCCGGGAGGCGACCGACATGTGGCTCGAGGCCGGCGCCGTTGCGGTCCGGACGGCCATCGGCTGGGCCTCTCCGCCGAGCGGCGGCTCGCTGATCGACGCGGCCAAGCTGGCCGACGAGCGGATGCAGGCCGACCGCCACGCTCGGCCGCGAACGCGAACCAACGTCGCCCGCTCGAAGCCCACCACGCCCGTCACGGCCTGAGCCGGCCGGGTTGCGGAGCTCACTGCCCTTCCTCGCCGTCGTCGAGGGCGGCCATCTCGGCGCGGCTGCGGTGCAGCCAGTCGAGGGCGCCCCAGGCCAGCGGCAACGCCCCGACGAGCAGCGGCGCCGGCCCGAACACCAGCGACGTGGCGGCGATCGAGGCGCCGACCCCGACCGCGAACGGCGCGAGCGTCGGTGACGGGAGGCGGCCCCGCTCGTCGAGCAGCGGCCGATCCGGATCGCGCGTCGAGGCGGCGCTCGCTCGCCAGTCGGTTCCGGCGTCGGCAAGCAGCAGCCCGATCAGGCCCGAGGCGAGGGTGAAGCCCCCGAGCAGGGCCGTGCCCGCCGTCTCGTAGCTGACGAACCAGTACACGATCGCCCCGCCCGCGGCGAGGACGGCCACGACCTGGAAGAAGCGAGCCTCGGTCGGCGAGGTCACGCCGACGAGGGCCAGGAGGCGTCTCACGGCGGGCCTGCCGTGCCGGAGCGGCCTCCGCCCTCGGCCGCCCGCCGGGCGTCGTAGACCGGTCGGTTCGAGCGGATCGGCGGCAGCGACTCGAAGTTGTGCGCCGGCGGCGGCGAGCTGGTCCACCACTCGAGCGCGTTGCCACCCCAGGGGTCGGCGGGCTGATCGGGCGGCCGCCGCAGCGTCAGCGCGACGTTGACCAGGAACGCCAGCACGCCGAGGCCAAGGAGGCCGCTGCCGATCGTCGAGACGCCATTCAGGGTCGTCCAGCCGAGCTCCGCCGGGTAGTCGGCATAGCGCCGTGGCATGCCCTCGGCGCCGAGCTGGTACTGCGGCAGGAAGGTCACGATGAAGCCGACCGTCCAGAGCCAGAAGTGGGCCTTGCCGAGGCGCTCCCCGAGGGCCCGGCCGGTGATCTTCGGGAACCAGAAGTACAGCCCCGCGAAGATGCCCATCAGCGAGCCGCCGACGAGGACGTTGTGGAGGTGGGCGACGACGAAGTAGGTGTCCTGGAAGTGGAAGTCGAGCGGTGCCGAGGCGACGATGACGCCGGTGATGCCGCCGATCGTGAACAGGTAGATGAAGCCGGTCGCGAACAGCATCGGCGTCGGGAACGTGAGGCGGCCGCCGATCATCGTCGCCAGCCAGTTGAAGATCTTGATCCCCGTCGGGACCGCGATGAGGAACGAGCTGAGGGTGAAGAACGGCAGGCTGATCGCGCCGGTCGTGAACATGTGGTGGGCCCACACGCCCATCGACAGGACGCCGATCAGGATCGTGGCGAGGACCATCAATCGGTAGCCGAACAGCGGCTTGCGCGAGAAGACCGGGATGACCTCGGACAGGATCCCGAAGAACGGCAGCGCGAGGATGTAGACCTCGGGGTGGCCGAAGAACCAGAACAGGTGCTGCCACAGGATCGGATCGCCGCCCTCGGCGGCCACGAAGAACGTCGCCCCGAAGCGCCGGTCGAGGAGCAGCAGCGCCAGGGCCGTGGTGACCGCCGGGAAGGCGAACAGGATCAGCAGCGAGGTCACCAGGATCGTCCAGCAGAACATCGGCAGCCGGAACATCGACAGGCCCGGCGCTCGGCGGGTGTAGATGGTGGCCACGAAGTTGATCGCCCCGAGGATCGACGCCACGCCGGTCAGGGCGAGGCCGACGATCCACAGGTCCGTGCCGGTCGTGGTGCTGTAGGGCAGCTCCGAGAGCGGCGCGTAGCCGGTCCAGCCGACGTCCGCCGGGCCGCCCTGAACGAGGTATCCCGACAGCACGATCAGGCCGCCCGACAGGAACAGCCAGAACGACAGGGCATTGAGCCGCGGGAAGACCATGTCGGCCGCGCCGACCTGGAGCGGCACGAAGTAGTTCGCGAACGCCGCGACCATCGGCGTCCCGAACAGCAGCATCATGATCGTCCCGTGCATCGTGAACGACTGGTCGTAGGTCTGGACGTCGACGACCTGGAGCCCCGGCGCGCTGAGCTCGAGGCGCATGACCAGGGCCAGCAGCCCGCCGAGCAGGAAGAACCCGAAGGCGGCGACGCCGTACAGGATCCCGATCCGCTTGTGGTCGGTCGTGGTGAGCCACACCAGGAGCGGGGCGCCGAGGCCCGCCGACGCGCTCATCCCTGGTCTCCACTCGCCTGCTCCAGCCAGGCCCGATACTCATCCTCGCTGACCGCCCGGACGCCGAACGGCATCTGCGAGTGTCCGATCCCGCAGAACTCGGCGCACTGGCCGCGGTACGTCCCCGGCTCCTCGACCGTGATCTCGAAGGTGTTGGTTCGACCCGGGATGGCGTCGCGCTTGAACAGGAAGCGCGGCACGAACCACGAGTGGGCGACGTCGGCGGAGGTGAGCGACAGCCGGACCGGCCGATCGATCGGCACGACGATCTCCGGCCCCGGATTGCCGAACCCGGAGACCTGCACGCCCTCGTCCGGGTAGCTGAACGTCCAGCCCCACCGGAAGGCTTCGACCTGGATCTCGACGACGGGCTCGGCCGAGCGGGCCTCGGTCCGAGCGAGGACCGCCAGGCTGCCGGCGAACAGGCCCCCGACGATCAGCAGCGGCACGGCCGTCCAGATGACCTCGACGAGGTTGTTGCCGTGGACCTGGCGCGGCTCGATGCCAGCGGCGCGCGGCACGAACCGGTAGCGGACGATGGCGAACGTGGCGAGGCCGAAGACGACCAGGGCCACGAGCGCGGCGATGACCAGGAACGCGGTGTACAGCGCCTCGATCTGGCGGCCCTCGGCAGTTGCCGCCGGAGCCACGCACGCGCCGGCGACCAGTGCCAGGGCGAACGTCGCCGGGACCGCCCGCCTCACTCCCCGACCTCCTCGAAGCCACCGTCGGGCCGGCGCCGAACCGCCCGCCCCGCCGCGGGCGGCCCGCGCCGTTCGCCCTCCCGCAGCCGCGCCCGGCAGAGCCGCCACGTCACGATCCAGGCCACCGGCGGCAGGAGCAGCGCCAGCCACCGGAAGGCGTTCGTCAGGAATTCGAGCTCGAAGCCGAACGAGAACGCCAGGACGTCGTTGCCGCCGGCCAGCGTCAGGACCGAGAAGAAGGCCAGGATCGCGACGCCGGTGGCGGTTCGACCCGGGTGCTCCCAGATCCGATCGAGCAGGTGGTGCGGCTCGCGGTCGCCGGTCAGCGCCGCCTCGATGAATGGCCACAGCGCGACGGCCGTGAACACGGCGCCCGGGATGACGATGCCCGGGATGAACGCCGCGGGGATGGTGCTCCCGAGAACGGTCGGCTCGAACGGCGGGAAGATGCGAAGGGCGCCGTCGCGCCAGCCGACGTACCAGTCGGGCTGCGCCGGCGAGCTGACGATCGCCGCATCGAACGGCCCGAACAGCCAGATCGGATTGATCTGGAAGAGCCCGCCCAGCAGCGCGGCGATCGCCGCGGTCAGGAAGAACAGGCCGGTCGACAGGAATGCCTGGCCGGGCCAGAAGGCCCGCCCGACGACGTTGTCCTCGCGGGCCGGGCCGCCCTTGTACTGGGTGTGCTTCTGGAGGACGACCAGTCCGATATGAGCGCCGATGAGCGCGATGACGAGGCCCGGCAGCAGCATGATGTGGAGGACGTAGAAGCGGGCCAGGAAGGCTTCCGTCGGGATCTCACCGCCGAAGCCGAGGAAGGCCAGCCACGGGCCGACGAACGGGATCGAGAGGGCCGCGGAATACGCGATTCGCGCGCCCGTGCCGGACAGCAGGTCGTCCGGCAGCGAGTAGCCGGTGAAGCCGAGGGCCATCGCCAGGGCCAGGAGCGTGAAGCCCATCAGCCAGTTGAGCTCCCGTGGTCGCCGGAACGCCCCGGTGAAGAAGACCCGAGAGAGGTGGAGCACGATGACGGCCACGAACAGCAGGGCCGTCCAATGATGGATCTGGCGCATCAGCAGGCCGGCCTTGGTCTCGAAGCTGATCCGGAGGACCGATTCGTAGGCCGCCGAGACCTCGCGCCCGTGCATCGGCGCATACGGTCCCTCGTAGCTCACCGGCGCAGCGCTCGGGACGTAGAAGAACGTCAGGAAGATTCCGGTCAGGATGAGGATCACGAAGCAGAACAGGGCGATCTCGCCGAGCAGGAACGACCAGTGATCGGGAAAGACCTTGCGGAGGCCGGCGCGCACGACGGGGGCCAAGCCGGTTCGATCGTCGAACCAGCGCAGGGCGCCGCTCGCGGGACCCGGGCGGGCGCTCACAGCTTCATGTCCCAGAAGCTCGGGCCGACCGGCTCGGGAAAGTCGCCGAGGGCGGTGAACGTGCCGTCGGCCTCCAGCCGGAACGGCAGCGGCGGCAGCGGCCGGACCGCCGGGCCGCTGAGCGGCTGGGCGCCATGGAGCACGTCGAACTCGGACTGGTGACACGGGCAGATCAGCACGTGATCCTGTTCCCGGTACAGGCCGACGGGGCAGCCGGCATGGGTGCAGATCTTCGAGAAGGCGAGGAACTGGTCGGGCGTCGGCGCCTGACCCGGGCGATCGCCGACGTGGATCAGCAGGGTCGCGGCGTTGGGATCGCTGTCGTCACCATCGGGGAAGACGGTCAGCACGCTCCCGATTGGCACCTCGTCGGCACGGACCGGCGGCCCACCCTCGGGGGCGAGCCGGCGACCGGCGCGCCAAGCCGTCACGAACAGGCTTCGACCCGGCGCCGGCCCAAGCGAGAAGACCGGGATGGCCAGCGCGGCCGCGAGCGATGCGAGCGCGCCACCGAGGCCGAGGATCAGCAACCGCCGCCGGCTGAAGCCCGCCTCCTCGGCGAGGGGCTCCTGGAGGCCGGCGACGGCCTCCGGTCCACCGCCCACCGGCTCGCGCGGCTCGATGTGGACCCGGGTCGGCATCAGCCGCTGGCCCCACAGCACGATGCCGGCCCCGAGACCGCCGAGCGCACCGAACAGCAGGACCCCCTCGACCTGCGGCTGGCCACCGAGGGCGTAGACGACCAGCAGGCCGAGCCCGCAGGCCCCGGTCAGTCCGAAGAGCAACAGGACGGTCGCCTCGGTCCGGCGCTCGCCGGGCTCTCGGACCGTCATGGCAGCCGGGCGTCCGGTGGCTCGCCGCCGTGCGACCGGCGACCCACGAACATCGCCGCCAGGACGAGCAGCACGAGACCGAGCCCGACGGCGATGAAGCCCTCGGCGACGGCGCCGAGCCCGCCGATCGCCAGGCCGCCGGGGGCGGGCGTGCGCCGCTGCTCCTCGATGTAGGCGACGATCGCCGCCTCCTCGTCCTCGCTGAACCCGAAGCGCGGCATCGCGCCGGGCCCGATCCGCATCGCCTCGACGATCTGGACCGGGTCGGCCAGCCCGAGCCCGAAGGCCCGCGAGCCACCGCCGATGGCGTTGCCCGACATCGACGCGCCATGACACGCGGCGCAGTTGGCGATGTAGAGGCGGGCGCCCTCGCCGACGTCGCCCCCGCCGGCGACCTGGGGGATCCCCGGCCCCTCACCGAACGACGCGACCACCTCGACGAGCGCGCGAATCTCCTCGTCGCGCAGGATCGGCACGTGACGAGCGACGGGCTGGCCGGGGGCCGAAAGCGGCATCCGCCCTGTTCGAAGGTAGAAGTCGGCGGCCGCGGCCCCGGCGCCGACGAGGCTCGGCCCGTAGTCGGTCCCCTCCCCCTGCTGCCCGTGACAGCTCGCGCACTGGGCTCGGTAGAGGCTCCGGCCGGCCTCCGTCACCGCCGCGGGCGAGGTGGGCAGGGCGCGCGATTCGCCGGCGCCGGCGAGGGCCGGGAGGGGCACCGTGACCGCGGCGATCACGACGACGGCGAGCAGCGCGGCCCAGCCGCCGAGGGCGTGGAGATTCTCG
>VEOW01000230.1 GCA_012026785.1 Chloroflexota bacterium | reverse complement strand
GCGACGTCGAAAAGGTCGTGCCTATGCATGGGAGGTTGCTCCGGGGGCTGGTTGGCGAAAGCGCGGCGGGCTCGCGTCGGCGCAGGCCTGGTAGGCGAGCGAGAAATCGCGCAGGGAAGGCAGGGCCGCGTGCGGGTCGGCGCCGTCGCGAAGCTGGAAGGCGTCGAATCCGCTGCGGGCGAGATAGAAGAGCTGGTCGCGCATCACGTCGCCCACGGCGCGCAGCTCGCCCCGGTACCCGTGGCGGCGCCGCAGCAACCAGGCGGACGAGTAGCCGCGGCCGTCGGCGAGCTTCGGGAAGTGGACGGCGACGAGAGCCAGGCGCGGGAGATCCGCCACGACTTCCGACGGGTCGTCCGCGGGCTCGAGCCGCACGCCCAGGGGCCCCGGGCGGGCGAGGAGCTCGCCGCGGCGCGCCTTCCACACCGCGAGCGAGACGGCGAGCGGCCCCTCGGGCAGGGGAAGGGTGGCGACATCCTCGCCGTCGCGGGGGACGAGGACCTGCCAGATGTCGCCCACGACCTTCCCGTGGCGGATCACGTGCCTAGGCATGGGCCGGCTCCCTTCGCTCGCAATACACGTTCGCCTTGAAGGGGGCGAGGCCGACGCGGTGGACGGTGTCGGCGAAGCGCTCGTCCTCGCGGCGCAGGGCCAGGTAGGTTTCCACGAGACGCTCGACGACGGCGGGCATGTCGGCGGCCGCGAACGAGGGCCCGATCACCTCGCCGATCGTCGCGTTGATGCCCTGCTCGCCGCCGATCGAGACCTGGTACCACTCGGAGCCGTTCTTGTCGACGCCGAGGATCCCGATGTGGCCCACGTGGTGGTGGCCGCAGGAGTTCATGCAGCCGGAGATGTTGAGGTCCAGCTCGCCGATGTCGTGCAGGTAGTCGAGGTCGTCGAAGCGGCGCTGGATCGCCTCGGCGACCGGGATCGACTTGGCGTTCGCCAGCGCGCAGAAGTCGCCGCCGGGGCAGCAGACGACGTCGGTGAGCAGGCCCACGTTCGGCGTGGCGAGGCCGGCCTCGCGGGCGCGCCGCCACAGCGCGTACAGGTCGCGCTCGCGAACGTCGGCGAGAAGGAGGTTCTGCTCGTGCGAGACGCGCAGCTCGCCGAAGCTGAATCGGTCGGCCAGGCCGGCGACGAGCTCCATCTGCTCCGCCGTGAGGTCGCCCGGGGGCACGCCGGTCTTCTTGAGCGAGAGCGTCACGGCGCGGTAGCCGGGCTGGCGGTGGGGGTGCACGTTGCGCCCGAACCAGCGCGCGAAGGCGCGGTCGGCGGCGAGCTGCAAGGCGAGCGCCTGGTCCTCGTCGCCGGCCGGCTCGTACGCGGGAGGGGCGAAATGGGCCGACACGCGCGCCAGTTCCTCGTCCGTGAGGGTGGACTCCGAGCCCCGCAAGTGCGCCCACTCGGCCTCGACCTGGTCGCGGAACGCCTCGAGGCCCAGGGCCTTCACCAGGATCTTGATGCGCGCCTTGTAGGCGTTGTCGCGGCGGCCGTGGCGGTTGTAGACGCGCAGGATCGCCTCGAGGTAGGTGAGCAGGTCGCGCCACGGCAGGAACTCGCGGATGACGTGGCCGACGATGGGCGTGCGGCCCAGGCCGCCGCCCACGATCACGCGCAGGCCCAGCTCGCCGGCGCCGTTGCGCGTGGCATGCAGGCCGATGTCGTGGACGAGCGTCGCCGCGCGGTCCTGCGCGGCGCCCGACAGGGCGATCTTGAACTTGCGCGGCAGGTACGCGAACTCGGGGTGGAAGGTGGACCACTGGCGCAGGATCTCGGCGAGCGCCCGCGGGTCGACGAGCTCGTCGGGCGCCACGCCCGCGAAGTGGTCGGTGGTGATGTTGCGGATGCAGTTGCCGCTCGTCTGGATGGCGTGCATCCCGACTTCCGCGAGCTCGGCGAGGATCTCGGGCGCCTGCTCGAGGCGGGGCCAGTTGAACTGCAGGTTCTGCCGCGTCGTGAAGTGGCCGTAGCCGCGGTCGTAGACGCGGGCGATGCGCGCGAGCTTGCGCAGCTGGACGGCGGAGAGCAGGCCGTAGGGGATGGCCACGCGCAGCATGGGCGAGTGGCGCTGCACGTACAGGCCGTTCTGCAGGCGCAGGGGCCGGAAGTCGTCCTCGGAGAGCTCGCCCGCGAGGTGGCGGCGCGTCTGGTCGCGGAACTGGGCGACCCGTTCGGCGACGAGCGTGGCGTCGATGGCGTCATAGCGGTACATGCCGCGCATCCTAGCGGCGCGGCATATTCCTGAAAAATACTTGATAGTGCTATCTATATAACCTTAAGGTATTATCCAACCCCATGAATCTGCAGCAATTGCGCTATGCGGCCCAGGTCCTTCGCGACGGATTGAACGTATCGGAAGCCGCGGCCACCCTGCACACCTCCCAGCCGGGGGTGTCGAAGCAGCTGCGCCTGCTCGAGCAGGAGCTGGGGGCGGAGATCTTCGTGCGCGAGGGGCGCCGGCTCACGGCGGTGACGCCCGCCGGGCAGGAGATCCTCGCGGGCATCGAGCGGATCCTCGCCGAGATCGCCAATCTGCGCGTCGTGGGCGAGGAGCACGCCGACCCGGGTCGCGGCCGACTCGTGCTCGCGGTCACCCACACGCAGGCGCGCTACTCGCTGCCGAAGGTGGTGACCGCGTTCAAGCGCCGCTACCCCGAGGTGCACCTGAAGATCCTTCAGGGCAACCCCGCGCAGCTCGCGCGGATG
>VEOW01000155.1 GCA_012026785.1 Chloroflexota bacterium | reverse complement strand
TCGCGAAATCGCGGCCAATCCCAGGCGTTCGTGATCAGCGCCCGCGCCCGCCAGTCAGCCCCTCAGAACGCGCGTTTCACACCAGCCACCTAGCGCCGACCCCGTTGGCGCCGACCGCTTGGCGCCGACGGCTTGGCGCCGACGGCTTCGCGCCGACCCCGTTGGCGCCGACCCCGTCAGCGCCGACCCCGTGGGCGCCGACCCTCAGCTTCGGCGGGCCCGTGACCACTCCATGGGCGCCGCGAGCGCAGGAACAGACGCAAGCCTCGGTCGCAACGGGCAGCGGGCCACCCCGTCGGAATCGGTCACGCTCAACCCCGCGGGACCGCGGTCGCACCGGGCTCGGGCCCGACCCCTGAACGACGCGGCAGTCAACCCCATCGCGCCCTACGAGGTCCGCTTCAGCGTGCGGTGCCCATGCAGTGGGAATCGCCGACGCCAGGGTGGTCCCCGGTCCCCTCTCGCCCCCGGCCGCGACGACGCAGGCGGAGCGGCCGCGCCGGTCAGGCGACGTCGAGGTGGGTGCGGCTTCAGGCGATCTCGAGGCGGGCGAGGGCGCGGCGGTAGAGCTCGGACCCCGGGCTCAGCGCGACCGCCAGGCGGAGGTGGGTGCGGGCCTCGGCGACCCGATCCAGCTTGCGCAGGCTCGCGGCCAGCGCGAAGTGCGCCCAATGGGCGGACGGATCGACCTCGAGCAGCGCCTCGAACGTCTCACGCGCCCGCTCGTACTGGCCGCTCAGGTGGTAGGCCCGGCCCAGCGGCTCGAGGATCGAGCCCTTACCCGGCTCGGCCCGCGCGGCACGCTCCAGGACGATCGCCGCCTGGGCGTGATGACGGCGCTTGATGAGCGCCTGGCCGCGCTGCAGGAGCTCGTAGGCGCCCTCGCGATCGTCGGGTGTTGGGGACGCATCGGTCACGCCGTGATGGTCCCACGGAACGCCCGTCGAGGCCATGACGGCCGGGGCAGCGTGCCGATCAGTCGGCCGAGTGGTACTCCTCGAGGTGCACGGGACGCAGCCGAGCTGACTCGGTCCGCCCCGGGATCCGGCCACGCTTCGCAATCGGCCGTCCGTCGATCTCCTTGATGTCGCCGGTGAAGTCGATCGGCGAGGCGCCGCTGATGTACGAGCCGACGGCGTAGGAATCGACGGGCGCCTCGGCCTCTCGGAAGACCTGGATGCGGTCGGGCGTCAGGCCCCCGGAGACGACGATCTTGACGTGGCCGAAGCCGGCCTGGTCGAGGCGGGCGCGGACCTCGTGGACGAGGTCTGGCGTGACCCGACCACGCTCCGACGGCGTGTCGAGCCGGATCCCGTACAGCCGGTCGCCGAGCGATTGCGCAACCCGCAGCGCCTCTTCGGCCTCGTCCTTGAACGTGTCGACCAGGACGATCCGTGGCACGTCCGGCTCCAGGTCGCGGTCGAAGGCCTCGGCCGCGGCGACGGTGTCGCCGAAGATCAGGACCAGCGAATGGGGCATCGTCCCGGTTGGCGAGAGACCGGCGAGTCGAGCTCCTGCCGGCGTCGAGGCCCCGACGCAGCCGCCGACGATCGCCGCGTAGTCGAGGACGTCGGTGATGTCGGGATGGACATGCCGGGCGCCGAATGAGATGACCGGCAGCGGCGCCGCGGCCTTCACGCACTCCCGCGCCGCGGTCGCCCAGCCCGTCGACTGGGCCAGCATCCCGAGGATCGCCGTCTCGTACAGCCCGAACGCACGGTAGCGAGCGCCGATCCGGAGGACGATCTCCTTCGGCCCGATCGGGTCGCCGTCGTCGAGCGCCTCGACGCGCGTCTCGGCCGGGTCCGCCCCGACCAGCACGTGGGCCAGCAGGTTCTTGACCTCGTCGATGCCGCACAGGATCGCGTCCTCGCGGGCGAAGACCTCCATCGTCACCAGGGGGTCGAGGCCCTCGCGCTCGAGAATCCGCTCGGCCCGGGCGAAATAGACGTCGGCCGAATCGCCGGACAGGATCTCGCGTGACGGGCGGACGCGATGGACGGCCATCAGGCCGGCGTCCTAGCGCTCGCCGGGCGTTCCACCCTCTGCCGTACCTCCCTCGAGCGGCATCTCCGCCGCCGGCACCTCCACCGGTCGCTCATTCGGGGGCTCCGGAGCGCCGCTTCGATCGCCGGCGAGTGTACCGTAGGGCCCCGCCGACGCCGCCACGACGGCGGTTGCCGCCCGACGCCGACGGCGTCGCCACGCGACCAGGACCAGGAGCAGGATCAGGACTGCCAGCGCCACGGCGACGGCGATGAGCAGCCGCTGCTGTCCGATGGCGGCCGCGCCGGCGATCGTCGCGACGGAGCTGGCAGCGAGGCTCGCCGCAAGCTCCAGGTCGCCATCCTCGAAGGCCGCCCGGGCCTGCTCGTAGGGAGCCTCCGGCGTCGCGTCGAACAGGCCGATCGTGGTCAGGAGGTCGCGCTCGGCGGCAAGCCGAAGCCGGGCCTCGTCGATCGCGCCCAGGGCGTCCAGCTGCTCGTCCCCCAGCTCCGTGGCGGCCTGGAAGTTGGCCCGGGCGCTCTCGTATGCGGCCCGAAGCGTGCCGTCTGGCTGGAGTCCGAGATCGCCGGCCGCGCGCTCGACCTCGTCCCGGAGATCGAGCACCCCTCGCGCCTCGCCGATCCGATCGGTCGCGAGGGGGAACTGCCAGTCATCCAGCGGCCGGCGGACGTACCACGGCGGCAGCCAGCCCTCGCCGGCCGCGACGAGGTCGCGATACGCGGCCCGGGCGTCACGGCGGGCGTCCAGGAGCGAGACCTGGTCGGCCGACATGACGAACGTCCGGAACGCCTCGTCGAGGCGCGCCGACGGCGGCTCCGAGATGTCCTCCACGAGATCGTAGAAGCGGGCGAAGCCATCCTGCCCGGGATGCTCCTCGGGCGGGCCGGCGCCGATGTAGGCGGTCGTGTTGCGAATCGCGGAATCGAAGGCCCACCGCATCCGGTCCTCGCCGACGACCGCGACGATCTCGTGGACCACCCACCACGACGCTCCGTAGCCGTAGCGCTCGTAGTCGTCGGTCTCCTGGTCGCGGATCACGCCCGGGTGCGACCAGCTCGTCAAGGCGATCGCCGCGGGATCGGCCGGCGACGGCCGGGCCGGTGGCTCGCCCGCCTCGCCGACGCTCGACATGACCCGCCAGGCGTACTCCTGGGCCAGGCCCTCGTAGATCCAGCGACCGACGAAGAGATCCTCGTTGAACCAGGCGTGGGACGCCTCGTGGACGATGACGAGCGGGTCGAGATCCTCGCTCAGGTCGATCGATTCGTCGGCGTAGAACACGCCGGCGTAGCCCTCCAGCGCGGGCGTGTACCGCTCGCGGACCTCCAGCTCGTGGCGGACCGGCCAGTCGAGCCCGATGAGGGCCTGCAGGACCGGCATGCCGAGGCGGAGCGGCGTGGCGACCCGCTCCTGCCAGGCGTCGTCCTCGGGCCAGCCGAGGACGACGAGCTCGACGCCGCCGACGAGCGAGACCGGCGTCCGCTCGTAGGCTGACTCGTTCTCGGCATCGACGACCGAGTAGAAGCGGTACGGGTCGACCGGCTGCGCCCGGAGCCGCCAGCCATCCGGCTCGCGGGTGACCTCCATGGCGTCACCGAGGACCGACGCCTCGAAACCCGGCGGGAGCCGGACCTCGACGCTGCTCCGGTCGATGTCGCCCCAGGCCCAGACGCCGAACGTGGAGAAGGCCGCGCCGACGCGAATCGGCGAGGCCGAGCGCGGCTCGGCGCCGGGCAGGTCGTAGCGGACGACGAACCGGGCGGTATCGCCGTAGAACAGCCGTGATCGAAGGTTGACGGTGACGGCGGTGTAGTCCTCTCGATCTCGAACCGTCGCCTCGAGGGCCCCGGTGCCATCGCTGGCACGGATCCGGGTGGCCTCCTGGTGCACCCCGAGGAAGATCTCGTCGTAGTAGAAGACCGTCGTCGGGGTGCTCGGCTTGAGGTTCGTCGCCGCGACGTCGAGGGCGCCCCGGACTCGGCCCGCCTCGGGATCGAGGGTGTAGGTCGCGTCGACCGCGAGGCGGAGGGTCTCCGCGGCGAGAACCGGGCGGGCGGAGGACGGGACGATCGTGAGCGCGATCGCCAGCAGCCCGGCGACGACCGGGCCGAGCCGACCGAGACTAGGACGTGCCACCAACTCCCCCGCGACGCCGCCACCCGATGAGCCCCACCAGCAGGGCGACCGACACCGCGAGCAGCGCGACGCTGACGATACGACCTCGGCCGACGCTCGCGGCAGCCACCCAGAGGTCCTCGGCCGTCGCGGCCGCCTCGAACGCCCGGTCCACCTCGCCCGCCGCCAGCGCCGCCGATGCGGTCGCCAGCTGCGCCTCCGGGTCCACGCCGAGCAGCCCCGCCGCGACGACGACGTCCGCCTCCGAGCCGGTGACCCGCTGCCGGGCCTCGCGGGCCTCGCCGCTCGCCGCGATGGCGGCCCGTTGGGCGACGACCTCGGCCTCGGCGACCTCGAAGCCGTCCTCGCCCTCGAACATCCGCTCGAGTCGGTCCGGCAGCGTCAGCCCCATCGCCGCGGCCTCGGCCTGGAGCGCGTCCCGCTGGGCCAGCACTCGATCGGCCGCCGTGAGGAGGTCCTCGACCAGGTCGAACCGCCAGGCCCGCAACGCGTCGCGGACGGAGCGCGGCAGGGCCCAGCCGTCGGCCCGGGCGATCGTAGCGTCGTGATGAGCCCGCGCCGCCGAGCGCGCGTCGAGCGCGGCCAGGTCGGCTGGTCGGGCAACCCACGCCCGCCACAGGTCGTCAAACGGCCGGCCGGTGCGATCCTCGAGCAGGTCGAGCAGCGAACGCCAGTCAAGGAGGCCCAGCCCGCCCTCGTCGCCGCCGTCGACCGGCTGGTAGGCGCCGGTTCCGCTCGCGGCCGCCCTCCAGACCTCGGCCAGCTCGCCGCGCCCGGCTCGCTCGCCGACCTCCCGAGCCAGCGCCAGCCCGGCGGCCTGGGCATAGGCGTCGGCCTCGGCGCTGCCGGGCGCGCCGTTCGGTCCTCCCGGGCTCCAGGCGTTGAGCGGCAGGGCTGCCGACTCCAGCTCGGGCGTCAAGGTGGGGGAGGACGGCTCGAGCTCCAGGGCCGCCCCGGCTCGCTCGGCGTAGTACAGGGCGAAGGCGTCCGCGATCCAGCGGTCGCCGACCAGCCGCCCGTTGAACCAGGCGTGGGCCAGCTGCTGCAGGATCGCCCCGTCCGGAGCGGCGTACGACAGCTCCAGCCGTCCCGTCGCGGGGTCGTACAGACCGGCCGCCGGGCCCCCGCCGGCGTCGGATCCCACGGCCAGTGATTCCTCGATCACCAGCGGACCGTCCAGCGGCCATGGCAGCCCGATGTCGTCGGCCAGCACCGGCAGGGCCTTCGCCGCCAGCTCGCCGACCCGATCGCGCCAGGCCGGAGCGTCCGGCCAGCTGCGCAGCACGATCGCCGCCTCGCCGTCGCCGAGCGCGACCGTCCGACTCGTCTCGGCGAGCTCGATGGGCCGGCTGGCGATGACCTCGGCCACGAAGTCCAGCGGCGCGTCGAGCGGCTCGCTGGTCCACGCCTGGCGGCCGTCATCGGTCGCGGTCGGGCCGTCGAGCGGGCCGCCACCGACCTCCACGTCGTAGTCGCCCGGCAGCGTCACGGTCACGC
The DNA here is from genome assembly GCA_012026785.1 of Chloroflexota bacterium. GTDB lineage: Bacteria > Chloroflexota > Limnocylindria > Limnocylindrales > CSP1-4 > UBA5189. Next base: position 6,198 of record VEOW01000155.1, on the reverse strand, counting down.
TCGAACCGGGCGTGTCCGGGCTCGCGAAGGCCCACGCCTCGAAGCTCACCAGCGATGACGAGATCCGGGTCCGGCGCTCGGCGCCGCCCTTGGGATCGGCGATCTCGAAGCGCAGCGTCAGGTTCCGCGAGCGGCCGGCGGCAAGGTTGGTCCCGAGGTCGATTCGGAGGAGGGTGTGGTCGTCCGCCCGCCGCCTGACCGAGACGCCGGGCGCGCCGTTGGCCGCGCTGCTCTCGAACTTGGAGGTCCCGGGCTGGACGGCCAGGAAGGCGGTCCGGAAGAAGAATCGCCGGGCGACCGTGTCGCGGAGGCGGTTCGTGGCCGTGATCCGGACCGTCACCGCGACCCGGCCCTCCTCGGGCAGGACGTCGTAGCTGGCCCGGGTCACGAGCGTCAGGTCGGGCAGCTTGGCCAGGACAGGGCCCGCCGGCAGGGGTACCACGAGCGTGCCGAGCAGGACGGCGACGAGGACGGCCCGAACCGAGCGTCGGATCATCGGGTCGCTGGTTCGAGCAGCTCGCGCAGGCGGGGCGCGAATCGGGCGATCAGTCGCTCGCCGGTCGACGACCCCTCGCCGTGGCCATAGCCATCCGGGATCCGCCCGCCGATCCACAGCCACGGCCGCGTCTCCTCGAACAGCCGGTCGGCGATGAGGACGACTCGAGCCAACGCCAGGCCGACCTCGTCGGCGTCGAGCCAGCGGAGCGGCAGCTCGACGGCCAGGATCGGCCGGCCGTCGCCGGTCACGGAGAACTTTGCGAGGGGATACTCGTCGTTCCAGCGCAGCAGCGTGCGGTATGTCTTGCGGAGCCCGTCACCGAGCGGCGGGGCGAGCAGCGCCCAGACGATGAGGCCGACGCTCGGGTCGAGGATCAGGGTCACCGGCAGGCCGCGCCGGCGGCGGCCGTCGAGGGCCAGATCCCAGGCGGCGATCCTGTCGCGTTCGGTCCGCGGGCCGGGGTCGAGTCCGAGCTCGGCGAGCCATGACTCGAGCGCCTCGGGGGCGGGCTGCTGCTGCGGCCGATCGCCAGGCTCGGCGCGTGGACTGGGCATGGGTCGCCCAGTCTACCGGCGCCGGCTCAACTCGCCGAGATCGCCTCGCCGAGCGTGGCCGGATGCTCCGGCCGCGCTCGCCGTGAGACCGGCCCGGCCTCAACCGATTCGCCGCTCCGGATGACCCGCGTCCGGTAGTCCGTGCTGCGAACGCCGCTGTCGACCTTGACGTTGCGGCCCAGCCGCACACCGCGCGGCACGATCGCCTGCTTGCCGACGACGGTGATCCCGGAGTTCAGGCGGGCCGGCTCCTGCCGGTTCGGCGGACCGTCGTAGGGGCCCTCGCCGACGACCGCACCCTGGCCGACGACGACCTCCTTGTCGAGGATCGCCCGATCGACGACCGCGCCCGCCCGGATGACCGAGTCGAACATCACGATCGAGTCCCGGACGACCGCACCGACGTCGACCCGGACGCCCGGCGATAGGACGCTGTTGACGACCGTGCCCTCGATCAGGCAGCCGTGGCTGATCAGGCTGCGGTGGATCTGGGCGGTCGAGCCGACCTTGGCCGGGGCCCGCTCCTCGGAGCGGGTATGGATCAGCCACTCCTTGTCGTACAGGTCCAGCTCGGGCCGATCGACGAGGAGCGCCATGTTGGCCTCCCAGTACGACTGGATCGTGCCGACGTCCTGCCAGTAGCCGGCGAAGCGGTAGCCGAAGACCCGGGCGCCGCTCTCGAGCATCGCCGGCACGACGTGAGCGCCGAAGTCGATCAGGTCGTCGCGCAGCCAGCGTCGCAAGGCCCGCTTCGAGAAGACGTACACGCCCATCGAGGCGAGGTCGCTCTTGGGCTGCCTGGGCTTCTCCTGCCACTCGGTGACGCGATCGCCGTCGTCCAGGGCGAGGATGCCCATCCGGGTCGCGTCGGCGAGCGGCACCCGCCGAACCGCCAGCGTGACGTCCGCGCGGTGGCGCCGATGGGCCTGGACGAACGGCTGGTAGTCCATCTTGTAGATGTGGTCGCCGGCCAGGATGAGGAACGTGTCGGCCGTCGAGTGCTCGATGACGTTGAGGTTCCGGAGCACCGCGTCGGCGGTCCCCCGATACCACTCGGCGACCCGGCCGCGGGCGATGTACGGCTGGAGCAGCTTCACGCCGCCGGTGTTTCGATCGAGGTCCCAGGGGCGGCCGAGCCCGATGTGGTCGTTCAGGCTGCGCGGGTTGTACTGCGTCAGGACGAGGACGTCGTCGATGTCGGAGTTGACGCAGTTGGAGAGGGTGAAGTCGATGATCCGGTACTTGCCCCCGAACGGGACGGCCGGCTTGGCACGGATCTGCGAGAGGATCGACAGCCGCTCGCCCTCACCCCCTGCCAGGATCAGGGCCATCGTCCGCTTCACCGGGGTCCTCCTCTGTCCGCGGCCTCCGCTCGTAGCCTAGCACCCGGTCGGACGGGTTCCCGTCAGCGGCGAGGTACCGGGAGCGACCGCGCCAGCTAGCGCGGCAGGAAGAGGCGCGGGTTGACCCAGCTGCTGTTCAGCTGGACGGCCCAGTGGAGGTGCGGGCCGGTGCACCAGCCGGTGCAGCCTTCGTAGGCGACCAGCTGGCCCTTGGCGACGAACTGGCCGGCGCGGACCGGGATGTTCTTCTGGACGTGGCCGTACCAGCTCACGAGGTTGGAGGAGTGGGCGATGATCACGATCCAGGCCGGGTCGTAGGGGCTCTTGCCGGCGAAGACGACCTTGCCCGGACCCGCGGCGTAGATCCGCGTGCCCGCGGTGTTGGCGATGTCGATGCCGCGGTGGAAGTGCTTGCAGTTTCCGAGGGGCGGCTCCATGAAGAAGCCGGTGCAGCCGAACTCCTGGGTGACCCGACCCGACATCGGCCACATGAACGTGCCGTTGTACTGGGACGGGATGCCGCCCTTGGCGAGGGCCTCGCGAACCAGCCGGTCGATGAGGGCCGCGAGCTTGCGCGCGGCCTCCTTCGCCTTGGCCAGCGCTCGTTCGAGGGCCGCCTTGTCGGAGGCCAGCTTGGCGTACCTGGCGCGCTGCTGCGCCAGGAGGCGCTCCGTCTCGGCCTCCAGCCGGGCGAGCTCCTTGCGCGCCGCGGCCAGGTCCTTCAGCTGGCCGTCGAGGATCTTCTTCTGCTCGTCGGCGAGGGCGTGGAGTTCCTGCGTCTGCTCGCGGGCGAGGGCAACGTTCTGCTCCAGGACGGCCAGGACCTCCTGGTCGGCGACGATCTGGTCGGCCAGGACCTTGTCCTCGCCGGCGAAGTCGAGGTGGTAGCCAACCTCGGTCAGGACGTCGGTGAAGTCCGCCCCGGCCAGGAACGACTCGAGCATCGAGGTTCGGTCGGTCTCGTAGGCTTTCCGGATGCGCTCGGCCAGGAGGGCCTTGCGCGCCTCGAGCTCCTCCTGCTTGGCGGCCTGCTCGGCCTCCAGGTCGGCGAGCTCCGCATCCAGCCGGGCGCCAGTGGCCACGAGCTCGTCGATCGTGCCCTGGGCCTTGGCGACCTCGACGACCATCGACACGATCTGGGTTTTGACCGCCTGGAGGTTGGCGTTGATCTCGGCGAGCGAGGCCTTGGTCGAGCTGATCTTCGAGGACAGCGTCCGCTGACTCGCCGAGAGGTTGGCGATCTGGGACTTCTGCTTCTTGATCAGCTCCTCGAGCTGCTTCTGCTTGCGATACGCGTCAGACAGCTCGTCGGCCGAGGTGGCGACCGGGCCGAGCGACAGGGCCATGCTGCCGACGACGGTGATGCCGAGGAGGAGGATGAAGGCCCGACGCCAGGTCCCGGATCGGGACCGAGGCAAACGCTCGCGGGCGTCAGGGGCGGAGCGGCGCATCAGCTGGGGTCATCTGGGGCGTCTCCGTCGCGCTGGGTCGCTAGGTCGTGGGCGATGATACTGCAAGGCGCCTGTCATTCGAGCGGTACCTTCGTCACCTCCCCGCAATACCCAGAAGTGCCCACAGCGCGCCGGCGATCAGGAACGGTCCGTACGGGACGTAGCTGCGAAGCGTGATCCGGCGCGCCAGGATCAGGGCCAGGATCACGATCCCGGCGCCCACCGTCCCCGCGACGAGCCCGTAGACGAGGCGTTCCGCACCGGCCAGCAGCCCGACCGCCGCGAGGAGCTTCAAATCGCCCTGGCCGATCGCGCCGGCCCCGAACGGGATGGCCAGCAGGAACAGCGCCAGCGGCACGGCGATCGCCGCGACGACGGCCAGCAGCGCCTCCTCCTGGCCGCTGACGAAGGGGCTCGCACCGACCACCAGCAGCAGTGCCGCGAAGGCGATCAGCGGCAGCGTCACGAGGTCGGGCAGGAGCCGCTGATCGAGGTCGGTCGCGAAGAGGGCGACGAGGGCGGCGGCGAAGACGCCGACGACGGTGAGCTCAAACGGGTCGTCACCGAACCGGGCAACCGTTGCCCCGAAGGCCAGCCCACCGGCGACGACGACGAGCGGGGTTCGCCAGTCGACCGCCCGGATCGAGCCGTCGTCGTGGGCGGGCCAACGGGCCGCGCGCCGGTCGGCGACAAACCCCCAGGCAAGTCCGATCACCCCGGCCAGCCCGACCAGCAGGCTTCGATCCATGCGGCTCCCTCACGCTCCCGGGCGGCCCCGCGGGCCGGCGGCGTCAGCCGGCCGAGCCCGTCGGCGTCAGGCCCTGGCCCCCGCGAGGGCGAGCTCGACGAGCGTGGCGTGGGAGACGCCGGTGGCGCCCCGCGGCGCGAAGGCCGACGTCTTGCGGAAGTAGGCCGTCCCCGCGATGTCGAGATGCACCCATGGCTTGGTCACGAAGTCTCGAATGAACAACGCGCTCTTCACCAGCCCGCCGTCGTTGTTGCGCGAGAAGTTCACGATGTCGCCATACCAGCTGTCGCGCATGTCGTCGGCGTACTCCTCGACGAGCGGCAGCTGCCAGTAGCGCTCGCCGGCCCGGCGGCCGGCCTCGAAGACCTCGTCGACGAACGATTGCGGCGTCCCGAATGCGCCGGCGACCAGGTCGCCGAGGGCCCGGGCGACCGCCCCGGTGAGCGTCGCGATGTCGACGAGATGGGTCGCGCCGAGCTGCTCGGCATAGGTCAGCGCGTCGGCCAGGATGAGGCGGCCCTCGGCGTCGGTGTTGGTGATGTCGACGCGCTTGCCGTTGAGGGCCTTCACGACGTCGCCGGGCCGGGTCGAATGCGGCCCGGGCATGTTCTCGACGGCCGGCGCGACGGCCAGCAGCGGTGTCCCGGGCGCGAGACGCGCCACGGTGGCGGCGGCGGCGATAACCGTGCAGGCGCCGGTCTTGTCCATCTTCATCTCGTCCATCCGGTCGGACGGCTTGATGCTGATGCCGCCGCTGTCGAAGCAGACGCCCTTGCCCACGATCGCGAGGTGCCGCCCGAGGGCGTCGCGTTCGCCGGCCCGGCCCGAGCGCATGACGATCATCCGTGGCGGGTTCGCGCTGCCGCGCCCGACGGCCATGAAGAGGCCCATCCCCAGCTCGGCGGCCTTGTCGGGGCCGATGACGTCGATCCACAGATCGTGCTTCTCGGCGAGGCTCCAGGCCTCCTCGGCCAGGACCTCGGGGCTGACGTCGTTGGCGCTGCGGTTGCTGAGGGTCCGGGCGAGATTGGCACCCTCGCCCATGATCCGGCCCCGATCGGCCAGCTTGCCAAGGCGCGCGGCATCCTCGCCCGGCGCGACGAGGATCAGTTCGTCGAGGGCCGGCGGGCCGTCTTCGTACCCCTCCCGGTAGATCGTCGACGGGTCGTACGAGCCCTCCACGACGCCGCGGCTGGCGAGCTCCGCGACCGCGTCGGCGCCGCCCTCGAGGACCGCCGCGAGCGGGGCCAGCCAGATCGCGAGGCGCTTGACGGGCCGCCCCGCCAGGCGCCGCTCCGCCGCCGCGGCCATCCGCACGACCGCCTCCCGGTCGAGGTTCGACGGCTCGCCGCCGAGGACCAGCAACAGGCGCCGTGCGCCCAGCTCGCCGGCCGAGGTCAGGGTCGTCTTGAAGCGCTTGCCCTTGAGCTCGCCGAACTCGGCGAGCGCTCGAACCTCGCCGCCGGAGCGACGATCCAGCTCTGCGAGCGCACCGGTCAGGTCCGGCTCACCAAGGATCGGAACGACGAGGACGTCGGCCTTGACGTCCCAGGGCTGATCGGAGACGACGCGAACCTGCACCGGATCTGATCCTCCGTAGGGC
>VEOW01000032.1 GCA_012026785.1 Chloroflexota bacterium | reverse complement strand
CTGGGTGATCGTCCTCTCAGACCACCTACCGATCGTCGCCTTGGTGAGCCGTTACCCCACCAACGAGCTAATCGGACGCAGGCCCCTCCCGAAGCGCCTTGCGGCTTTGACGATGCGCTTGAACACATCGCCACATGCGGTATTAGCCACCCTTTCGGGCAGTTATTCCCCACTTCGGGGCAGGTCACCCACGCGTTACTCAGCCGTCCGCCACTAACGATCAAAGCAAGCCTTGATCGTCCGTTCGACTTGCATGTCTCATGCACGCCGCCAGCGTTGATCCTGAGCCAGGATCAAACTCTCCGAATGAAACGCGCAGCCTTGCGGCTGCGACTTCGTCCGAGGGTTTGACCGCTCGCACATCCGTGTTTTTCCGGATCTCTGCCACTCTTCAGTTGTCAAGGTGCAGCCCGTTCTCGCGGCACGCGGCCACGCTCGGCGCAGAACGACCATTATCGGGCTTGCGGCCCTGGGTGTCAAACCGCCGGACCGTCGCCCCCGGGGCCGCCAGGCGGCGGTCGGAGGCCCGCCTTCGACGAGGCGGGAGGTCGAATCCTAGGGGGCCCTGAGCGGCCCGGCAATCGTGCCCCGAACAGCTGCGGGCGCAGCCTCAGATCGGGCTCGACTCGAACAGCAGGACGACGACCGCGCCGGCGATGAACGCCTCCAGGGCCAGCTGGGCCGAGCCTGTCACCCCGAACGGCCCGGTCATCAGCCAGTAGATGACCAGGCCGAGGAGCGCTGCCGCGACGACCTTCGCCGCGCGCAGGGCGATCTCGGCCAGCAGCTCCTTCACGGCAGGGATCGCTCGGCCAGCGCCCGGCGACCCTGGAAGGCCCGGATGAGGGTCACCTCGTCGGCGTACTCGAGGTCGCCGCCGACGGGGATTCCGCGGGCGATCCGGGTCACGCTGCGGACCTGGCCGGCCAGGCGCTCATCGAGGTACATCGCGGTTGCCTCGCCCTCGAGCGTCGGGTTCGTGGCCAGGATGACCTCGACCAGCGGGCTGCCAGCGGCGGCCGCCGCGTCCACGCGCTCGAGGAGCTCGCGGATCCGAAGCCGGTCCGGCCCCACCCCGTCGATCGGCGAAATCGCCCCGTGCAGAACGTGGTACGCGCCCCGGAATTCACTCGTTCGCTCGATCGCCAGCACGTCGAGGGGCTCCTCGACGACGCACAGCCGGGTCGCATCGCGACCCGGGTCACGGCAGATCGGGCACAGCGGCGCGTCGCTGATGTTGAAGCAGCGCTCGCAGAACACGACCTCCTCGCGAACCGCGACGAGCGCCGACGCCAGCGCCCGGGCCTCGGCATCCGGTGCCCGCAACAGGTGGTAGGTCAGGCGCTGGGCCGTCTTCGGCCCAATCCCAGGGAGCCGGTTGAACGCCTCGATCAGGCGCGCGACCGGCGCGATGACGAGGCTGGCCACGGCCCCCTCTCAGCGTCCGAGGAGGCCGCCCAGGCCGCCGGTCATCGACGTCAGGGCCCCCATCTTCTGCTCGGCAAGACGGCGCGACGCGTCGAGCGCCTCGTTGACCGCCGCCGTCACCAGGTCCTGCAGCATCTCGACGTCGTCGGGATCGACCGCCGCCGGATCGATGGTGATCGACACGATGGTCTGCTTCCCCGTGACAACCGCGCGAACGACGCCGCCGCCCGCCGTGCCCTCGACCTCGGCCTCGGCAAGCTCGGCCTGGATCCGTTCCATCTCCTGCTGCATCTGCATCGCCATCCGCTGCAGATTGCCCATGCCCATGCGCTACTCCTCGTCGCAGACTGTCAGGCGGAAGTCTGCGCGATGCCGGCTCGACCTGCAGGCGCCACCATCAGCCGACCTCGTCCGCAGCGGTGGCCTCGTCACCGAAGATCCGCTTCGCCTCGGAGAGCAGCCAGGCAGCCTCGTCGTCACTCGGCAGGTCCGGCAGCACGTCGAGGTTCGTGGCCACGCAGCGCACCGCGACAGGTCGTCCGAGGACATCCGAGATGACCTCCTCGAGGACCGGCCGGCGGCGCTCGGCAACGGCGCGCAGGAAGCCCTTGTCCTCGGGGAAGCCGAGAGTCACCACTCCGTCCTCGGCGCTGACCGGCCGGCAGACGACGATCAGCGGCTTGGTCGGCGGGTGGCTGCTGATCCGCTCGACGATCTCGGCCCAGCGCTGGTGCAGAACGCCCAGGTCGCCGGTTGGGGCCGGGGCCTGAGGCGGGGATGGCGTGCCGCCGGGCGCGGGCTTCGAACCTTCGGCGGGCTTCGAACCTTCGGCGGGCTGGCTGGTGGCCAGCGGTGCCTCGACCGGCGGCGCGCTCTCGGAGGTTGCGGCTGCCCGCTTCGGGCGGACCGAGCTCCGGGCAGGCGGGACATCCGGCGGCGGGGCCGGCGACGCGACCGGCTCGCGCGGGCGCGCGGGCGCGACCGTCGAGGCCGGCACGGGGGCCGGCGCGTTCAGGGCCGCCAGCGGGGCTGCGGGCAGCAACGCGAGCTCCAGCTGCAGCCGCAACCCGCCCACCCCGGCGCGGCTCGGGTCGATCACGGCGAGGCGCCGGGCAGCATCGGCCAGCTCGGTGACGGACATCGCCGCGGGCGTGTCGTCTCCCGGTCCGCCGGCCGCCCCGACGATCCCGGCGCGCACGTGTTCGATGCCCTGGTCGAGGAATCCGCGCAGGTCGCGGCCGCGATCCTCGAGCGCGTCCAGCAGCCGGATCCCCGCGGCCGCGTCGCCCGCGACGAGGGCGGCCAGGAAGGACTCGACCGACTCGCGGTCGGCCAGGCCGAGGAGGTCGCGGACGCGGCCCTCGTCGAGCTCGTCGGCCGACGAGGCCATCAGCTGGTCCAGCATCGACTCGGCGTCGCGCATGCCGCCGGCGGCGAGGTGGGCGATCAGGCGCAGCGCCTCCGGCGAGGCGGTCCGGCCGTCGGCCTCGAGGATCCGCCGCAGCTTGCCCTCGATCTCGGCCGTCGTCAGGCGCCGGACATCGAACCGCTGGAGCCGCGACACGATCGCCGGCGGGAACTCCTGCGGGTGGGTCGAGGCGAACATGAAGACGACGAACTCGGGCGGCTCCTCGAGCGACTTGAGGAGCGCGTTCCAGGCGTCGCGGGTGATCTGGTGGGCCTCGTCGAGGATGTAGACCTTGCGGCGCAGGTCGGTCGGCGCGTAGTTGATCCGCTCGCGCAGCTCGCGGATGGCGTCGATGCCGCGGTTGGAGGCTGCGTCGATCTCGACGAGATCCATCGCCCGGCCCTCCCGGATGGCGACGCACGACGGGCAGGCATCGCACGGGTCGCCGTCCTGGAGGTTGGTGCAGTTGAGCGCCTTGGCGAGGATCCGGGCGAGGGACGTCTTGCCCGTCCCGCGCGGCCCGACGAACAGGATCGCGTGCCCCACCCGCCCCGTTCGAACCGCGTTTCGAAGCGTCTCGACGACGGCCTCCTGGCCGACGATCTGGCCGAACGTCTGCGCTCGCCAGCGGCGGTAGATCGCCTGGTGCACGGCCGGCGCGAGCTGAAGGTCGGTCACGTGGCTCCTCGTGTTGTGCCGTGCACCCCCCGTCGACCATCCGACGCCCGGGCCCACCGCCGAATCCGGCTCGGATCAGGCCGGTCCGCGGCACCCGACGAGCTTCGCTGAGTGCTGCTTCCTTCCGGACCTGACACGGTTCGCGATTCGCCGCTGCGCGGGACCCGATCCTCAACGCCGCCTGGGGCGACGGCCTCCGAGCGCAGAGGCCTCTGGGGGGAGTTCAGCCCTGCTGGAGCGGATTGCAGGTACAGGGCACCGCTAGTTCCCCGCCTAGCACGGCTCGCCAAGGATACCCCGACCCGGCCGGGGGCGGCATCGATCAGTCCGGCCAACCCTGCCGATCGTGCCCGAACAGGACTCGCCGTGGGTTCAACGCCTTGAGCCGCGCGACGGAGCGCGCATATCCAGCCTGGTCGGCGCCCGGTCGCGTGTCGCTGGAGCCGACGAGGGCGCCGGGGATGCCCGCCCACTCGCCGCGGGTGTACACGGCCTGCCCCGCCAGCAGGACCGGGCCGTCCGGCGTTTCGACGACGAGCGACTGATGCCCCGGCGAGTGCCCCGGCGTGGCAAAGATCCGGATGCCGGGCGCCACCTCGTGGTCGCCCGCCACCTGCTCGAACCGGGCGCCTTCGAAGTCGTACACCTCGGGCAGCGTGTAATCGGGCTCGCGGACCGCGGCGAGCTCCGCCGGCTGGACGTAGATGGGGACCCCGGGAAACAGCGCGTTCTGGCCGGAGTGGTCGAAGTGCAGGTGGCAGTTCGCGACCGCCGTGATCTCGCCGAGGTCGACACCCGCCGCGGCGAGCACGTCCGGCAGGGATCGGGTGCGGAGCGCGTACTTCTGGAAGTACTCGCGGAGCTCGGGATCATCACCCGGAGCCGCCTCCCGAAAGCCCGTGTCGAACAGGAAGACGCCGCCGGCGTGACGGACGGCGTAGGCGACGACGACGACGGTCTGGCCGGGGAAGATGGCGCCGTCCGCCGGGAACGTCAGGTCGCCCATCGGCAGCGCGACGACCTGGGGATCGGTGGTCACGGGCGAGGCCCCTCGGCGATGGTCTGGCGGAGAGGGCGGGATTCGAACCCGCGACGCGTTGCCGCGAACCGCATTTCCAGTGCGGCGCCATAGTCCACTAGGCGACCTCTCCGGCCGGCTAACTCTAGAGGAACTCGACCCCGCGGAGCACTGCGGCGGCCGGGGTCAGGGTGGGAGTGGCGGAGAGGGTGGGATTCGAACCCACGGTGCTTTCGCACACCGCTTTTCGAGAGCGGCACCATCAACCACTCGGACACCTCTCCGCCGACGAG
>VEOW01000195.1 GCA_012026785.1 Chloroflexota bacterium | reverse complement strand
GGCTGAGTGGCGGGGGCCGGGTGGCGTTGGGGCCGAGTGGCGGCACCTCGGCGGCGGCTGCGCAGCGACGGCCGCGCGGGGACCGGAGCTACTCCCCGAAGATCCGCTTCACCTCGCCGATGCCGGCGATGAGGGCATCGATGTCGGCGGTGGTCGTGTAGACGTTGAAGCTGGCGCGGGCGGTGGCCGGCACGTCCAACCGCTCGTGGAGCGGCATCGTGCAGTGATGCCCGGCCCGGACGGCCAACCCTGACGCGTCGAGCACCTGGGCCACGTCGTGCGGGTGGACACCCGGGATCGTGAACGGGATGACGCCGCTCCGGACCTCGGGATCGCGCGGCCCGTAGGTCACCACGGAGCCGTGCTCCCGATCCAGCGCCGCGAAGGCATATGAGACGAGCTCGCGCTCGTGCTCGTGGACCCGATCCATGCCCAGCGCCCGAAGGTACTCGGCGGCCGCGCCCAGCCCGATGGCCGCCCCAATGTCCGGCGTGCCCGCCTCGAACTTCGTCGGGATCTCGTTGAACGTCGAGCGCCGGAGGTGGACCTCGCGGATCATCTCGCCCCCGGCGAGGAACGGCGGCATGGCCTCGAGCAGCTCGCGCCGGGCCCACAGCGCCCCGGAGCCGGCCGGCGCCAGCATCTTGTGCCCGCTGAAGGCATAGAAGTCGCAGCCGATCGCCTGGACGTCGACGGGAATGTGCGGCACCGCCTGGGCGCCGTCGACGAGGACGAGGGCGCCGGCGGCGTGGGCCGCAGCGGTCATCTCGGCGACCGGGTTGATCGTGCCGAGCGTGTTCGAGACGTGGGTGAAGGCGACGAGCTTGGGCTTCAGTCGAAGCAAGACCTCGAAGACGTCCTGGCGAAGCAGGCCGTCGTCGGTGATCGGGATGAACTCGAGGTCGCCGTCCTTCTCCTGAACGAGGAGCTGCCACGGGACCAGGTTGGCGTGGTGCTCCATCTCGGTCAGGACGATTGCGTCGCCACGACCGATATTCCGACGGCCCCACGAGTAGGCAACGAGGTTGATCGCCTCGGTGGCGTTGCGGGTGAAGACGACCTCGTGGGCATCGGGGGCGTTGATGAACCGGGCCACCGCCTCGCGGGCGGCCTCGTACTCGGCGGTGGCGCGCTCGCCGATTTCGTAGATGCCGCGGTGGACGTTCGCGCTGTACTCGCGGTAGTAGCCGTCCATGGCATCGAGCACGACCTGGGGCCGCAGGCTGGTGGCCGCCGAATCGAGGTACACCAGCGGCCGCCCGTGCGATTCGACCGTCAGCATCGGGAAGTCGCGCCGGATGACCCCGGGGTCCAGCCGCCCGTTTCGAATTCGACCGTCGAATTCGACCGACGGGGCTGCCGAGGTCTCTGCCGCCGTCTCGGTCCGGGGCGTCGTGACCGTCACCGCGCTGCCTCCACGCGCTCGGGCGATGCCGCGTGCTCGCCGAGGCCATCGTCTTGCTCATCCGCCTCGGGGCCCCGCGGCACGAACAGCGCCTCGTCCGGCGTGTCCGTGGACAGGCCGGCTTCCCGCATCAGCGGACCGTAGCCCTCTTCCTCGAGCCGGAGCGCCAGCTCCGCCCCGCCACTCTTGACAATCCGGCCCTGGGCCAGGACGTGGACGAAGTCGGGCTGGATGTAGTTGAGCAGCCGCTGGTAGTGGGTGATCAGCAGGATCCCGAGGTCCGGGTTGCGCATCGCGTTCACGCCGTCGGCGACGATCCGGAGCGCGTCGATGTCGAGGCCCGAATCGGTCTCGTCGAGAATCGCCATGGCCGGCTCGAGCATCGCCATCTGGAGCATCTCGAGGCGCTTCTTCTCGCCGCCACTGAAGCCCTCGTTGACGTAGCGCGTGGCGAAGCTCTCGTCCATTCGAAGCATCGCCAGCTTCTCGCGCATCTTGCGCCGGAAGTCGAGCATCGAGACGCCGCCGCGGGGCGGGTCCGTCGGGTCGACGTCGGCCGACTTGTCAACGCCCTGGAGCTTGGCGTTCATGGCGCTTCGAATGAACGACGCGACGCTCAACCCGGGGATCGCGGTCGGGTACTGGAAGGCCAGGAACATCCCGAGGCGGGCCCGCTTGTCCGGGCTCAGGGCGAGCATGTCGCGGCCCCTCCAGAGCACCTGGCCGCCGGTCACGACGTACGACGGGTGGCCCATCAGGGCGTAGGCGAGGGTCGTCTTGCCCGAGCCATTGGGGCCCATGATCGCGTGGACCTCGCCGGGCCCGACCTCGAGGTCGATGCCCTGCAGAATCTCGCGCTCGGGCGCGGCGGCCGGGGCGACCCGCAGGCCGCGGATGACGAGACAGTCGTTGGTGTCGGTCACGGTCAGGTCAGGGCTCCTTCGAGAGGCTGATTGGAGGTCGGTTCGGGGGCAGCCGCCGACGGCTCGAGCGGGACGAGCATCGAGCGCGGCGGGACGAGCTCGGCGAGGGTCATGCCGTCGAGTGCGCCGGCGACGGCGTCTCGAACCCTGACCCACAGGAGGTTGACGGTGCACGACGCGGTCCGGCCGCAGAGGTCGGCGTGCTCCGGGGCGTCCGTCGCACAGATCATCGGCGCGAGCGGGCCCTCGAGAGCGCGCAGGATCTCGCTCATCGGGATGTCCTGCGGCGGGCGCCTGAGCTCATACCCGCCATGCGCGCCGCGGGTGGACGCGACGAGGCCGGCGTCACGCAGCACGAACGCCAGCTGCTCCAGGTAGGCCCGTGGCAGGTCCTCTGCCGCCGCGATCTCCGCCAGCGACGCGGGACCCCGGCCGTAGTGCCGCCCGAGCTGCACCATCAGCCGGACGCCGTACTCGCCCTTCGTGCTGAAGGCGACGGCGCCGGTGCCGTGGAACGTCGGTCGCGTGGCGGTGGTGCTGGTCGTGGCGTGTGGCAGGGTTCGATCCTCAATCCCAACTCAATCGGTTGGGATTGAGTGTACGGCGAGGCCGGGGGCGACGCAACGACGAACCGTCGCGGCGACACGCGCGTTCGTGCCGCCTATCGCATTCCTGACAGTAGTTGTCCTGTTCGAAGGCTATGGTTGGCTTCCAGCAGCACATCGGAGGCGGCCATGCATCCCGAGGCGGCGTCCCTGATCGCCGAGCACATTCGAGACATCCTTCGCGAGGCTGACGCCGCCAGGCTGGCGCGAGCAGTGGCTCGCGCCAACCGCGGTCGCAGTCGGTGGCGGCGCCGAGTTGGCGCTGGTATGCGGGGCCTGAGCGTGAGGCTGGCCGACCTGGCGCGGCGACTCGACCCGGCGATCCCGGCTCGGTCCTACGGTCGGGAGTAGCTTTCGACGGCGGCGCGCGCGACGGCCAGGAGCTCGTCGCGGAGACGAGTGGGCTCGAGGACCTCGACCGCCGGGGCGGCCGCGACGAACCGGCCGGCCGCCTCGGCCGGCCACTCGACGACGATTCGAAGGACCTGTCGACCGTGGGCGTCCGGCGGCCCGATACCTACGGCCTCGCGGACGACGCGGTTGCCGACCACGTCGGCCAGGCGCCACATGTCCTCGCTCGGGACGCGGACGACGATCGAGATTCGGGGGACTTCCCGTTCGAATGCGGCGCGCGACTCTGCCCACCACGTCGCCAGATCGAAGTCGGGCGGTCGATCGAACGGCTGATCGAGCACGCGCGCCGTCTCGATCCGGGAGACTCGATAGGTCCGCATCTGGCCCTCGATCCGCGCCACGAGGTACCAGATGCCGGCCTTCAAGACGATCCCGATCGGCTCGACCGTCCGGATGACGGTCTCGTCGTCGCGCCGATACCCCATCTCGAGCACCCGCGCGGCCCAGACGGCCTCGGCCACGGTGGCGAGATGCGGCACGGGCTCGGTGCCCTGGAACCACGGCCCGGCATCGAGGTGGAACCGCTCCACCAGGCGCGAGGCCCGTGATCGGAGCTCGGCCGGGAGCGCGGCCATGACCTTGAGCTGGGCCGCGGCGACCACGGTGCCGAGTCCCAGCTCGGCCGCCGGACCCGGGATACCTGACAGGAAGAGCGCCTCGGCCTCGTCGGCCGTCATCCCGGTCAGCCGCGTCCGGTAGCCTTCGACGAGCCGGATCCCGCCACCGGGTCCGCGCTCGGCATAGATCGGGACGCCCGACGCGCTCAGGGCATCGACGTCGCGCAGGACCGTTCGAACCGAGACCTCGAGCTCGCGCGCGAGCGCCTCGGCCGTCTGGCCGCCCCGCGCCTGGAGCAGCAGCAGGAGCTGGACGAGTCGGCTGGCCCGCATCGCCCGAGCGTAGCAGGAAAGATGACGGTACTTGTCATGTTCCAGCCCGTGATGGGGTTCGGAACCGATTGGCCCGGCTCCAGCGTCTGGGCCGATGACGTTGCCGTCCAATCACCGGAGAACCGTATGTGCCGAACCCTTGCCGCCCTCGCCATGGCCTCGGCCATGCTCATCGCCGCCTGCTCGAGCGGCAGCCCGACCAACCCGCCCACGAACGCGCCGGTGAGTCCCACCCCGGGCGCCCCGAGCACACCGCCCGCCGGCTCGCCTTCCGCGGGCGTCGTGGTGACGATCGACGTGACCGGTGAGACCTACAAGATCCTGCTCACCGACCCGGCCGACATCGCGGTCGCCCGCGACCTGCTCGCTGGCCGTGAGGCGCCCTCGATCCCGAATGGCAAGGTCGTTCGAGGCGAACCCGGCGTGAACGAGGGCTACAGCTGGCACATCGACCCCAACGACATCGAATGGGCCGACATGACGATCGAGCTGTGCGACGGCAAACCGTCCGACGTCGAGGCCAACACGATCAGCGGCGACCGCTTCTGCCCCTGGTCGGCGAAGGTCGTCGCCGTCGAGGACGACGCGAACTGATTCGAGCCGTTCGGCCCTGCCGCGCACCGGATCCGAGGCCGACGCTGGGGAGGATGACGCGGCTTCACCTCCTCGCACGCGCTGGTGCCTGGCTGGCGCGACGCCGACGCACACGCTCGAGCGTCCGTGTCGCGCAGGAGCGCCAATCAACGGCCGAGGATGGCGGTCGTGGGCCGACCGGTGGTCAGCGATGACGCTCGCTGGTCGAATGGCTCGTGAAAGCGACGTCCGGCGGCTGAACGACCCGGGCGCAACCAGCGGGAGCATCGGCCCACCCGTTCGCCGGTCGAATGGCGCCCAGGAGCGACAGGAGCCGCCGACATCGAGCCCCGCCATGCCGCCGCTTCCCTACGGGCCGATCATGCGGCGGCTCATTCGCCCGCTGCAGCGCGGCTTCCTCGTCCTGAACCGCTGGTTCATGGGTCCGGCGATCCGGGCCGGGCTGGGGCCGCTAATCGGGAACCCGGTGACGGGCCACATCATGCTGCTGCGGACTCGCGGCCGGCGGTCCGGCCTCGTCCGCGAGGCGCCGCTCGGCTACGTCATCCGCGACGGCTCCGTCTACTGCGTCGCGGGCTACGGTGCGGCGACACCGTGGGTCAGGAACCTGGAAGCCGATCCGTCGGTCGAGGTCGTCCTGCCGACGCGGACGCTCAAGGGTCGTGCCGCCATCGTCACCGACGACGGCGAATGGCTCGGCGCCTATCGCGCCCTGATCAGGAGCTTCGGGCTGCTCGGCCGCTGCATCGTCGAGGGCGACCCGACGACGCTCGATGACGCCACCGTGCTGGCGACCCACCGTTCGTTGCCCGTCGTTCGAATTCGACCCGCCGGCACCG
>VEOW01000104.1 GCA_012026785.1 Chloroflexota bacterium | reverse complement strand
GGAGAAATGCGCTCTCCTAGTTGGCGACGAAGAAGCGGTACGTGGCGACGTAGTCGACGCGCGCCTTGCGGCCCAGGAGCTCCGGCGTGCAGGGCGTGGAAGGCGGCATGCCGCCCGAGGTGTTCACGCGCTGGATGCTCGTCACCTTGCTGAAGGAGCCGGCGGGGCCCGTGCCCTTGGTGGCGAGCAGCAGCCACGGGATGGAGCCGGCGATCGGCGCCTCGGCGCGTGCCTTCAAGGTGCCCACGCCGCGGCTGCCGTCGCTGGCCTCCCAGTAGGGGCCGGCGCCGTGGCGCCCGATCAGGTGGCCGCGCGCGTCGAAAAGCTCCGCGTCCGGGGCGACGAACGCCCACTCGAGGGACGCGGCGTCCTTCTTCGCGCGGCACTCGTAGATCTGCACGCCCTTGGCCGGCACGATCATGGCGAGCGTTTCCTTCGGGCCGGGGTCCAGCGTGTCCGGGATGGTGGTCGGTTCGCTCACGCAGGCCGCCGCGCTGGCGGCCACGGTGAGGAAGAGAATCGAATGGCGGGATTTCATTGCAGGAGTCCTTTCACTTCTTGGTGACGACGATTTCGAGGTACTCGCCGGGCACGACGAGCGAGTCGGGTCCCGCGACGTTCATGGCGTCGAGGAGGGCGGTGATGTCGCGCTCGAGCGCGGCGGCGCCGGAGGCGTCCAGGGCGGCGAACGCCTTGTGCGTCGGGCCGTAGACCTCGCGGAACACCTTCACCCAGTGCGCGGCCGAGAGGTAGCGGAAGTTGAAGTAGCGCTTCTCGCAGCGAAGCTGCGCGGCCTTCGCGCCGAAGAGCTCGGCCAGGCGTGCATCGGTGCCCCACAGCGCCGGGGGCTTGATCCCGGCCGGCGGCGGCACGTGGGCGCCGATCACCTTGAAGAGCTGGCCGATGAAGCCGTTGGGCGTCCAGTTGGCCATCGCGAGGCGCCCGCCGGGGCGCAGCACGCGCATCATCTCCTGCGCCGTGCGTTCCTGGTCGGGCGCGAACATTGCGCCGAAGGTGGAGAGCACGACGTCGAACGAGCCGTCGTCGAAGGGGAGCGCCTCGACGTCGGCCTCCTGGAACTTCACGGCGAGACCTTCCGCGCGGGCGCGCTCGCGGCCCTTGGAGAGCAGGGCCGGGACGTAGTCGGTCGAGGTGACGTGGGCGAATCGGCGCGCGGCGGCGAGCGTGGCGTTGCCGTTGCCGGCGGCCACGTCGAGGACGCGCTCGCCGGCGCGCACGTCGGCGGCCTCGGCCAGCGTTTCGCCGACGATCTGCAGGGTGGTGCCGACGATCGCGTAGTCGCCGCTGGCCCAGGTGGCCTGCTGGCGCTGCTTGACGGCGGCGAAGTTGGGAGTTGCAACGGGGCTTGCGGCTGCGATGCTCATGGCGGGTTCCTGTCGGATTGGAAGATTCGAAGGCGAACCCTACGCAGGGGTGCGTTCCGCCAGCGTTCCTCCTTGCCTCCCATCCCCACGGGTAGCATCATCCCGGCTTCCCCTTCACCCTCCCCGACCCCGGTGCGCCTCCTGCTCTTCGGCCCGCCCGCGGTGGCAACCGGGCACGACATGACGGCGCTCGCCGCCGAGCGCCGGTCGCAGCTGCTCGCCTTCCTCGCCCTGGGCGGGGGGTGGGTGGCGCGCGCGGAGATCGCGGCCATGCTCTGGCCGGAGCAGCCGCCCAAGCTCGCCCTGACGAACCTGAGGAAGGCCCTCTTCCGGCTGCAGTCGCTCTCCGGGATGCCCCCCGTGGAGGCACAGGGCCATTCGCTGCGCGTTGCCGTGGCCACCGACGTCGCGGATTTCGAGGCGGCGCTGCGCGAGGGTGACCACGCCGACGCCCTCGCCCTGTACCGCGGAGAGCTGCTGCAGGGCTTCGACGACGAGTCGAGCGAGCCCTGGACGGAGTGGTTGCGATTCGAGCGCGACCGCCTGCGCGCGGCGTGGCGGGCGGCGGCGCTCGCACGGCTCGCGGGCGGGATCGAGCCCGCCGAGGCCCTCGAGCTCACGCGCCGCCTTCTCGAAGCCGATCCGCTCGACGAATCGGCGATGGCGGCCCAGGTCTCGTGGCTGGCCCGCGGCGGGCAGGGCGTGCGGGCGCGCGCGGCTTACGGCGAGTTCGCCGCCCGCCTGGAGCGTGAGCTGGGCGTGCGCCCCGCCGCCGACATCGAATCGCTGGTGGGGCGCGCCGCGGCGCCGGCGCTCGCACCGCCTCCGAGACCGGCCGCGGAACCGGCGGACGATGCCTTCGTCGGCCGTTCCGTCGAGCTGCGCCGCATCGCCGAGATGCTCACGGGCGGCGGGTGCCGCCTGCTCACCCTCGTGGGCCCCGGCGGGGTGGGGAAGACCAGCCTCGCGCGCCGGGCGCTTCGCGACCTCGAGCCCGCGTTCCCGGGGGGTGTCCTCTTCGTTCCGCTCGAGGACGATGCGACGGGCGAAGACGTCGCGCGAAGCCTCTTGCGCGCGCTGGGGGCGGCCAGGGCGGCGAAGGGCGACCCGTTGCAGGAGGCCATCGCGCGGCTGGG
>VEOW01000249.1 GCA_012026785.1 Chloroflexota bacterium | reverse complement strand
TCGCCAACCCGACCCTCGGGGAACTGCTCAAGGAGGGCGCCGCCGTCTAGGAGCAGGTCGAGCTGGAAGTCGATTTCCACCACTTGACGGGACGTGGCCCGGAAGTGCGCAGGTTTGCGACGTGATGTCGAAACCTGTGCCCCTGACGCGCCCGGAACCCGAGGCCCGGCCCTGGAATCGCCCGATGGGCGAGCGCCGATCGTCGGAGAGGGGCCGAGGTGTGGACTTCAAGAAGAATGTCGCCTCGGGGTGTGCCGGTCCTTCAGCAGCGGCACGGCCCGTCCCGCCGGGGCTCTGATCTCGTCAGGGCTCCCGGTCCTGCCAGTCGGGGCGGCCGACCTCGGGGGGCAGGTCGAACTCGTGGTCGTGCTTCTTCTTCGGCGGCGGCTTGAAGGTCTCGCTGGTGCGGGCCCAACGTCGGCGCGTGAGCTGGCCGAGCACGAGCGCGAAGAGCGCGATCAGCAGCAACGGCAGCCACGCCCCGCCGCCATCGTCACCGACCAGCGATGCTGGCAGGATCTCGACCGTGGTCTGGGCGAACTCGCCGCCGGGCACGCAGCCGCCGTCGCCACAGGCCCAGACAACCGCCGCGCCGGCGGTCTCGTCGAGCGGGATCTCGAAGGCGAGGACCACGGCGCCGGACTCGTCGGCGGCGCCGGTTGCGAGGACCGCGTCGGGCTGGGCGTTCCAGAGCAGGGTGATGGTGGAGCCGGGCGTGAAGCCGACCGCGTAGGCGGTCATCTCGTCCCCGGGTTGCCCCGAGGCCGGCTGGATCGCCAGCTCGGGCTGGGCGAAGACGGTGTGCGCGCCCAGGACCAGGAGCGCGAGCGGCGCGACGATCAGCGCGGCGAGCCGCCGAGCCGGCGGACGAGTCATCGTCCGACAGGCTACTGCGTCCCGGCCGCGCGGGCTCCGGGGCGGCCGGTCATCGGCCCCTCGGGCGGCCGACGCCTCGACCGCCGGCGCTGCCGCGCTACGATGGCCGTCGATGCCAGGCGACGGAGTCGGGACGTACCGCCTCAGCGAGGAGCAGGTTCTCCTGCGGGACACCCTGCGGCAGCTCGCGGACGAGCGAATCGCACCGCGTGCCGCCGAGATCGACCGGACCGGCGAGGTCCCCGACGACATCCGACAGCTGCTCGCTCACCACGACGTCCTGGCCCTGCCGTTCCCGGAGGCGTACGGCGGCGTCGGGGTGGACCTGCTGACCGTGTGCCTGGCGATCGAGCAGATCGCCCGGGCCTGCACGACCTCGAGCCTCATCCTGGCCGTCCAGGAGCTCGGGTCGCTGCCGATCCGGCTGGGCGGGAGCGACGAGCTGAAGTCCCGGCTGCTGCCCGCGCTCGCGTCCGGTGAGAGGCTGGCGGCGTTCGCGCTCACCGAGTCGGAGGCCGGCTCGGACGTCGCCTCGACCCGAACGCGGGCCGTCCGCGACGGTGACGAGTACGTCATCAACGGCACGAAGCGGTTCATCACCAACGGCAGCGTCGCCGGGGTCATCACGACCTTTGCCGTCACCGATCCGGAGGGTGCTCGCACCAAGAACCTCAGCGCCTTCGCGGTCGAGGTCCCGACCCCCGGCTTCTCGGTCGTCCGCCTCGAGCACAAGCTCGGCATCCGCGGCAGCCCGACCGCCGAGCTGGCGTTCGAGAACGTCCGCGTCCCGGCGGCCAACCGGATCGGCGAGGAGGGCGACGGCTGGAAGCTCGCGATGAAGACGTTCGAACGGTCCCGGCCGGGGATCGCCGCCCAGGCCGTCGGCATCGCCCAGGGCGCGCTCGAGGCGGCCGTCGCCTATGCCCGGGAGCGAAAGCAGTTCGGGGGGCGGATCGGCGACCTCCAGATGATCCAGGCGATGCTGGCCGACATGGCCGCCGAGGTCGAAGCCGCCCGCCAGCTGACCTACAAGGCCTGCGCCGAGGTCGAGGCCGGCGCGACGGACGCCGCGAAGTGGGCCGCGATGGCCAAGCTCGTGGCCGGCGACACCGCGATGTCGGTCACGACCGACGCCGTCCAGGTCTTCGGCGGCTACGGCTACACGGAGGACTTCCCGGTCGAGCGGATGATGCGCGACGCCAAGATCACCCAGCTCTACGAGGGCACCCAGCAGATCCAGCGCCTCGTGATCGCCCGGCAGCTGCTCGGTCGGCCCGGCTGACCCGGCCCGGGAGCGGGGCAGCGGCACGGGTTCGTGACGATTTCAGGCCGGATGGCCATGTCCCTGCAAGGCATCTCCGCCGTAGCCTGAACCGTCGTCGAATCCAGAACGACGGCTGGTTTCCTGCACCCGGCAGGTGGAGGACGTCGGTGGGGCTCCGGGTCCCGCAGTTGCGACTTCGCGTGGCGGCCCTCCTGGCGGCCGCGATGGCACTCGTGATCGGGGCACCCGTTGCTGCCGCCGAGCCGCCGGTGGGCGCCTATCACGTGCCCTTCGCCGCGGGCGTGCCCGTGCTCGTCACCCAGGGCTGGCAGAGCGACTACAGCCACATCGGCTTGGCCGAGTTCGCCTACGACCTCGTCGTTCCCGAGGGAACGCCGGTCATCGCCGCGGCCGACGGGCAAGTCGCCTTCGCCAAGGCCGATTCCACGACCTGCGGGGGCGCCGACCTGCTCACCGCGGCGAACTTCGTCACGATCGCCCACGCCGACGGCACGGCGACCCACTACGGCCATCTCGCGACCGTGGCTGTCGCTGCGGGCCAGGATGTCGTCGCCGGCCAGGTGATCGGGTACGTCGGGCGGAC
Source organism: Chloroflexota bacterium (assembly GCA_012026785.1). Classification (GTDB taxonomy): domain Bacteria; phylum Chloroflexota; class Limnocylindria; order Limnocylindrales; family CSP1-4; genus UBA5189. Next base: position 745 of record VEOW01000249.1, on the reverse strand, counting down.
GGGCTTCACCAACTGCACGCTCCACCTCCACTTCGCCCGTCAGGCCCAGGGCGGGGCGGTGACCCAGTCGCTGCCGATCGAGTTCGTCGAGGCGCCGGCCCGGCAGCTGAAGCCGGGGGACGTCGTGATCGGCGCGCTGCCGGCCCTCGCCGCCGAGGGGGTCGAATACGTCCCGATCGAGATGATCGAGCTGGGCACGAAGCGCGAGATGCGCGAGGGCGGCGAGAGTCGGCTCGACGCGATCCGATCGTTCGAGGCGCTGCCCCCGGCGCCCAGCGTCCTCGGCCCGGCCGACCTGCGCGGGTAGGTCGACGTTCGTCTGAGCCCGGCCGCGCCGCCATCGGGGCGGATGGTTCGGACTCCCGTATGATCGAACCTCCCGCGTCCCGCCTGTCCTCGCCATCGACAAGGAGGCTGCCCGCGTGCGCATCGTCGTCCTGACCAAGCCCGTGCCCGATCCGGCTGCCGCGGCCGAGCGGCTCGGCCCCGACGGCCGCCTCGACCGCTCGACGGCCCCGGCGGTCATCAACGGCAACGACGAGTACACGCTCGAGGCCGCGCTCCTGCTCAACGAGGCCCACGGCGGCGAGGTCATCCTGCTGGCGATGGCCCCCGCGAACGGGGTCGAGACGCTCCGCAAGGGCCTCGCGATGGGCGCCCATCGCGGCGTCCTCGTGACCGATCCTGCGCTCGAGGGCTCCGACGCCTGGTCGACCGCGCGGGTCCTGGCAGCCGCCCTCCGGGA
>VEOW01000186.1 GCA_012026785.1 Chloroflexota bacterium | reverse complement strand
GGCCGCTCGCCGACGAAGAGGTGGACGTGCCGGTGCGGCAGCTGACCGTCCCCGCGGACACGAGCCAGGGCCGGTTCTTCATCCAGGTCCTGCAGGACCGCAGCGCCGAGGTCCGGACACTCGAGACCCTGGTCCTGGTCCTGGTCGTGGGTGGCCTGGTCGTCGTGCTCGTCGCGGCGGCATTCGGGGCGGTCTACGCGCGGCGGGCGCTCGTGCCGATCCGCGATTCGCTCGTCGCGCAGCGCGCCTCGCTCTGGCGCCAGCGCGAGTTCGCGGCCGACGCGAGCCATGAGCTGCGCACCCCGCTGACCGTCATTCGAGCCTCCGTCGAGCACCTGCGCCGGAACCCCGGGCGCCCGGGCGGGGAGGTCGGCGACGCGCTCGAGGACATCGACGCCGAAGTCCGCCAGCTCACCAGCCTCGTCGACGACCTGCTGCTGCTGGCCCGCTCGGACTCGGGGGCCATCGAGCTGGAGCGGGCGCCGCTCGCCCTCGCCGACGTCGCCACGGACGCGGCCGCCTCGCTGGCGCAGCCCGCGGCGGCGCGGGGCCTTCGGCGCGTCGTCGATCCCGAGCCCGCGCCGGTCGTGGGCGACGCCGTCCGCCTCCGGCAGCTGGCCACGATCCTGCTCGACAACGCGATCCGCCACGGGCCACCCGATTCGGAGGTTCGGGTCGTCGTCCGGGGTGGCCCGACGGCGAGCCTGGCGGTCGAGGATGCCGGTCCGGGCGTCCGCCCGGAGCACGCCGATCGCGTCTTCGACCGCTTCTGGCGGGCTCCCGGGGCCCCGACGGGCGGCACCGGCCTTGGCCTGGCGATCGCGAGGTGGATCGCCGAGCACCATGGCGGCACGATCTCGGTCGGTCCATCGCCGGCGGGTGGCGCCCGCTTCGAGGTGCGAATCCCGGCGGCGTGAACACCTCCCGCGGCCTTCCGGCAGGCCTGATCTCCGGACTATGCTGCGACGGTGGACGTCCGCATCCACGCCTTCCCGTCTCGGGATCGCGCCTTCGTCGAGTTCGTCGAGACGGCCTGGCGCGGCCTGCCGGAGCCGCGGACGCCGGCGAGCCTCCAAGGCGCGATCAGACGCCGGTATCCCGCTGCGGTCGTGACCCGGCAGGAAGAGCTGGCCCGCCACGGCGAGGGCCCCATCGTGTGGTACGCGTTCCGGACGGCGGCCCTCGACCTGCGCGAGGAGACCCCTGCGGTCGCCGACCTCGAGGCCAGCCCGGCCTGGGCGATCCTCGACGACGAGCGGCACTTTCTCGCCGTGAGCCCCGCCCTGGCAGAGATCGCCGAGCTTCCGCCCGAGGCGATGCTCGGCCACGCGGTCGAGGAGTTCAGCAACCCCGCGGATCCGACGGTCCGGGAGGACATCGAGCGGCTGTGGTCCGAGTTCCGGGCGGGCACGACGCTCGAGTCCACGCTCCGCTTCAACTATGCCGATGGCCGACCCCGGGAACTCGCCTACCGACTGGTCGCCGACGCCGAAGGGCCCGGCCGACATCGCCTCACCGTGCGGGTCCTGGAGCCCTAGCATCGCGGACGATGCCCGAGGAGCGCTTCGACATCGTCATCGTCGGCGGCGGGTCCGCCGGTTGCGTGCTCGCCAACCGCCTGAGCGAAGATCCATCGACCCGGGTCCTGGTCCTGGAGGCGGGTCGTCGCGACTGGCGGCTCGACGTCTTCCTGCACATGCCGGCTGCGCTGACCTTCCCGATCGGCAGCCGCTTCTACGACTGGGGCTATCGCTCCGAGCCGGAACCGCACCTCGGCGGTCGCCGGATCTATCACGCCCGCGGCCGGGTGCTCGGCGGCTCGTCATCCATCAACGGCATGATCTTCCAGCGCGGCAACCCCTTGGACTACGAGGGTTGGGCCCGAGCGCCGGGCATGGCGGCCTGGGACTTCGCCCACTGCCTGCCGTACTTCAGGCGCCTCGAGACGTGCCTCGCGGCGGCGCCCGACGATCCGTGGCGGGGGCATGACGGGCCGCTCGTCCTGGAGCGCGGCCCGGCCGCGACGCCGCTCTTCGACGCGTTCTTCGAGGCCGTCCAGCAGGCCGGCTACTCGCTGACCGACGACGTCAACGGCTACCGCCAGGAGGGCTTCGCGCCGTTCGATCGAAACATCCACCGTGGCCGCCGGCACTCCGCGGCGACGGCCTACCTCCGCCCGGTGGCACGACGGCCCAACCTCGTCGTTCGAACGTCGGCCCACGTCACCCGGGTCCTGTTCTCCGGTCGGCGAGCCAGCGGCGTCGAGTACGTCTCCCACGAGGCGGCACCGATCGGCGGCGCGACCCGGCGCGTCGGGGCCGGCGAGGTGGTCCTGGCCGGTGGCGCCATCAACACGCCACAGCTGCTCCAGCTGTCGGGCGTCGGGCCGGCCGCCCTGCTGCGGCAGCACGGAATCGACGTCGTGAGCGACCTGCCGGGGGTCGGAGAGAACCTCCAGGATCACCTCGAGGTCTACGTTCAGCATGCCAGCGCGGAACCGGTTTCCATGCAGCCGCATGCAACCCAGAAGTGGCGCCGCCCGTGGATTGGCGCGCAGTGGCTGTTCCTGCGCCGCGGCCCCGGCGCCACGAATCACTTCGAGGCCGGCGGCTTCGTTCGCGGTGACGACGAGGTCGCCTATCCGAACCTGATGTTCCATTTCCTGCCGCTCGCGATTCGCTACGACGGATCGGCGCCGCGCGGCGGTCACGGTTACCAGGTCCACGTCGGTCCGATGTACTCGGATGCAACCGGCCACGTCCGCATTCGATCGCTCGATCCGTTCCGGCACCCGGCCCTGGTCTTCAACTACCTCTCGACGGGCCAGGATCGGCGTGAGTGGTTGGAAGCGATCAGCGTCGCCCGGCGGATCCTCGGTCAGCCAGCCTTCCAGGCATACGATGCCGGCGAGCTGTCACCGGGACCCGACGTTGCGACCGACGAGCAGATTCTCGCGTGGGTCGCGCGTGATGCCGAGACCGCGCTCCATCCATCGTGCACGGCCCGGATGGGCGGCGATTCGATGGCCGTCGTCGACCCCGGCTCGATGCAGGTCCACGGCACGGACGGGCTGCGCGTCGTCGACGCCTCGGTCTTCCCGCGCGTCACGAACGCCAATATCTACGCCCCGGTCATGATGGTCGCCGAGAAGGCCGCCGACCTCATCGCCGGTAACGCCCCGTTACCTCCAGATCCGCGACCGTTCCATCGTCATCGGCCCGCAACGGTCGCCGCCGCGCGGGCCGATTGAGCGTTGGGTCAGCTCAGGCGTTCTTCGGTCGACGACCGCCGCGAGCGCCCGGGATCGGACCCCGGCTGAGGTAGATGGCGCCGTTGCGGACGCCAAGGTTGACGCTGCTCCCGGTTGCCTTGATCTGGCGCGCGATTGCGGCTCGAATCGTGACCAGCTTCTCGTTGTCTTCGAGCTCGATCTTCTTGATCTGCGACGCCGGCCCGGCGCCGAGCTCGTTGAGGACTCGCTCGATCTGCTGTTCGCGCTTTCGAATTGCAAGCTGACGCGGGCTGAGCGCCCGTGGCTTGCGCGGCTTTGGTGCAAGCTCCTCGGGCTTTGCGTCACGGACACGCACGGTCATCGCCTCCTGGTCATTCATGTAGCGCGCGTCCGTTCGCAGTCACTGATGTGCGGCGTGACGCGTCGTCGGGCGTTGCAGATCATACGCTTCGAGGGCGTCGCCGTACATCCAACTCGAGTTGCAGATGTGCTCGTCACGCTCGTTACCCCGATTCATGTCGGAGATCATTCCGCTCGTAACGCGGCGATCGGCTGGAGATTCGCCGCACGGCTGGCCGGGTACAGCCCGAAGATCATACCCACGGCCACCGAGATACCGACGGCGATCAGGATTGCCGTTGGCGAGACCACGGCAATGATCGGGGTTGCCGCGCTGATCGCCAGGCCGGCGGCAAGACCAAGCGCGATGCCCGCCAAACCGCCAAACGTCGTCAATGTCACCGCCTCCACGAGGAACTGGTTGCGAATGTCGCGGCGCGTCGCGCCCAGGGCCTTGCGCAGCCCGATCTCGCGGGTCCGCTCGGTCACGCTGACCAGCATGATGTTCATGATCCCGATGCCGCCAACGATGAGGCTGATTCCGCCGCTCGCCCCGAGCAGGATCGTCAGGATGTCGGATGTCAGGCTTGCGGCGGCGAGCAGGTCCTGCTGGGTCTGAACCGTGAAATCGGGCGCCTCGCCCTCGGCGATGCCGTGCCGGCGCCGGAGGACCGTCTCGACGTCCCGCCGGACCTGCGGCATTGCGTCGGCCGACGCCGCCGAGACGAGGATCGCCCCGACACTGTCCCGGCCGAACATCCGCCGCTGGGAGGTGCTCAGCGGTACGACGACCAGCTGATCGAGGTTGAAGAACCCGCCGACGTTGCCGCGGGCCTCCATGACCCCGATGACCCGCAGCCGGACGACGATCGAGCCACCCGCGGCCTGGGCGACTCGAACGTTCACCGCCCGACCGATCGCGGCATCGATGCTTCCGAACAGGTCGGCGGCCGTGTCGGCACCGAGGACGGCCACCGACGCCGCAGCGACGAGGTCGCTCTCGCTGATGAAGCGGCCCGCGGTCACGGGCCAGTCGCGGACGATCGAGTAGGCCGGCGTCGTCCCGACGGCCCGGACGTTGATCGTCGTTCCACCGACCGCGGCGCTCACGAAGCCGCCCTGCTCGGGCTCGCCGGCGACGGCGTCGGGGATCGTGCCCGGCTGGGCGAGGGCTCGGGCGTCGTCGATCGAGAGCGAGGTCGCCGAGCCGCCGGCCGCCTGGGCGAAGCCCGGCGTCCGCCCGCCGGGGGTGACGAAGACGACGTTCGTGCCCAGCCCTTCGAGCGTCGATTCGACGATCCGCGCCGCCCCCTGGCCGATCGAGACCATCGCAATGACCGAGGCGACGCCGATGAGGACGCCGAGCATCGTCAGGCTGGCCCGGAGCTTGTTGGCCGCGAGCGCTCCGAACGCCGTCCGCAGCGTGTCAGCCAGCGGCATCGGCCCGACCTGGGAGCGGCAGTCCATCGTCCGACTCGATCCGACCGTCGCGCAGCCGGACCCGGCGATTGGCCCGCTCGGCGACGGACGCGTCGTGGGTCACCACGACCAGGGTTCGCCCGGCCGCGTGGAGCCGATCGAACAGCCCCAGGATCTCCTCGCCGGTGGCGGTGTCGAGGTTGCCGGTCGGCTCGTCGGCCAGGACGAGCGCCGGCTCGGTCACCAGCGCCCGGGCGATCGCCACCCGCTGCTGCTCACCGCCCGAGAGCTGGTTCGGTCGATGCCGGATCCGGGCCCCGAGGCCGACGGCCTCGAGGGCGGCGCGCGCCTTGGCCTCGCGGTCTCGATCGCCGCGGTAGGCCAGCGGCAGGGTGACGTTGGCCAGGGCCGTCGTCCTCGCGAGCAGGTTCCACTGCTGGAACACGAACCCCACGAAGCGGTTCCGGATCCGGGCCAGCGCGTCATCCGACAGCCCCGCCACGTCGGTCCCGGCCAGCCGGTAGCGGCCCTCGTCGGCGACGTCGAGGCAACCCAGCAGGTTCATGAGCGTGCTCTTCCCGGAGCCCGACGGCCCGAGGACGGCGACGTACTCGCCCTCGTGGATCGTCAGGTCGATGCCGTCGAGGGCATGGACGGCAACGGATTCGCCGGCCCGCTCGGCGCCGTAGGTCTTCTCGATGCCCCGCATCTCCACGATCGCGGGCCGCGGCGCCGCGACCACGTCAGCCGGCGCCGGCGTCGGGCTCCCCGACCACGACGCGATCGCCTTCGACGAGGCCGGACAGGACCTGGGTCCGGGTCTCGCTCGAGATGCCGATCTCGATCGGCATGGTCCTGATCGTTCCGTCGGCGTCGAGGACGCGGACGCTGGGCGAGCCGTTCACGACTCGGACCGCCTGCGACGGCACGACGAGGGCGTCCTCCACGCTGGCGAGCACGATCGAGACGTTGGCGCTCATCCCGGCCCGGAGGCGCGCCTCGTCCCGACTGGGGCAGACGAGGATCGAGAACTCCACGACGCCACCCGAGTCCCGCCCGGCTGCCGCGACCTCGCAGATCGTCGCGGCGAGCGCGACCTCGGGCAGGGCGTCGAACGTCAGCGTCACGGCCTGGCCGTCGACCAGGGCGACGACGTCGATCTCGGAGGCCGTCGTTTCGACCCGCAAATCCGAGAGGTCGGCCACGACGATGCTGCCCGGCGCGCTCGACCCGGCCCCGCTGGCACCACCGGCCCCGCCCACCACTCGGTCGCCCACGGCGAGGCCGAGCGTCACGACCGTGCCGGCGATTGGCGACCGGAGCTCGGTCAGCCCAACGGCCTGCTCGGCCGCGGCGATCTGGGACCTGGCTGTCGCGGCCTGGGCCTCCGCGGCCGCTAGCTGGGCCCGGTCGGCCTGGCGGATCGCCCGCGGGGCGTTGGCGTCGCGGTCGGCCTCGAGGCGGCTCTCGGCGCTCCGGATCGCGGCCTCGGCGCTCGCCAGCGCCGCCTCGGCCGCCGCGAGCTGGGCCTCCTGGGTCGTCGCGTCGAGCGTCGCCAGCAGGTCCCCGGCGGCGACGGTCGCGCTCTCCTCGACCTCGACGCTGGCCACGGTTCCGGCGGTCCCGAAGGCGAGCGTTCGGGTGGCCCGCGCCGCGACCGTGCCGGCCAGCTCGATCGTGCTCGCCAGCGGGCCGCGGGTGACCGCCATCGTCTCGACCGGACCGTCGCCGGCGGTCGCGCGCAGGGCGAGGTAGCCACCGCCGACCAAGACGAGCATGATGATCCCGACGACGAGGAGGCGGCGCATGTCAGCCGACGATCTGGCGGAGCGCGAAGAGGACGTTCGCGGGCCGCTCGGCGAGGCGGCGCATGTACCACGGATACCACGCCTCGCCGTAGGCGATGAGGTCGCGGACGAGGTAGCCCTCCCGGGCCAGCCGCCGCTGCTGGTCCATCCGGATGCCGTACAGCATCTGGACCTCGAAGGCCGTGCGCGGCAGGCCCAGCGCCGCGGCGTGCTCGGCGACCTGCTCGACCAGCCCCACGTCGTGCGTCCCGAGCCCGATTCGAACCGAATGACCGGCCTTGCGGGCCTCCAGCATCGCGACGCACAGCGCCAGGTAGTTCGCGTCGACCTCCCGCCTCGAGCGGTAGGCGATCGCGGCCGGCTCGTCGTAGGCGCCCTTCACCAGCCGGATCTGCGGTTCCAGCGGCAGCAGCCGCTGCAGGTCGGCGGCGGTTCGACGGAGGTACGACTGGAGGCACAGCCCGACGTTCGAATGGTCCGCCTTCAGGCGCTCGTAGAACGCGATCGTGCCTTCGACATAGGCGCTGCCCTCCATGTCGATCCAGAGGCTCCGGCCGCCCTCGGCCGCCCGGGCGGCCAGCCGCGCGGCGTGCGCCAGCGTCCGTTCGACGTCGAGGTCGAAGCCGATCTGGGTCAGCTTGCGGCTGACCTCGCCGTCCAGCCCCCGCGCGTCGATCCCCTCGATGAGCTCGAGGTAGTGGGCCGCCACCGCATCGGCCTCGGCGATCTCGGCGATGTTCTCGCCGAGGCGCGTGAAGATCGCGCCGATGCCCTCGACCTTGAAGCTCGCCGCCGCGGCCAGGGCGCTCTCGGCGTCCTCGCCGG
>VEOW01000255.1 GCA_012026785.1 Chloroflexota bacterium | reverse complement strand
CGGTCATCCGGAGGCCGAGCCGCCAGGCACGGTCGCCGTAGGCCGGGCCGATGCCCCGGCCGGTCGTGCCGACCTTCGAATCCCCCAGCCGCTCCTCGTTCGCCCGATCGAGGGCGACGTGGTAGGGCATGATCACGTGGGCGCCCCGGCTGACCCGGACGCGCGAGACGTCGATCCCCTTCTCGGCCAGCATGTCGAGCTCGTCGATGAGGGTTGCCGGGTTCACGACCACGCCGTTGCCGATGACGCTCGTGATGTGCGGGTAGAGCACGCCCGAGGGCACGAGGTGGAGCTTGAGGACCTCGTCGCCCTTGACGACGGTGTGGCCGGCGTTGTCGCCGCCCTGGTAACGGACGACCATCGCGACCTGCTCGGCCAGGAAGTCGGTCGTCTTGCCCTTGCCCTCGTCGCCCCACTGCAGGCCGACGATCACGGTTGCCGGCATCAGGCGTCGCTCCCGTTCCGGTGATCTGGAGCGGCAAAGAAAAGGGCCCGAGCCGGGTGGCTCGGGACCGGGGTGCAAATCTCCCGCTGCTCTCGCCCGCCGTTGGGGCGGGCTTCGATTCGTCGGTCGCTCGGCCGCCTCACGGAACGGTCGATGCGCCACGCTCGGGCGATCGCTGAACCTCCCCTGGCCGGTCCGCCTCGACGCGCGAACCGGGGATGCCCGGAGTATAGCCACAGCCTCGGCGCTCGGGACAGCGCCCGCTCGACTCAGGGCGAGACCCGATAGACGACGTCCCGCTCGACGTTGACCGGCCAGATGGACTCGAACGCGAACGTCACCGGCCCCTGGACCGGCGGCTCGGCAACGATCGCGTCGACGACCTCGCCCCGTGCTTCGTCGATTCGGACGAGCCAAGGCTGGGTGCTCCTGACGAGTACGCCGCCCTCGCCGGCCCAGGCAAGCACCCCGCCCTGCGGGGACCCGCCGATCTCGAATTCGGCCAGGACCTCGCCACTTGTCGGATCGATCCGGGCAAGCTGCGTGTCGCCGGGCCGAGCCTGGGCCTCGGGATCCGCACGGAGCGAGACCCACAGGCTGTCCGAACCGATGGAGATCGGCCCCGGATCCGCCAAGCCCGCGGCGAGGACCTCCGTCTCGCCCGTTGCCGGATCGAGTCGGAGCACCGAGCCCTCCCGGGTCAGCGTGAGCCACAGGGCGTCGAAGCCATAGGCCAGCCCGCCGATGGGGGCCGACTGGGTGAACGGCGTTGCCGTCCCGGTGCCGGGCTCGAAGCGAATGACGGTATCGGAGACGGAGGCCGCGCTGCCGAGGGCCCAGACGGCGCCGTCGCCGAAGGCCGGCTGGTAGAAGGTTCGACTTATGTCGGGGATGGCGATGCGCTCCGTGACCTGGTTCGTGGCCGGGTCGATGCGCACCAGCCCCTCGGACGAACAGACCCAGATGGCGTCATCTCCCGGAACGAACCCCTGGCACAGACGGTCCTGGAGCGTGATCGTCGCCGCGATGCTGTTCGTCGCGGGATCGATACGGACCAGGTTCGGGGTCCCGCTCTGCCCCTGGATCGGCAGGTCTGGCGCGAGCAACCACAGCGAGCCGAACGCTGCCTGCGGCCAGTCCGGAGCGCCGGGAACCTCGATCTCGGCCTCGAGACGGTCGGCCAGGGGCGCTCCCCCGACGCTCGGCTCCGGGCTGGTGCCGGAGGCGGCCGATGGCGGCGCCGTGGGACCGACGGTCGGACCCGGCCCGCCCTGGCAGGCGCCGATCGCCAGCGACGCTGCGAGCAACCACCGACCGAGCTGCCGATCCATGCTTTCTCCCTCGGGGACGAGAGGGCCGCAATGGCCGAGCATGATACGCGGAGCGCGCGCGGCGGCATCGACGAATCTAGACTCTCGCGGTGCACGAACAGGACCCCCAATCCCTCCGCCGACGATACGACGACGAGCTCCGGGCTCACATCGCCCCCCGCCTGCCCGCGGGGGTGGTGGTCGGGCGTGATGGCCCGCTCGTCCGGTACAGCGGGTTTACGTGGGGCGGCTTCGTCGCCTACCGGGATCTCGACGGGGTGGACGGCCCGGCGCTCGACGCGCTGATCGCGCGCCAGGTCGGCTACTTTGGCGAGCGGGGCGAGCGCTTCGAATGGAAGCTCCACGGCCACGATCGGCCCGCGGACCTTGCCGACCGGCTGATCGCCGCGGGCTTTCGGGCCGGCGAGCTCGAAACGATCGTGATCGCCCCGGTCCCGCAGGTCGCTGCCGCCCCCGTGGTGCCGCCGGGGGTCACGCTCCGCGAGGTGACCAGCCGGGCGGATCTCGAGCGGATCGACGTCCTCGAAGGGGCCGTCTGGGGCGAGGACGGTGCCGGCTACGGGACCATGCTGGAGGCCGAGCTCGACGCGGGGGATCCCGAGGGGCTGGCCGTCGTCGTTGCCGAGGCCGGCGACACGGTCGTCTGCGCGGCCTGGATCCGGTTCGAGGCCGGGACGAGCTTCGCGACGCTGTGGGGCGGCGCCACGCTGCCGGCGTGGCGCGGTCGCGGCATCTACCGCGCCACGGTCGCCCATCGCGCCTCGCTCGCCGCCGCGCGGGGCTTCGAGCTGCTCGAGGTGGACGCCTCGGACGACAGCCGCCCGATCCTCGAGCGCCTCGGCTTCCTTCCGGTTGCGACCACGACGCCGTACACATGGACGCCGGGGTGACGCGCGGCGAATCGACGGCAATCCGCTGCCGGGATATAGGTGACGGGCTCCAGGGAGCGTCCCTTCTCCAAGGCCGCATACCCGACGACTGACGTCGTCGTCGGGGATCCCACACGCTCGGCAACCATGGATCGAAGCATGGCAACCGAACAACCGGCCGCTAGTGTCGTTCGTCCCGACTTCGCCTGGGCTCAGGCTGCTATGGCAGCGACGTCGGCAGGATGGCCACGCCGCCCTGTTCGGTCACCCGCAGGCCGACACCTCCGCCAACCGCGCCGAACGACGATGCGGGATCCTCGGGCCGACGGGTGCCGGCCTCGCCCGGCAGGAGCTCCCAGATGCCTTCCATGCCAGCGATGACGATGATATCGGACAGAAGCCCGGCGGCTTCTGGAAGGCCGATACCCGACGCAACCGCCACCGGCGAGGTCCAGGTCAGTCCATCGTTCGATGACGACAGCGACACGGTAGCAGTGTCATCCTCGGCGTAGTCGAGACCGATCTGGGCGAATCCAGCGCCCGTGGCCAAGAGCCATTCTCCGGACAGGCAGCGCGAATCCGGCGAGGGCGTCTCGGCCCAGCCCAAGCCGTCGCGCGAGTGCCAGATCCTGCTGCAACCGTCCAGGTCGCGCACGATCGCGGCGTACCCTCGTCCAGGAGCCGCGGCAAGATCAGCGACGTATCCGGCAATCGTGCCGGTCATCACCCAGCTCGAGCCATCGCTCGACCGATACAGCGGCGTGGTTGACAGTTCGTCGCAGCCCTGAGAGCAGGCCGGATCGCTGCCGACGGCCACGAACCCGGCATCGCCGAACGCAACCTGCACCAGCGAGGCACCGCTTCTCAGCTTCGCCGCTTTCCAACGCATGCCATCACTCGAGGTCCAGACTCCCGGCGCGTCCCCGCCGGCCATCGCGGCGAGCATCACGCCGCCGCTGGACGGCTTGCCGGTAAATGCGCCGACAGCCACGAAACGTGACTCCCCGTACGCAACGTCCCAGAGCATCCGCGCCGTGTCGATGTGCACAGCCTTCGACCAGGCGACGCCGTCTGTCGACGTCCAGGCAGCGCCAAGGTGGGCATCGCCGCCCGCGCTTGCAGATGCGGCGCCCCAGTCCCAGACCCCAACGGCCACGAGGAGCCGATCCGGCCCGGGACGCTCGGCGATCGCGCCGATGCCCGCGGTGGCCGGGATCGTCGGCGCGGCGACGGCCTGCCAGGACAAGGTCGCCGGTCCGGGCGTGGGGATCTGGGATGCCGCGGCCGTCGCTGTCGGGCGGATTGTGGGTGACGTTGTGGCAGCAGCGGAGGATTCCGTGGGTCCGACCGCCGGCGAGTTCGTTGGCGTGGGCGAGCCGGGTGCCGCGCCGCCACATCCACCCAGCAGGGCCACGCACACCGCAACCGCCGCCGCTTCAAGCCGTCGCATTTTGATACCCCGCAGCCCCGACCGACTCCGCTGCTAAGCCCAGCAACATTGGGACGCCCCGCCGACCCGGATGTTTCGCTGCGGGGATCGGCCCGTCCGGCGCACAAGCGGGAGTTGAGTCGGAGATGAGCCGCAGTGAAGCCGTGGGCGGTAGGGTGGCGTCCTCGCCGAGCCCGCCCGCCGAGAACAGCCCGCCGCACGCAGGGTCGGCCCGTGTCCCGTCGGCCGACCACGGAAGGAGTGCAGGACCGTGAACAAGGTCCTCCTGGCCGGGCGCCTGACGCGCGATCCCGAGATGCGCGCGCTGGCGAGCGGTAAGAACGTCACCCAGTTCGGGGTCGCCACGACCGAGTACCTCGGCAACGGCAAGGAGCGCGCCGAATACCACAACGTGGTCACGTGGGACCGACTCGCCGAGATCTGCGGTCGCTATCTCGGCAAGGGTCAGCAGGTCGCGATCGAGGGTCGCCTCCAGACCCGCACGTGGGACGACGAGAAGGGCTCTCGGCACTGGAAGACCGAGATCGTGGCCTCCAGCGTCGAGATGCTGTCGGGCCGGCGCAAGAAGGACTACGCCGCCGAATCGGCTGCCGACGCGCTCGAGGCCGCCGCGGCCGCGGCCGAGCCCGACGAGCTGCCGGCGGACGAGCCGCTCGTCGAGGAGCTGGCCGCCTGATCCGCCTGGCACCTTCCCCTCGCGTCCGGGCGGCGTCGGCCCCTCCCTCCTCGCCGCCCGGGCGCTTCAGCCCTGATCCTCGCGCCAGGGTCGCGGGTCGGTCCGTAACAGCGAGTACATCAGGACGTCCTGGTTGCGGCCGTCGTTGAAGAACGCGCCTCGCATCGTGCCCTCCAGGCTGAAGCCGCATTTCTCGGCGATCCGGATCGAGGCGGCATTGCCGGGCACGATGACCAGGTGGATGCGGTGCTGCTTCTTGACGGCGAACAGGTAGTCAACCAGGAGCTGGACCGCCTCGGTCGCGTAGCCGTGGCTGGCGAACCGCTCGTCGTACAGCTGGTACGACAGCTCGAAGGCGTCCCAGTAGCTGACCGGCTTGAAGAACTCGATGTGACCGGCGATCTCGCCGTCGCGCGTATCGATGAGCAGGGTTCCCTCTTCGCGTTGCCAGAAGCCGTTCTCGGCGAACTCCCGTCGGAAGGCCGACTCGGACTGCACCCCGAGCGGGAAATAGGCTCCCCGATGCGCGATGTCCTGGTGCGCCGCGTACACGGCGTCGAGATCGGCCTCGCGGATCGGGCGGAGCGAGATGCGCTTGCCATTGAGCATCGGCAGGACCTCCCGTTGATCGTGATTCAGCTCGGTTCGGGGTCGACCCGGTAGAGGGCCCGACGAGGCAAGCCGGTTCGTTCGGACACTCGACGTGCGGCTTCGCCACGCGCCAGGCCCGACCCGACGAGAGCGTCGACCGCGGCGCGCGCCTCTGCCAGTGCCGACAGGTACTCGTCGGCGGGCTGAATGTCGCCCTCGAGCCCGGCCCGTCGCGACGAGCGCTGCGCCGTCGCGTCGGGATGCCGGCCCGGCCGCCGGCCGGCGACCACGATGGCGATCTCGCCGCGGCGCGGGATCGTGCCGGCTTCGACGGCCGCCACGAGCTCCTCGAGCGTCCCTCGGGCCACCTGCTCGTGGAGCTTGGTCAGCTCCCGGCACACGGCGGCCGGGCGCTCCCCTCCGCACACCTCGGCCAGGTCGCGCAGGGTGACCTCGAGGCGGGTCGGCGCCTCGAACAGGACCGTGGCCCGCTCGTCGTCGGCGATTCGCGCCAGCCGTCGCCGTCGCTCGCGTCCGCCGCGCGGCAGGAAGCCCTCGAATGCCCACTGCGGCCCGGCGATGCCGCGCACGGCCACCGCCGCCAGGACGGCGGAGGCGCCGGGGATCGGCACGACCCGTCCGCCCTCCGCGGCCCACGCCGCGACGAGCTCCTCGCCGGGATCCGAGATCCCGGGTGTTCCGGCGTCGGTGACGACCGCGAGGTCGGCGCCGCTCCGAAGGTGGGCCAGCAGCTCGTTCAGGCGGCCGGGCCCACTTCGGGCATGGAAGCTCACCAGCCGCCCGTCGACGCCGTGGCGGCCCATCAGCCGCCGCGTGATCCGGGTGTCCTCCGCGGCGATGAGCGGCACCGCGGCGAGCACTTCGAGCCCACGAAGGGTGACGTCGGCGAGGTTGCCGATCGGCGTCGAGACGACGAACAGCGTGCCGCCGCCTTCGCGCCCGCCGTCCTCGGCGTTGACCCTCCCGGGCATCGACCTCAGTCTCGCGCCGAGCCCGGACGCCGCCGCGGGTAGAGGTAGTCGACGCCGGCCGTGCGCGGGCCGAGCTTCGCGATCGGCGGGACCTGGCGCTTGAACTCGGAGACGGCCACCAGCCGCTCGACCCGCTCGACGAGCGCCCGTTCGAAGCCCAGCTCGACCATCTCGTCGAGGCTCCGCCGGCGGTCGATCCGCCAGTACAGGACGCGATCCAGGAGCGGGTAGCTGAAGCCGCCCTCGCTCTCGTCGGTCTGGTCGGGCCACAGGTCGGCCGACGGCGCCTTGGCGATGACCGCGCGCGGCACACCGATGGCGGCGGCGAGCTGGCGGACCTGGCTCTTGTAGAGATCGCCGATCGGATTGAAGGCGCAGGCGTTGTCGCCGAACAGGGTCGTGTAGCCGATGAGCGACTCGGTCTTGTTGCCCGTCCCGACGACGAGCCCACCGAAGGTGACCGAGCGGTCGTACAGGACGGCCATCCGGATCCGGGCCATGAAGTTGCCGCGCCGCAGCGCGCTCGCCTCGAGGTCCGAGGCGCCGCCCGCGCCGGCCACGCCGTCGCGCCCGAACATCGCGTCGACCATCGGCGTGATCTCGACGAGCTCGCTCGGGCAGCCGAGGTCGTCGACGATCGTCTCGGCATCGGCCCGCGAGGCGGGCGACGAGGTCCGGTACGGCATCAGGACGCACAGCAGGTTGGCGGGCCCGATCGCCTCGGCGACGAGGTAGGCCACGAGCCCCGAGTCGACTCCGCCCGACAGGCCCAGGACGCACCGTTCGAAGCCGGCCTGCTGGAGCTGCCCGCGGATGAAGCCGCCGATGACCCGGCGCGCGACATCGGTGTCGATGGCCAGCTCCTCGGGCAGCTCGAACAGCGGTCGCCCGGCTTCGTCGGTCGGAACGGCTGCAACGGCACTCATGGTCGGGGCTTCCGGAATGGGATGGGCGCCGACGCCCGCTCGCCGCGCCCGGCCGGCTCCTCGGGTCCGGCTGGCTCGGACGGGGCCACGTCGAAGCCCGGCTGGGCACCCCACTCGGCGGTGCTGTCGATGGCCATGCCGGCCCGCTCGAGAACGACCCGGCCAAGCTCCCGGAGCTGCCACTCGAGGCGCTCGTCGCGCAGCAGCGGCAGGCCGATCCGCTCGCGCCGGACCTCGTCGAGCGCGACGTCGACGACGAATAGACCCTCCTCGAACAGCGGCGCCGAGAAGACCGCCTGGCCCGACGGGCCGATGACCTCCGAGCCGCCCCAGAAGGTGATCGACTCGTCGACGCCGACGCGATTGCAGAACACCACGAACGACGTCGTCAGCTGGGCGTAGGTCCGCATGAGGTTGCGCCACGATGACGCCGTTCCCAGGCCGGCCTCGTTCGTCGCGGCGAGATCACGCCCCGGCGAGGACGAGACGTTGACGAGGACCTGGGCCCCATCGAGCGCCAGGAGCTGCGGCACCCCCAGGTGCCAGAAGTCCTCGCAAACGGCGATCCCGAGACCCGCGCCGAGGCGCGACGGGGTCGCCCGCAACACGTCGCCCGGGGCGAAGAAGCGGCGCTCGTCGAACAGCCCGTACGTCGGCAGGAACAGCTTCCGGTGGACGTGGCGGATCGCCCCCTCCTCGAGGAGGGCCGCCGCGATGAACAGCCGGTGGTCGTCCGATTCCTCGACGAACGACACGATCGCGGACAGGCCATCGGTCGCGTCGGCCAGCTCGGCCAGGCGCGGATCGTCGAGGCGCATCGCGACCTCGGCCGCGAGATCCTGCAGGAGATAGCCGGTGAGGCCGAGCTCGGGGAAGACCACGAGGTCGGCGCCGTGCCGCCGCCCCTCGGCGATGAGCTCGTGATGGCGCGCGATGTTGTCGTCGAGCGCCCCGAGGCGCGGTGCGACCTGGGCGAGCGCGATGCGGACCATCGCCGGGAGCATACCCTCCGGCTGGCTCCGGGAGCGCCCCGTCCGAGCCGATCAGGCCGAGATCAGTGCGGCATCACTCCGCTGTCGACGACACCGGCGTCGCGCGCTCCGGCGACGACCTCGGCCTCCTCCTCGGCCATCGACACGACCACCGACTCCGGCGGCTTGGCGATCGGGAAGTGACAGGCGACCTTGTGGCCCGGCTCGACCTCGATGAGCGGCGGAACCTCGGCGGCGCACTTCTCCTGGGCCTGGAAGCAGCGTGGCCGGAAGACACACCCGCTGGGCGGGTTGATGGGGCTCGGCAGGTCGCCCTGCAGCAGGATCCGGTTGCGCTTCTTCTGCTGCGCCGGATCCGGGATCGGGATCGCCGACAGCAGCGAGTGGGTGTAGGGGTGGAGCGGCGCCGAGTAGATCGTCTCCTGCGACGCGGTTTCCACGATGTGGCCGAGGTACATGACCGCGACCCGGTGCGAGACCTGCCGGACGACCGCCAGGTCGTGAGCCACGAACAGGTAGGCGATCCCGAACTCGCGCTGGAGATCCTTGAGGAGGTTCAGGATCTGGGCCTGGATCGAGACGTCGAGCGCGGAGACCGGCTCGTCGCAGACGATCAGCTTCGGCCGCAGCGCGATCGCCCGGGCGATCCCGATGCGCTGCCGCTGCCCCCCGGAGAACTCGTTCGGGTAGCGGTTGTAGTGCTCGGGGTTGAGGCCGACGCGCTCCATGAGCTCCATGACCGCGGCCCGGACCCCGCCCGGGGGCACGACCTTCTGGACCTTGAACGGCGCGCTGATGATGCCGCCGACGGTGTGACGCGGATTGAGCGCGTTGTAGGGATCCTGGAAGATCATCTGGGCCTTCCGGCGGACCTTGACCATGGCGCCCGAGGACAGGTGGGTGATGTCCTGGCCGTCGAGCTCGATCCGGCCAGAGGTCGGCTGGACCAGCCGCAGGATGGATCGAGCCGCCGTGGTCTTGCCGGAGCCGCTCTCGCCGACGAGTCCGAGGGTCTCGGCGGGTGCGAGCGTCAGGTCGATGCCATCGACCGCCTTGACCTGGCCGATGGTGCGCGGAATGAGGCCGCGCGACTTGATCGGGAAGTAGGTGCGCAGATCGGTGACGTCGAGGATCTGGCCGTTCGACGTGCTCACTCGGCGCTCCCCCGCAGGGACTGCAGGACCTCGTGGGAGATCCGCCGGCGAACGTCCTGCGGCAGCAGGCAACGAACGTAGTGGCGCGGGCTCGTCTCTACGAGCTCGGGCCTGACGGTCCGGGGATCGCCCTGGCTCTCGGGCACCTGCTCCCAGTACTTGCAGCGGGGCTGGAAGACGCACCCTGGCGGCAGGTGGATCGGCGATGGTGGGTTGCCCGGGATCGGGTCGAGCCGCTCCTGCTGGCCGCGGTCCCTCCGCGGGATCGAGGCCAGCAGGCCGAGGGTGTAGGGCATCTCGGCCTTGTTGTAGATCTCCGACGTCGGTGCCATCTCGACGATCCGGGCGGCGTACATGACGGCCACGTCATCGGCCACGTCGGCGACCACGCCGAGGTCGTGGGTGATGATGATGACGGTCGTCCCGAACTCGCCCTGCAGGCGCCGGATGAGCTCCAGGATCTGGGCCTGGACGGTCACGTCCAGCGCGGTCGTCGGCTCGTCGGCGATGAGCAGCTGGGGCGAGTTGATGAGGGCCATCGCGATCATGACGCGCTGCCGCATACCGCCCGACAGCTGGTGGGGATAGGCGTCGATGCGGCGCTCGGCTGCCGGGATGCCGACGTGCTTGAGCATCTCCAGGGCCTCGCGGCGGGCGGCGCCGCGACCGACCTTGCGGTGCGCCACGATCGCCTCGACGATCTGATCGCCGATCCGGTAGAACGGGTGGAGGCTGGACATCGGGTCCTGGAAGATCATCGCCATCTCGTCGCCGCGAAGCGCCTGGACCTCCGAGGGCGAGAGGCGATTCAGCTCCTGGCCGTCGAGCCAGATCTCGCCCGAGACGATGCCACCCATGCCCTTGACGAGGCCCATGATGGCCTGGGCGGTGACGCTCTTGCCCGAACCCGATTCACCGACGATCGCGAGGGTCTTGCCGCGCTCGAGCGTGAACGACACCCCGTCGACGGCCTGGACGATGCCGTCCTCCGTCTTGAACTGGACGGCCAGGTTCTCGACCGACAGGAACGGTCGCTCAGGGGAGTGCTGCGCCCTCCCCTCCACCTCCTCGACGTTGATCATCCGACGCGGACCCTCGGGTCGATCACCGCATACAGGAGGTCAACGATGAGGTTCGCGAAGATGATCAGCGCGGCCGTCAGGAGCGTGATGCCCGTGATCAGCGGCAGATCGGAGGCGAGGACCGAGCCGATCGCCAGCGAGCCGAGACCCGGCAGGCTGAAGATGTTCTCGGTGATGATCGCGCCGCCGAGCAGGCCGGCAAGGTCCAGACCGGCCGCGGTGACGATCGGCGTCAGGCCGGCGCGCAGGGCGTGCTTGACGACGACGATTCGCTCGGGCAGGCCCTTGGCCCGCGCCGTCCGGATGTAGTCCTCGCCGAAGATCTCCAGTACCTGGTTGCGGGTCAGCCGCATGTAGAACGCGGCGTACAGGGTCGCGATCGTGATCCACGGCAACAGCATGGTCTGGACGAAGCGGCCGAGGTCCTTGTCCGGCGTGGTCCACTGGGGGAACGGTAAGAGGTTCCAGTCCAGGATCACGAAGAAGATCAGCACCAGGCCGATAAAGAACGACGGCAGTGAGTAGCCGATGAGGGCGATGCCCATGATCGTTCGATCGATCCAGCGGCCGCGTTTGAGGGCCGAGACGATGCCCAGCGTCAGGCCGACGACCATCCAAGTGAGAAAGCCGCCGATCGCCAGCCAGAAGGTGACCGGGGCGGCCCGCGCGATCAGCGTCAGGACCTCGGTGTTGCGAAGGAACGAGTAGCCGAGGCACGGGGCCTCGCACTCGATCGGCCGGGGCGTGTCCTTGGAGAACGTCCGCCCGAAGAAGATGCCGCTGACGAAGCGCTGGTACTGCTCGATCGGCGGGATGTCGAGCTCGAGATGGTGGCGGTTGGCCTCGATGACCGCGGGGCTGCAGGCCTTGCCGCAGGTCAGCCGGGCCGGATCCGCCGGCATCATGTTGAACAGGAAGAAGACCGTCAGCGTGAGCAGGAACAGGAGCAGGACCATGCCGAGCACGCGGCGCACGACGTAACCGGCCACTCAGCTTCTCCTTCCTGCGCTCCAGAGGTGCCGGGGGAGCGGCGGCGCCGCTCCCCCGTCAATCGTGCGAGACGTCGCCTTACGGCGTGACGTACATCACGGCGTACGGCCACGAGCCCCAAGGCGCCCACTGGTAGATGGGCTTGACCTTGGTGCCGGCGAGAACCTGCGACAGGCCGAAGGTGGTCGGGATCACGTAGACCCGCTCCATCGCCAGCTTGTTGAGGTCCTGCCACTTCTTGGCCTGCTCCGCCCGGTCGAGCGTGGCGATGGCATCCTGGACGGCATCCACGAAGTCCTGGTCATGGACTCGCGAGATGTTCCAGCCACCCTTGTCAGTGAACAGGGGCGCGATGACCGTCGACGCGTTCGGCCAGTCCGGACCCCAGCCGGCCCATCCGAACTCGTGGGCCTGGTCATCGTTGAACACGATGCCGTAGTACTGGCCCGGCGGGATCGGGTTGGCCGTGACCTGGATGCCCGCCTTGCCGAGCGAATCGACGACGATGGCGGCTTCCTGGTCGCGGGTCGGGGTCTGGGGGTAATCCCAGGTCAGGGCCGGCATCGGCTCGCCGGACTCTTCGATGAGCTGGCGGGCGTAGTCGGGGTCGCCGTTGTCGGGGATGGCCTGGCCGAGGAGGCCCGTCCACATCCCGGTCTCGGCGTAGTCCTGACCGATGTTCGGCTTGATGACGCCGTCGCCGAGGGCGCCGGCAAAGTCACCACCGGAGTTGGCCCGAATGGCGTCGCGGTCGAGGGCCGCGGCCATGGCCTGGCGGTGCTTGACGTTCGAAACCTTGTTGGTGTCGATCCAGTAGTACCGGGAGTACGGGTCGTAGTCGCTGACCGCCCGATCCGCGAAGTCCGGGGTCGGGGTCTCGGGATCGACGAACACCGTCGCCAGGTTCTCCGGCTGGACGTTGCCGTACATGACCGCGTAGGCGTCCTCGCCCTGGCTGGCCATCAGGCGCTGGTCCATGACCTTCGGATCGATGCCGAACAGGACCTCCCACCGATCGGGGTAGGCCGGTCGGATCGGATCGCTCTCGGCGTTCCAATTCTCGTTCCGGGTCAGGAGGAAGTGACCACCGTTGCCCTGGGTGTACTCCTCGATCTTGTACGGGCCATTCGACCACGGTCGAAGGGTGTACTGATCGACGGCATCCGGGAGGTCAGGGTGAATCGTGGGATCGGGAACCGGGCTGAAGCCCAAGGTCACCGTGTAGTTGAAGTCGGCAACCGGCTGGTTGAGGTGGAAGGTGATGGTGTTGCCATCGCAGACCACCGCCTGGTCGAACAGGTCCTGGCCGGTGCCGTTGTACGGGCCGTAGTACGCCGACAGGAAGACCGCGTCGTCGCCCTCGGTGACGGGGTTGGACGGGATGTCGAGGTACTGGACCGCGTACGTCGGGCCGTTGGTGATGACGTCGTTGGCGAACGTGCGCGAGACGCCGTACTTCACGTCCTCGCAGACGAGATCCGAGCCGTCCTCCCACGTGACGCCATCGCGGAGCGTGAAGCTCCACTCGTCGGCCGTCGCGTTGGCGGTGCCGGTGTCGGTGGCGAGATCCGGCGTCAGGGTGTTGGCCGTGACCGCCTCCTCGGAGTACGTGTAGGCGGTGAGGGCGCGCATGATCGTGCCCCCGAAGAACGCCAGGTCCTCACCCGTGTAGGCCCGCTGGGGATCGATGTCGTCCCACTCCTCGGCCTGGGTGAGGATGTAGATGGTGCCGCCCTTCTTCGACTCCTCGGTTGGCTGAGCGCTCTCGCCCGGAGGGACGGACGCCCCGCCGGTCGGGCTCTGTGTTGGGGTTCCGCCGCCGCTGGCCGCGACGATCAACCCGAAGGTGACGCCGATAGCCAGTGCGCGACGCAACCACGCGTCTGATCTGAGCATGCTTCTCCTCCATTGAGCCGGGATGGGTCCCGGCACAACCCACGCGATGATAACCACAGTGCACGCCGAAGCGTGCAAGTCAATACGTCAGTCGTGCTCCTCCGGTTCTGCTTGTTCTGGCAGGCTCAATGGGTCGCCCGGGGATCGAGCGCATCCCGGAGCGCGTCGCCGAGGAGGTTGAACGACACGACGAGGATGGCCAGGATCGTTCCCGGGATGAAGAGATACGTCGGGACGACCCGGAAATAGCTCACCGAGTTGGCGAGCATCGCTCCGAAGGTCGTGTCCGGCGGGATAACGCCCACGCCGAGGAACGACAGGGCGGCCTCGGTGCCGACGTAGGCCGGCAGCAGCAGGGTGGTGTAGACGAGGAGCGGCGCCCAGAGGTTCGGCAGGATCTCGGTGAACAGGATCCGCCGGCGGCTTGAGCCCATCGCGATGGCCGCCGCCACGAACTCGCGCTCCCGGAGGCTGATCACCTGACCTCGCACGATCCGGGCGAGGTACGGCCAGCCGAAGCTGCTGATCACGATGATGAGGTACGCGATCCGGGAGGGGTTGCCAGGCGGCACGCCCAGGTCGGTGATCCGGTCGGTCATGACGTTCGAGAGCGCCAGGATGATCAGCAGGAACGGGAACGCCAGGACGAGGTCCATGATGCGGCCGATGACCATGTCCGCCCAACCGCGGGCGTAGCCGGCGATGATCCCCACGATCACCCCGACCGTCACGGTCAGCAGCGTCGCCGAGGTCGCCACGACGAGCGAGATCCGAAGGCCCCACAGCAGCTGCGACAGGATGTCGCGGCCGGTCCCCCACTCCACGCCGAGCGGATGCTTCGCGCTGATGCCACCGAAGTCGCCGATCGGGCCACCGCCCCGGTCGCTGATCGCGGCTCGATCGAAGGCGTATGGATCGAGGCCGAGCGACGGGCCGATCACCGGGCCGAAGATCCCGATCATGTAGTAGATGACCAGGACCACGAGGCAGAACATGGCCAGCTTGTCGCGGCGCAGGCGGGCCCAGACGATCTGCCGGAGGCTTCGACCAACCATGTCAGCGAGAGGATAGTGATTGCAGGGGCGGCGTCAACCGCGGGGCTCCCCGGGGCGCCCGCCGGGGCGTCGCGTTCAATCGGGGCACGGCGTCCAGTCCCCGACCGCCGGTCGCCAGCGGAGATTCGGGTTGCGGGCCGCGCCGGCCTCGTCCAGCCGGCGAACGGGCGCCGTGTGGGGCGCGGTCTTCACGATCTCCGGCTCCGTCTCGGCTTCGCGGGCGATCGCGATCAGGGCGTCGGCGAAGGCGTCGAGCGTCTCGAGCGACTCGGTCTCGGTCGGCTCGATGAGCATGGCCTCGTCGACGGTCAGCGGGAAGTACACGGTCGGCGCATGGAAGCCGTGATCGAGGAGCCGCTTGGCGATGTCGAGGGTTCGCACGCCGGTCCGCTTCTTGAGGGTCGAGGCGGAGGCGATGAACTCGTGCTTGCAGACGCCCTCGAACGGGATGTCGAAGGCACCCGATTCGGCGAGGCGGTGTTTCAGGTAGTTGGCCGCCAGGACGGCGTCATCGGTGATCTCGGCGAGCCCGCTTGCGCCGTGCGTTCGAAGGTAGGCGTACGCTCGAACGAGGACCCCGGTGCTGCCGACGAACGAGCGCATTCGACCGATCGAGGTCGGCCGCTCGCCCGGCCGCTCGAGGCGGAACGTCCCGTCGGCCTCGCGCAGGACCCGCGGTGCCGGGAGATACGGCGCAAGGCGGTCGTTGACCGCGACCGGCCCGGCCCCGGGGCCACCGCCGCCGTGTGGCGTCGAGAACGTCTTGTGGGTGTTGATGTGCATGACGTCGAAGCCGGCCTCGCCGGGCTTGAAGCGACCGAGGATGGCGTTGAGGTTCGCGCCGTCCATGTAGGCCAGCGCGCCCGCCTCGTGGACCGCCTCGAGGAGCTCGCCGATCTCGGTCTCGAAGATCCCGAGCGTCGAGGGGTTGGTGATCATGATCGCGGCCGTCTGCGGTCCCAGGGCTCGCCGGAACGCCTCGACGTTCACGCCGCCGTCGTGCTCGTGCAGCAGCGAGACCGTCCGCAGGCCGGCCATCGTGGCCGTCGCGGGGTTCGTGCCGTGGGCCGAGTCCGGCACCAGGACCTCGGTCCGAGCCATGTCGCCGCGGGCCTCGTGATAGGCCCGGATCATCAGGATCCCGGTCAGCTCGCCGTGCGCGCCGGCCGCGGGCTGGAGGGTCACGGCGTCCATGCCCGTGATCCGGAGGAGGATCTGCTCCAGCTCCCACAGCAGCTGCAGCGTCCCCTGGGCCGTCGAGTCCGGCGCGAGCGGGTGGAGGCCGGCGAAGCCGGGCAGACGGGCGGCCCACTCGTTGACCTTGGGGTTCCACTTCATCGTGCACGAGCCCAGCGGGTAGAAGCCGGTGTCCACGGCGTGGTTCAGCTGCGACAGGTTGACGAAGTGCCGAACGACCTCCGGCTCGGCGAGCTCCGGCAGCCCCGGCGGCTTCTCGCGTCGCTGCTCGGGGGGGATCCGGTCGAGCGCATCGGACGGCGGATGCGGCACCTTCCCGCCACCCCGGCCGGGCTTCGACAGCTCGAAGATCGTGGGCTGGAGCCGCGGGCCGCTGGCGCTCACCTGGCGCTTCCCACGGCCGCCGGCGTCCGGGCGCCGAGGACTTCGCCCAGGGCGCTCGCAAAGGCGTCGATCTCGTCGGACGTGGTCACCTCCGTCGCGCAGACCAGCAGGGCGTCGCGAACGCCCGGCTCATCGGGAACCGCCTCCTCGAGGACGAGGCCGGCGAGCACGCCGCGCTCCAGCAGCGCCCGGTGGACTCGCGGCGCCTCGGGCACGCGGACCGCGAACTCGTTGAGGTACGGGCCCGGGTGGAGGCGCGGCGCGCCGACCGCAGCGAGGGCCCGCTCCAGCTCGACCGCCCGGCTCGCCCCGAGCGCGGCGACGTCGCGCAGGCCGTGCGGGCCGAGGGCGGCCAGCCAGACGCTCGCGGCGAGGGCCAGGAGGGTCTGGTTGGTGCAGATGTTGCTGGCCGCCTTCTCCCGGCGGATGTGCTGTTCGCGAGCCTGGAGGGTCATGACGTAGGCGCGGCGGCCGTCGAGATCGGTCGTCATGCCGACGAGGCGGCCGGGGACCTGGCGGACCAGCGGCTCGGTGCAGGCCAGGATCCCGAGGTACGGCCCGCCGTATTGCGGCGCGATGCCGAGGGCCTGGCCCTCGCCCGCGGCGATGTCCGCGCCATACGCGCCCGGCGGCGCGAGAACGCCGAGCGACACGGGCTCCACGACCGCCACGAACAGGGCTCCTGCCGCATGGACCAGGCGCGACGCCTCGGCCATCGGCTCGAGGAGACCATAGAAGCTCGGCTGTGCCAGCAGCACGCCGGCCACCGGCCGGTCGGGATCCCCGAGCAGCCGCTCCAGCGCGGCGAGATCGGTCGTGCCGGCCGAGGGTCCGTCGGTCACCAGGGGTAGCTCCTCGACCGCCAGGCCGGCGCCGTGGAAGTACGTCCGCAGCACTTCGCGGTAGTGGGGGTGCAGGCCGCGAGACACGAGGACGCGCTCGCGCCGCGTTGCCCGGCAGGCCATCAGCGCTGCCTCGGCGGGCGCCGCCGCGCCGTCGTAGTGCGACGCCGAGACGACGTCCAGGCCCAGCAGCTCCGCGAGCAGCGATTCGTACTCGTAGATGCTCTGGAGCGTGCCCTGGCTCACCTCGGGCTGGTACGGCGTGTAGGCCGTGTACCACTCGCCCCGGAGCAGGATCTGGTCGACCAGCGGCGGAGCAAAATGCCGATAGGCCCCGGCCCCGAGGAACGAGGCGAGCCCCGCCTGATTGCGGCCGGCGAGGCGCTCAAGCCGGGCCATCAGGGCCTGCTCGGGCTCCGGTGGGTCGAGCTCGAGCGCGCCGGCTCGCAGGCCCGCGGGGATGTCGGCGAAGAGCTCGTCGACCGAGCGCATGCCGAGGGCCGCCAGCATCCGCTGGCGGTCGGCCGGCGTGTGTGGACCGTAGGCCACGGGGAAGCTCAGCCCTCCGAGACGAGCTGCTCGTAGGCCCCCGGATCGAGCAAACCCTCGAACTGGCTCGGGTCGGCGACCTTGACCTTGATCATCCAGCCGGCACCGTAGGGGTCGCTGTTGACGAGCTCCGGCTTTACGGCCAGCTCGGGGTTGACCTCGGCGACCTCGCCGGAGACCGGCGCGTACAGGTCGCTGACGGCCTTGACCGACTCGACGACGCCGAACGCCGCGAACTGCTCGACCGTCCGGCCGACCTCGGGCTGGTCGACGAACACGACGTCGCCGAGCTGGTCGGCGGCGTACTGGGTGACGCCGACCGTGGCGGTGTCGCCGTCCAGGCGGACCCACTCGTGATCCTTCGTGTACCGCAGGTCCGACGGAACCATCCCGCTCGTACCTCCTCAGTGCGCGGCTCGGGCCGCGCGATCACTCACCTGGGACGACGATAGAAGGGCAGCGCCACGACCTCGGCTGCCACGCGTTGGCCGCGGATCTCGACCGCGAGCATGGTACCCGCGTCGGCATCGCCGGATGCGACGTAGGCCATCGCGATCGGGACGCCGAGCGTCGGCGAGAAGGTGCCGCTCGTCACGACCCCGGTCGATCGGTCGCCGGCGAACACCGGGTACCCATGGCGGGCGATCCCGCGACCGGTGATGCGCAGGCCCACGAGCCGCTTCGCGAGCTTCTCCTTCGCGGCTCGCTCGAGGGCCGCCTTCCCGACGAAGTCACCGGCCTTGTCGAGCTTCACCACCCGGCCGAGGCCGGCCTCGAAGGGGTTCGTGTCGCGGCCCAGCTCGTTGCCGTACAGCGGCATCCCGGCCTCGAGGCGCAGGGTGTCGCGGGCCCCGAGGCCGCACGGGACGACGCCGGCCGATTCGCCCGCGGCCGCCAGCGCCCGCCAGATCTCCGGTCCGCGGGCCCATTCGACGAAGACCTCGAAGCCATCCTCGCCGGTATAGCCCGTCCGGGCCACGAGGGCCTCGATCCCGGCGACCTGGCCCTCGGCGATCGCGTAGTAGCGGAGCGCGGCGAGGTCGATGTCGGTCAGCGTTCCGAGGACCTCGGCCGAGCGGGGTCCCTGGATGGCGACCAGCGAGGTGATCCGTGAGCGGTCGTCGAGGACGGCCTTCCAGTCCGAGAGGCGGGCTGCCAGCTCGTCCGAATCGACGGCCGCGTTGCTGGCGTTCGCGACGACGAGAAACCGTTCCGGGCCGAGGCGATAGACGATGAGGTCGTCGATGATGCCGCCGTCCGGCGCGCACAGCATCGAGTACTGGGCTCGGCCGACGGCCAGGGTGCGCGGGTCGCTCACGACCGCCGCAGCGAGGGCATCGCCGGCATCGTCGCCCTCGACGAACAGCTCGCCCATGTGCGACAGGTCGAACAGCCCGGCCCGCTCCCGGACGGCCCGATGCTCCTCGAGGATGCCCGAGTACTGGACGGGCATCTCCCAGCCCGCGAAGTCGACAAGCCGCGCGCCGAGGCCGCGGTGGATGTCGACCAGCGCGGTCTGGTGGAGCGGTTCGGTGGAGCTTGCCGTGACGTCGGCGCTCATGGCCTCACCCCGATGCCTTCAGCAGCTGGGCGACCGCCGCGACGAGCTCGCGCTCGGTCGGGAAGCTGAGCAACCCCGGGGCGTCGTCGAACGACACCCAGCGGACCTGTTCGAACTCGGCGTCATGACGCGCCAGGTCGCCGCCGACCGGTTCCATCAGGTAATAGTGAACGGTCTTGTGAATCCGCCGGCGATCCTGCACGAAGTCGTACTGGATCGACCCCACGGGTTCGAGGATCCGGACCTCCAGGCCGGTCTCCTCGCCGACCTCGCGCAATGCCGTCTCCTCGAGCGTCTCGCCGGCGTCCGGGGTGCCCTTGGGAAGCGTCCAGGTCACGCCGTCACGGCCCCGCCGACGCATGCCGACGACCAGCGAGGAGCGGTCCGCGTCGGCCCTGACGACGACTCCGCCGGCAGAGGTTGCGACCGCCCGCCTCAGTCGCGCCACGGCGCCGCGGGGGCGCTGGGACGCGGGGCGAGGGATCGCAGCCACGTCGGCGAGACGACGGGCCGGGGGCGCCCGGTCGACGGGCGAGTGGGCCTCGTCGCGGCGATGGAGCGCGGGTCGTGGCGCAGCCGGGTCAGCGCCGACGGCTCGGCGCGAAGGACGGTCATCCGGGTCGTGGCCGGGTGGAAGGCGTTGACGGTCGTGAGGCCGAGGCGACGCCGCCGGCTGCCGGTCGAGGCTCGCGGGAAACGGGCGCCCGCCCGGGCCGCGTACCGAGCAGTGAGGCTGTGCTCCATCACGGCTATGGTAGCGCCTCACACTCGCATCGCAAGCAACCGTCGTAACGCTTCGGCCGCGTCACGATCGATCGCGCCGCGGGCCTCCGCGAGCTCGATCTCGCGTTCGGCGAGGGCCGAATAGATCGGCAGGACCCGCGGTGCCAGGCGGGCCAGCGCCTCGAGGTGGCGGCTCACCGTGCCGGTGTCGCCGCGGACCATCGGGCCGGGCAGGGCGGCCCTGGTCCCGAGGGCCCGGGCGTTGCCGAGGCTCTGCTCCACGAGGTTGGCGTAGATGGCGATCGCACCTGCCTCATCAAGGCCGGCCGCGGCGCCGAGCTCGGCGATCGCGTCGAGCAGGGCCACGAACCCGCCGGCGGCGAGGACCGCCGCAGCGTGGTAAGCCGCCTTGCTGCCGGGTGCGAGCCGGACAGCCGTCGCCCCGATCGCCTCGGCCATCCGGGCCAGCAGGACGACCAGCTCATCGTCGCCCTCCACGGCAACAGTCGCGCCTCGCAACGCGGCGATCGCCCGTTCCGTGTCCGCGAACGCGACCAGCGGGTGAAAGGCGCCGATCTGGGTCGCGGCCGCGCGGGCCGGCTCCAGGACCTCCGCCCCCAGCGCACCCGAGGTATGGACCATCGCCTGGCCGCTGTACATCCGCAGCTCGCCGGCGAGGCTCGCGATCGCGTCGTCGGGAACGGCCAGCACAATCAGCTCGACCTCGTCGAGGAGGGCCACCGCCTCCGCAAACGCTCTCGCCCCCGGGACGAGCGACCGGAACCGCTCGCGCCGGCCGGCGTCCCGGGAGGCGACCGCCGCCACGGGCCATTCGGCGCGGTGCAGCGCGGCGCCGAGGGCCGTGCCGACGGCGCCGGCCCCGACGATGCCGATGATCGGTGGCTCGTCCGGGGCGCTGCGCTGATGCGGATGGGCGTGGATCGTGTCGGGCGCCTCGCCGGCGTGATCGTGGTCGCCGGCGCGATCGCCTTCCGGGTCGAGGTCGATGCCGCGGTGGCGCAGCTCCTCGAGGGCCTCGTTGGTCGGACGACCGGGCGACGCCCCCCGCTCCGCCTCGTCCCGCCAGGCCTTCATCGGATTCGGGGGGATCGCGCGGCCCCGTGCACCGTCGACTCGGGGTACGCTTCCACGCGTCGAGTCTACCGATGAGCGAGGTCGCCTTCGCCGTGCCCCCCTCCCCCACGCCCGCCTCCGATCCCTTCGGCGCCCGAGCGCCCCTCGGCGCCGGCCTCCCGGACATCTACCGCCTCTCGGCCCTGGCGGGCCGGGCCGACCTGGAGCGGGCGCCCGTCACGCTCCGGATCCTGCTGGAGAACGCCCTGCGGCATGCCGGCGCCGGACTGGTCACGGCCGCCGACGTCGAGACGCTCGCCGGCTGGCGTGCCGGCGCCCCCGCCGACGCCGAGGTCCCGTTCATGCCGTCGCGGGTCCTGCTGCAGGATTTCACCGGCGTTCCGGCGATCGTGGACCTGGCCGCGATGCGAGATGCCATGGCCGACCTCGGTGGCGATCCCGCGCGCGTAAATCCTCTCGTTCCGGCCGACCTCGTCATCGACCACTCCGTCCAGGTCGACCAGTTCGGGACGCCGGCCGCCTTCGCCTTCAACGTCGCCCGCGAGTACGACCGCAACGGCGAGCGCTACCAGCTCCTGCGCTGGGCGCAGACGGCCTTCCGCGATCTCCGGGTCGTGCCGCCCGGCACGGGCATCGTCCACCAGGTCAACCTGGAGTTCCTGGCGACCGTCGTCGACGATCGAGCGGACGGCAAAGGGCGAGTGGCCTTCCCGGACACCCTCGTCGGCACCGATTCGCACACCACGATGATCAATGGGCTCGGCGTGCTGGGCTGGGGCGTCGGCGGCATCGAGGCCGAGGCCGCCCTCCTCGGCCAGCCCGTCTACATGGCCTGGCCGCGGATCGTCGGGGTCGAGCTCACCGGCGCGCTGCTGCAGGGCTCCACGGCGACCGACCTCGTTCTCGTCGTGACCGAGATGCTGCGCGGCTTCGGTGTCGTCGGCGCGTTCGTCGAGTTCAGCGGCGATGGGCTGGCGTCGCTGGCGCTCGCCGATCGGGCGACGATCGCCAACATGAGCCCCGAGTTCGGTGCGACCTCGACGCTCTTCCCGATCGACGCCGAGACGCTGGCCTACCTGCGCCTGACCGGCCGGCCGACCGAGCGCGTGAACCTCGTCGAGCGCTACGCCAAGGAGCAGGGGCTGTGGCGCGAGCCCGGCCGCGTTCCGACCTTCGATGCCCTCCTGACGCTCGACCTGGCGACCGTCCAGCCGTCGGTCGCCGGACCTCGTCGACCCCAGGACCGGGTGCCCCTCGAGCGCCTCCGGGACAACTTCCGCTCGAACTTCCCGACCACTGCCGACCCCGGGCATGCGGCTGGCGGATCGGGGCGGCCGGCGGGCGGCGAGGTCGAGGCCGCCTCGGCCAACTCGTTCCCGGCCAGTGATGCCCCGGCCTTTGCCGCCGACGCTCACTCGGCGCAGCCGGTCCCGGCGGCTCCGGTCGGCGTGGCCGTCGCCGCGTCCGACTACCCATCGTTCGAGATCGATGTCCGCGACCAGCGCGCCGAGATCCGGACTGGATCGGTCGCGATCGCGGCGATCACGTCCTGCACGAACACCTCGAACCCGACCGTCATGGTCGGCGCCGGGCTGCTGGCCCGCACCGCCGTGCGCCGCGGCCTGAAGGTCCCGCCGACGGTCAAGACCTCCCTGGCGCCCGGCTCGCGGGCCGTCACTGCGTACCTCGAGCAGGCCGGGCTGATGGAGCCGCTCGAGGCCCTCGGCTTCGCCCTCGCCGGCTACGGCTGCACGACCTGCATCGGCAACTCGGGGCCGCTCGACGAGCCGATCGCGAAGGCCATCGAGGAGCACGAGCTGGTGGCCGCCGCCGTCCTGTCGGGCAACCGCAACTTCGAGGGCCGGATCCACCCCCTCGCGCGCGCGAGCTACCTTGCGTCACCGCCGCTCGTCGTCGCGTTCGCGCTGGCCGGGCGGGTCGACGTCGACCTGACCTCGGAGCCACTGGGCATCTCCGACGACGGCAAGCCCGTCTACCTCGCCGACGTCTGGCCCACGCCCGACGAGATCCGGGCCGTCATCCGGGACGCGGTCGACCCGGAGATCTTCCGCCGAACGTACGCCACGGTGTTCGACGGCGACGATCGGTGGCGGGCGCTGCCGATCCCCGAGGGCGATCGCTACGACTGGGACGCCGGCTCGACCTACATCGCCCGGCCGCCGTTCTTCGAGGGCATGGGGCTGGAGCCCGCGCCGGTGCGCGACATCGTGAACGGCCGGGTGCTGGCCCTCCTCGGCGACTCGGTGACGACGGACCACATCTCCCCGGCCGGGTCCATCCCGCCATGGTCACCCGCCGGGCAGTGGCTCCAGGACCGCGGCGTGACCCCGCTCGAGTTCAACTCCTACGGCGCGCGCCGCGGCCATCACGAGGTCCTGGTGCGCGGCACCTTCGGCAACATCCGGCTGAAGAACCGGCTCGTCGAGCGCGAGGGGCCATACACCCGCCACCTGCCCAGCGGCGACGAGGTCTTCGTCTACGACGCCGCGATGCGCTACCGCGACGAGGGCGTGCCGCTCCTCGTGCTCGCTGGCCGCGAATACGGCACCGGCTCCTCCCGCGACTGGGCGGCCAAGGGTCCCCTCCTCCTCGGCATCCGGGTCGTGATCGCCGAGAGCTTCGAGCGAATCCATCGCACCAACCTCATCGGCATGGGCGTCCTGCCGCTCGAGTTCCCGGCCGGCGCGACGGCGTCCTCGCTGGGCCTGACCGGCCGGGAGGCCTACACGATCCGCGGCCTGGCCAGCGGCCTAAAGCCGCGGGCCACCGTGCGGGTCGAGGCGCGCGACGACGACGGCACGGTCCGAGCCTTCGATGCCCGTTGCCGCCTCGACGGTCCGGTCGAGGTCGACTACTACCGCCACGGCGGCATCCTGCCGGCCGTCCTCCGCCGCATCGCCGGCGAGGCCTGACCCCGCGCTCCGGCCGCCCGGGCACCGGCCGCCGCACCGCCCGCCGGCCGCCCTCCGCCGCCTCAGCAACCCGCCCGCCTCCGCCGACCGCCCCGCGTCTGACGCACGATTCTTCGGCTGAAGCCAGGACCATGGCCGGCGCCGAACGCGGACGGCCCAGTTTCGGGCACTCCAGGGGACGAATCGAGCGCCTGGCGCACGGTTCATCCGCTGAACGGCTCGAGCACCGCACCAGCCGAAGAATCGTGCATTGGAAGCACGGTCGACGGCTGGAGTCGCGAACCCCAGGGACCAAGCGCCACCGCGTGAGATTCGGGAGGCACGCTCAGCGGCTCAGCCGGGGCCAGCGCAAGGCGGAGGTGAAGGTGAGGAGCGAGCGTACGTTGGCGTACGTGAGCGACGAGGCGAAGCCGACAACGCCGCGATGGTCCCGGATCAGCCGATGAGAGATGGTGGGCGATACTGGATTCGAACCAGTGACCCCGCGGATGTGAACCGCGTGCTCTAACCACTGAGCCAATCGCCCACGAGGCGCGTCCGCAGCTAAGGCGAACGGCGGGCCGATCATACACCGAGGCCCCGCCAGCGAGCCCTCAGGCCGGCCGCGTCCAGCCCCTCCACCTCGACCACCTTGTCGCGGCCGCGTCGTCCTCGAATCAGGTGGACCCGCCCCGGCGCCACGCCCAGCGTTCGAGCCAGCAGCCGGATGAGTGCGGCGTTGGCGGCATCCTCCACGGGGGGCGCCGAGACCCGGACCTGGAGGGTGCCGTCGACGACCCCGTCGATTCGATCGACGGCGGCCCGCGGTGTCAGGCGAACGGCGAATCTCGCCTCATCGCCGGCGCTCACGCGGCTAGGGCAGCGAGCGGAGCAGGACGCCGAGGATCAGGATGACGATGAGCGGCGAGAAGTCGAACATGCCCGCCCGCGGCACGACCTTGCGCACGGGCGCCAGGATCGGCTCGGTCAGCTGGATCAGGAATGCCGAGGCGCTGTTGCGGCCGGTCGGATCGACCCACGAGATCAGCACCCGACCGAGGACGGCGAGCCACAGGCCCATGAGCACGAAGCGGGCGAAGTTGAGCAGGAACTCCACGAACACGGGCCGAGTCTAGCGCAGGGTTCCTTTCGGTCAGTGGCGATGCCCGAAAATGGCCCGCCCGATCCGGAGGATCGTCGCGCCCTCCTCGATCGCGACCTCGAAGTCGTCGGTCATGCCCATCGACAGCGCCGGGCCGAGGCGATGGTCGCGCGCGCGCAGCCGCTCGGACAGCCGGCGCAGGGCGAGGAACGTCGGTCGCGCGGCCTCGGCATCGGGGACCAGCCGGCCGACCGTCATCAGGCCCTCGACCCGCAGGTTCGAAAGCTCGAGGATCGGTTCGAGCTCATGCTCCAGGGCCGCCGGCTCGAAGCCGGCCTTCGACGGATCGTCATCGACGTTGGCCTGGAGCAGGACCGGGTACCGGCGACCCGGCAGGAGCTCAGCGGCGACGCGGTCGACACGGTGTGCGAGGGCGATCGAATCGATCGTCTCGATGACGTCGAACAGCGCCACGGCACGACGGACCTTGTTCGACTGGAGCGGTCCGACCAGGTGCCAGCGGGGCGGCCGTTCGAACCCGGCGTTGACGGCCTCGACCTTCGACTCGGCCTCCTGGACGCGGTTCTCGCCGATCGTCGTGAACCCGGCCTCGACGGCGCCTCGAACGCGCTCGGCCGGCACGGTCTTGGCGACCGCAACGATCTCGATCTCGGTGGGGTCGCGACCCACGCGCCGGGCGGCGGCCGCTACCGCCTCGAGGATCCGCGCGCGAACAGCGTCGAGCTCGTGAGGCATGACCGAATCG
This sequence comes from Chloroflexota bacterium, assembly GCA_012026785.1. Taxonomy (GTDB): domain Bacteria; phylum Chloroflexota; class Limnocylindria; order Limnocylindrales; family CSP1-4; genus UBA5189. The sequence continues at coordinate 6,252 of VEOW01000255.1, read as the reverse complement.
TAGGCCGATCAGGGGCCGCCCCCGTCGCTCGCAGGATTCGAAACCTCTTCGCCACCGTCGGCGGGATCCTGCCCCCTCCCGACGGGCGGAAGGGCGGCGACGACGCGGGACGGCCGCGTCGGATTAGCGGCCGCGGCGCAGGAAGCTCGGGATCTCCAGGTCGTCGGCGGCGTAGGCGGCGCGCTTGACCGGCACCGGCTCCGCCACGGCGGCCTTGGCGCCGTTGCCACCCTCCTCGATCGTCGTCGGCGATTCGGGCACGCCGGCATCCGTCATCTGGCTGCGCTGGCGCTCCAGCTCCTCGAGGAAGTCCCGCGGCGCACGGACGCTCGTCTCCGAGCCGGCCGCGGCCGCGGCGCGTGCGGCCGACGGCTTGCGACCGTCGAAGCCGGTCGCGATGACGGTGATCGCGACCTCGTCCCCGAGGCGGTCGTTGAAGCTCGTGCCGAAGATGATGTTGGCCTCGGGATCGGCCGCGGCGCGGATCTCCTCGGCCGCCTCGGTGACCTCGTACAGCGACAGGCTCGAGGCGCCGGTGATGTTGAACAGGATCCCCTGGGCGCCGGCGATGTCGATCTCGAGGAGCGGGCTGGCGATCGCCATCCTGGCCGCCTCGAGGGCCCGGTTCTCGCCGGTCGCGCGGCCGATGCCCATGAGCGCCGAGCCGGCGTCCTTCATGATCGCCCGGACGTCGGCGAAGTCGAGGTTGATCAGCCCCGGCACGGTGATGATGTCGCTGATGCCCTGGACGCCCTGGCGCAGGACGTCGTCCACGACCCGGAAGGCATCGAGGATCGAGGTGTTCTTCTGGACGACGTCGCGGAGGCGATCGTTGGGGATCGTGATCAGCGTATCCACCTTGGACTTCAACGATTCGGCCGACCGCTCGGCGGTCAGCTTGCGCTTGACGCCCTCGAAGGTGAAGGGCTTGGTGACGACGCCGATCGTCAGCGCCCCGGCCTCCTTGGCGATCTCGGCCACGACCGGCGCCGCGCCGGAGCCCGTGCCGCCCCCGAGGCCCGAGGTGATGAACACCATGTCCGAGCCCTCGAGGGCCTGGGCGATCTTGTCGCTGTCCTCTTCGGCAGCGCGCTCCCCGATCGTCGGGTCGCCGCCGGCACCGAGGCCGCGGGTGATCTTGTCGCCGATGCGGATCTTGTGCGGCGCGTCGGACTGCAGCAGGGCCTGCGCATCGGTGTTGAGGGCGATGAACTCGACGCCCATCATCTCGGCGCGAATCATCCGGTTCACGGCGTTGCTGCCGCCACCGCCAGCCCCGATCACCCGGATCAGCGCGAAGTTCTCCGAGTCCGAGCGCAGGGCCATGACTGTCCTCCCGTCGGCCGCCCTTCGGCCGCGCTATAGGGGCTGATTTCCGACCGGGCCCCTTGGCGCGCTCGCTCGCCTCGTGAGTTCCCGCAGGTTGTCGCCGAGTCTACCATCGGCGGGGCGTCCGGCGCGTACCGAAATGAACCCCGACCGGTCGAAAACGGGCCCTCGGCGGGACGCGCCGAACGGGGCCGCGCTTACGGGAAGATGCTCCGGAGGGCGTCGCGCAGGCGCCCGAGGATGCCACCGCCCGGGGCGGACTCGTAGCGCATCGGCTCGCCCTCGTCGAGCATCGTCGCGCCCCACTGCAGGAGGCCGATCGAGGTCGCGTAGGCCGGCGTCAGGATCTGGTCGGTCAGGCCGGCGACGCCGGCCGGGGCGACCACCCGAACGGGCATCTGGAGGACCTCGCGCCCGAGCTCGGCGACGCCACCGAGCTGGGCCGCGCCGCCGGTCAGGATCAGGCCGGCGGGCAGCATCCCGCCCCCCGCGGCCTGCATCTCGGCCCCGATCAGCTCGAACGTCTCGCGCATCCGCGACTCGATGATCCGGCACAGCTCCAGGCGGCCGATCGGCCGGCCGGCCTCCTCGCCGAGGACCGAGACGCTGATCTCCTCGGACTCGTCGATCCCGCGCAGGTCGCAGGTTCCGTACTGGATCTTGAGCTCCTCGGCCGCCGGCAGCGAGGTCTTGACCCCGATCGCGATGTCGTTGGTGACGAAGTTGCCGCCGACTGGCAGGACGCTGGTGTGGAACGGCGAGCCCTCGTTGAACATCGCCAGGTCGATCGTCCCGGCGCCGAGATCGGCCACGGCGACACCAAGCTCGCGCTCGGTCTCGTTGGCCACGGCCTCGGCCGCGGCGAGGGCGTTGACGACGAGCTCGTCGATCTTCACGCCCGCCTGGGCGACGCACTTCATGAGGTTCTGGACGGCGGTCGCCGGGGCGGTGACGATGTGGGTTTCGACCTCGAGGCGCAGGGCGCTCATGCCGAGCGGGTCCTTGACGCCCTCCTGGCCGTCGACGATGAAGCCCCGCCGTTCGACATGCAGGACCTCGCGGTTCGACGGGATCGGGACGGCCCGGGCGACCTCCACCGCGCGCCGGATGTCGTCCCGGCTGATCTCGCGGCTATGGGCCGTGACGGCCACCTGGCCCGGCGAGTTGCGGCTCTCGATCTGGGCCCCGCCGACGCCGACGAAGGCCTTGTCGATCTTCCAGCCCGACAGCCGCTCGGCGCGCTCGACCGCGTCGCGGATGGAGCGGACGGTCTGGTCGATGTTGACGACGGCGCCCTTCTTGAGGCCCGACGATGGCACCGTCCCGTGCCCGATGACGGTGAGGCGGCCGTCGCGGCCGATCTCGCCGATGAGGACGCAGACCTTGCTGGTCCCGACGTCGAGTGCGACCAGGGTCCCTTCGACCATGCCTACCTCTGCTCCCGTGTCAGATGAAGTGTCGCCGGATCAGGGCGACGTTGTTGAAGATTCGAAGACCAAACGTGATGAGCGCGACGAGATACAGGTCCAGGCCGAGCCGGTCGCCGATGAACGTCAGCCCCACAGCCACCAGCGCGTTGGTGACGAAGCCGGAGATGAAGATCCGATTGTCGTAGACGCCGTCGCGCTCCGCCCGAACGGCGCCGAGCACCGAGTCGCGCGCGGCGAGAATCGCCACCGCCGAGTACCGGCTGAACTCGAAGCCGACGTTCACGTTGAGCACGAGCCCGAGCAGGACGCCCACCAGCAGGCCTGCCAGGGGGAGGAGCAACGATGCCGTCCTCGCTGCGGAGCGTTCCGGCCAAGGCTATCACCCGCGACTCGGCCGAGGAGTGGTCCGGGGCACATAGGTGCCGTCGGTCTCGGAGGCCAGGATGACCCGGCGGACCTCGGCCTCCCGGTCGGCCAGGAGGCTCCGCAGCAGCCGCACCTGGCCGGCGATCATGTCGGGGCTCCGAGTCGCCGGTCCGTAGAACCCGAAGACCGCGTCCCAGCCAGCGGTCCGCACGACGTAGCCGTCGCGATCGGTCACGACGACCATGAGCGACGGCTGGTCGCTGCCGACATCGGCCGGGCTGAGGCTTCCGAGACGGGTCGCGACGTCGAGGTCGGTCGGGTCGAGGCGAGCGCCGATCCCGAGCCCTGTACCGGCACCGTCGCGGCGATCCTCAATCGTGGGCAGGGCTGGACCGGCGGCAGCCGCGTCGCGACTGCCGACAACGACGCCCACGGGGTCGACGAGGAAGACGGTCTTCCCGACGCGCCAGCCGAGGATCGGTTGGCGCTCCTCCATCGTCACGACGAGGCTGCCGTCGAGGAGCGACACGGCCACCTCGGCCGAGCGGACGGCCGGCAGGGCGGCGAGCCCCGCCTCGAGCGGCGCTGTCTCCAGGTCGAGGGCGTTCGTCCCGGTTACGCCGGCGAGGACGGCGGCGACGCTCGCGTCGTCCGTCCAGCGCAGGTTCGGCAGGTCGAGCCGCTCGATCGCGAAGGCCGACGGGCCCGTGACGAGCGTCCACAGGTAGCCCGCGGCGATGAGGCCGAGGAGACCGCCGGCTCGCCCCGGCGTGACGAGCCGGGGAAGTCGCGGGCGGCCGATGCGGGCCAGCCGTCCACCCGACGCGGCGCCGTCGCGCCTCGCGCTGCCGCGAATCGCGCCGCTTCGTGGCCGGCCGTGACCTCGGCCGCGCGTCACCGCGGCAGATCCTCGGGCCGCAGCCGGTGGTCCGTCCGGGCGGCGTGGCGGGCGATCGCGAGGTCCAGGACGCGCAGGCAGACGGCGGTGAAGTCCAGGCCGGCCTCGGCCGGCAGCGTCGGGAACAGGCTGATCGGCGTGAAGCCCGGGATGGTGTTGATCTCGGAGATGACGTGCCGGTCGCCCGCGAGCAGGAAGTCGACCCGGGCGAAGCCCTCGCCGCCGAGGGCCCGATACGCGTCGCGCGACAGCTTGTGCACGAGCTGCCGCATCGCCTCCGGCAGCTCCGCGTGGGTCGAGGTCTCCGACAGCCCGGGCGTGTACTTGGCCTCGTAGTCGTAGAACTCGTGGCCGGCGATGACCTCGCCGGGCCCGTAGACCCCGAGCGGCGGCTCGGTGCCGATGATCGAGACCTCGAGGTCGCGGGCACCCGCCAGATAGCGCTCGACGACCGCCAGGTTGTCGTACCGGAACGCGAGGTCGAGGGCCGGCTCGCGCTCCGAGGCGTCGTGAGCCAGCGTCATGCCGACCGACGAGCCGAGCCGGGCGGGCTTGACCATCAGCCGCGGGTCGTCGAGTCCGGCAAACGCCTCGAGCTGGTCGAGCACGGCGACCCGGTCCCTCGCCCACGTCGCGGCTCGGACCTCCAGCCAGTCCACGACCGGCAGCCCGAGGCCGCGCCACAGGCGCTTCTGGAGGGCCTTGTCCATCCCGATCGCCGAGGCCGCCACGCCCGACCCGGTGTAGGCGATCCCGGCGGCCTCCAGCAGCGCCTGGACCGTGCCGTCCTCGCCGAACGGGCCGTGGAGGCCGATGAACACCACCGGCTCGGGGCGGGCGGCTGCCAGGCGATCGATGGCCGCGCCGACGAGCAGCGGGCCTTCCGCGCCGAGCGACGAGGGATCGTCGAATGCCGCCGGCGGCCGATTCCCGCGGCGGTGTCCCTCGGGCAGCCACCACCACCCGCCGTCGAGGTCGAGCAGCACCTGCCGCACGTCGAGGCCCGCTTCGATGAGGGAATCCGCGATCGCCGAGCCCGACACGACCGAGACGTCGTGCTCGGCCGAGGGACCGCCGAGCAGCACCACGACCGGCGGGTATGAGCTGCGATCGCGACCGGCGTCGGGGCTGCTCATGTGTCCTCCTCGGCCGGCCACGGCCAGCCACGCCAGTCGCCGGCGAACACGATCTCCGGCGCGAGGTCGATTCCGTCACGCTCGAGGATGGCGGCGTGCACATGATCGACCAGCCGGCGAACGTCCGCCGCACTGCCCTTGGCGTCGTTCACGATGAAGTTGGCGTGCTTCTCCGAGACGCTTGCCCCGCCGATGCGATGACCCTTCAGGCCGGCTCGATCGATGAGCTCGCCGGCGGACGGTCCGGCCGCCGGGTTCCGGAAGACGCTGCCCGCCGACGGCAGGCCGAGGGGCTGGTGCGCCTGGCGCCAACGCCGGATGTCGTCGAGCCGGGCCCTGATGTCCGGCGCGGACGCGGGGGTCAGGCGGAACCGTGCGCCGAGGACGACCTCGTCGGGGCGATCGGGCGGGCCGTGCTTGAAGCGGCTCTCGCGATACGCGAGGCCGAGCTCGTTCGCGGCGAGCCGGGCCTCCGAGCCGTCGGCCAGCAGGACGTCGGCGGAGACCAGGATGGACGCGACGTCCGAGCCGTGGGCGCCGGCGTTGGCCCACACCGCCCCGCCGACGGTGCCGGGAATGGCCAGCCCGAACTCGAGGCCGGACAGGCCGGCCTTCTGCGTCTCGGTGGCGGCCCGGGCCATTGGCACGCCCGCCTCGGCGACGTACTCCGAGCCCTCGATCCGGCTCCCTTCGGCTCGAACGTGGACGACGAGCCCCCGGACGCCGCGGTCGGAGATGACGACGTTGCTGCCCCGGCCGAGGAGCAGCAGCGGCAGGTCGCGGGCTCGCGCGAACCGGATGAGCGCCCGCAGCTCGAACGCGTGGTGGGCCACGACCAGGAGATCGGCCGGCCCACCGACGCGCATCGTCGTCAGCCGCCCGAGGCGGGCGTGGCGCTCGGCCTTGACGCCGACCCGCCGGGCAATGTCCGAGGCAAGGGCGGTCAGCTCGGCGTCGATCACGGTACGGCCCTCGCCCGGGCGTCGACGGCCGAGGCCGTCGGCAGCGGCCGCCGCTCGGCCAGCGCCAGGAGCAGGTCCGCGACCGCCGCGGCGGCACCCGGCCGGCCGAGCGACCGCGCCGCGGCGGCCAT
>VEOW01000076.1 GCA_012026785.1 Chloroflexota bacterium | reverse complement strand
CGTCCCGTACAGCGTCAACTCGCAGCAGCCGCGCCCGCCGCAGCAGGACACGCGCGGCGACTTCTTCGCGAGCCTCGGGGCGTCGTGGGACAACGCGGTCGGGAAGGGCGGCTACCTCAACCTGGCGAACGCGATCCCGTGGGGCATGGAGCGCATGGGCGTCCTCGCCGGCGAGGCGGCGACGGGCCTGACGAGCGACGACCACAACATCGTCAACGACGCGCTCGACTTCATCGGGCAGGGCATGGCCGCGGTGGCGGAGCCGGTCGCCAAGGCGATCGAGTGGTTCCCGAACACGCTCCGCGACACGATGCTCAACCAGCGGGCGATGACCTACAAGGCGCTCGTCAAGGGCGAGAGCATCGGGCCGCTGGAGTCCCTCGTCTCCACGATGCTCTCGTTCACCGGCCTGAACGACGCGAACCTCACGACGAAGGGCATGGCCGCCGGCCAGCTCACGCCGGAGGTGCGGCGCTTCCTCGCGGAGTCCATCGACCTCCCTGCGTCGGTGAAGCGGGCGCTCGACGCCAACCCCGACGCGGACGCCGCCAAGGCGCTCGACTCGGCGGACGAGGGGCGGATGTGGACGTACACCCCCGGCGTCGTCGGGGCCGGCGTCAACATCGGATCGACCCTCCTCGCCTACGGCATCGAGCTTGCGCTCACGGGCGGGGTCGCCGGGATGGCTGCTGGCGCCGGCGCGGCGTCCACGGTTCCCGGCGTGGCGATGGGGACTCGGGCGCTCGTCACCGGCGCCCGCGCTGCGGCGACGATCCAGAAGACGTTCCTCGCGACGGGCCTCGGCTACTTCGGCCTCTCCACCATGTTCGACACCGTGGCCCGGATGCAGGGCGACCAGGCCGCGGTCGCGTGGTTCGACCGGGTCAACCGCTCCTCGATCATCAGCGACGACCCCTCCATCCAGCTCGTCACGTCCTTCACGGTCGATCCCATCGGCGCCGCCAAGATGGCCGGCCTCGGCAAGCCGTTCGGCGTTCTCGGGAAGGGCGTCACGGCGACCTTCGACAAGGTGACGGGGGGCCGGTTCGCCAGGGTCTACACGCAGGAGGACCGCGTCCGCGACATCGTCGCGAAGATGTACGGCACGACCCGCGAGGGGGCGGACCAGTTCGTCGGCCCGACCGGCGCCTACGAGTCGTGGGCCGCGGCGACCGACCGCATCGTGGAGCTGGCGTGGGACCACGTCGCCAACTCCCTGACCTTCATCGAGCGCGCCAAGCTCGGCGCCATCACCGACGCCGCGGAGCGCACAAAGGTCGTCCTGGAGCAGTACGGCCAGAAGGTCGTGGACACCATCGAGCATCACCCGGAGGCCATCGTCGCCCGCCTCCGGCGCGATTGGGAGTACCACGACTTTCAGGGGCCGTGGGACCCGCACGTCGCGGCCCTCATCGAGCGCGACTACATGGCGGCGAAGCTCGCGTCCGTCCAGGCGCGGCAGGCGACCGACTCGGTGGTCGGCTACGTCGAGTACCTGCACCCGGAGGGGCAGGCCCGGTTCGCGAGCGAGATCGACCAGCTCTTCTCCTCCGGCAAGCCGGTGACCCTGCGTGACCTGAACACCCTCAACGGGCGCTACCCGGCGACCCGCAAGCTCTACCGCGACCTCGTCGTGGGCAAGAAGGCCGACGACGTGCTCGACCGGGGGACCTTCGACACCGTCCTCCAGCGGGCGTCCGACAGGTTCGCGGAGGCGAGCAAGACGAACCCGCGGCGCGTCGCCACCGGCACCGACCCGGTCATCCGGCCGTCGAGTCCGCGCCGGCTGGACGAGTACGCGGAGGCGCTCGGGACCAACGCCGACACGATCTCCGCGATCGAGCGCGGCGCCGGCAGTTGGGGGCAGGCGGAACACGACCTCGTCGTGGCGTTCGCCCGCGAGAAGGGGATCGTCGGGGACGCGGAGCTTGCCTCGCTGTCGAAGGAGCAGTTGTGGGAGAAGGCGTCGGAGTACGTCGATCAGACGACCGCCCCGTGGCGGAAGCGCGGCGAGGAAGTCGAACACCTGGAGCGGCAGATCGCGCAGACGGACGACGCGATCCGCGAGCTGACCCAGCGCCCGATCCGCGACGCGCAGGGGCGGACGACGTTGCTGGCGACGCACGTTCGGCCCGAAGACGTGACCGAGCTGAACCGCCTCCAGGCTGAGCGGTCCGCGCTCGCCAACCTCCTCGCGGACGTGAAGGAGCCGATCGTCCCGTTCACGCAGGGCGTCCGGTTCGCCTCGCGCGACCGGGTCAACCAGGAAGTCGTCGCGCAGGCCACCCGCAAGCTGGAGGCGGAGCAGACGCTCACCATGGTCCGCGAGATCGACATGACCGTGGACGCCTGGAACACGATCAGCTCGCGCTCCCCGCTCGCGATGATCCGCCGCAGCCGCGAGGGCGTCTGGTCGTGGGCCGGCACCGCACCGGCGATGTCGGACTCCATCTTCGACAAGCTCCACTCGTTCCTCATCGAGTACGGCGGCCCCCGCGGCATCGAGCTTGCCAAGTCGATGTCGGAGATGGGCGACGAGGAGCTGTGGAGGCTCGCCGCGAAGTACCGCGACGCGGCGGCGTTCCGGCGCGGCCTGACCGGCAACCAGCGCAAGGTCGTGGACCGCGCCACCGTCTCCGTGAAGTCGTCGCTGGACGAGTACAAGGGCGCCTGGCAGCGCAACACCGGCCAGCACCCGAACGTGGGCGACGACGAGTTCCTCGCGGAGCTGGGGCGCCTCCGCGACGCCCGCGACGACCTCCTCGCCGGCCGCTCGGAGTACCACCTCGGCCGGTCGGCCTCATCGAAGGTCCCCGATTGGGCGCTGGACGAGGCGCAGAAGGGCATGG